>NZ_CAXBIB010000017.1:0-83806 GCF_963975745.1 uncultured Parvibaculum sp. | reverse complement strand
TCTGACGACCAAAGCACACTGTGTTTTGCAGAGGAATCCCCAAGGGGAGGGTGGTAGGAAGGAGGCTGCCGTCTTGTCTGCAAAAACCATCCGCACACGTCCCTTCACCGCCGCCGACCACGAAGGCTGGGACACCATGTGGGCTTCCTATCTCGCCTTCTACGAAACATCGCTGCCGCCCGAGGTGAGCGCCGACACATGGGTACGCTTCCTCGCGCCCGCGCCGAACCATATCGGCCTGATCGCCGAAGGCACGGACGGCCCGCTCGGCTTCGCCCATGCGCTCCTCCATCCCGGCACCTGGAGCCCGAAGCCGGTCTGCTATCTCGAAGACCTCTATGTGAAGGAAGAAGCGCGCGGGCGAGGAGCGGGCCGCGCGCTGATCGAGGCGCTGGCCGCCAAAGGCCGCGCCGACGGCTGGCTGCGCCTCTACTGGCAGACCGACATCGCCAACGCCACCGCCCGCGCCCTCTACGACAAACTCGCCCAACCGCGAAACTGGGTCAGATACGATCTGGACCTTTAAGGGTCGAGTCTCTATCTAGGTTTGACGATTTTCTTCTCTTCCCACCCTCCCCTCGGGGAGGGTCAAACGGGCGAAGCCCGTTTGGGGCGGGGGCGCCAACCGGGGAACCAGCAAAATGAAATCCATCGTCGTCACCGGCGTCTCGACCGGCATCGGCCATGCCGCCGCAAAGGTCCTGATCGAAAAGGGCTTCCATGTCTTCGGCTCGGTCCGCAAGCAGGCGGACGCCGACAAACTCAGGCAGGAATTCGGCGCGAGCTTCACGCCCCTGGTCTTCGACGTCACCGACGAAGCGGCCATCCGCGCGGCCGCGGCGGAAGTCCGCACCGCGCTGAAGGGCGAAACGCTGGCCGGCCTCGTCAACAATGCCGGCATCGCGGTCTCGGGCCCGCTGCTCGAAATCGACCCGGCCGATTTCCGCACACAGATGGAAGTCAATCTGACCGGCCCTCTGCTGGTGACCCAGGCTTTCGCGCCGCTCTTGGGCGCCGACCGATCGCTGAAGGGCCCGCCCGGCCGCATCGTCAACATCTCGTCGGTCGGCGGCATCCGCGCCATGCCCTTCATCGGGCCTTACGCGGCATCGAAATTCGCGCTGGAAGGTTTTTCGGAAAGCCTGCGCCGCGAGCTGATGCTGTTCGGCATCGACGTCATCGTCATCGGCCCGGGCCCGGTCAAGACCGCGATCTGGGACAAGGCGGAAGAGATCGACATCGCCCGCTACGGCAACTCGCCCTGGCTGCCGATCCTCGAGAAATTCCAGAAGGTCTTCATCGACCAGGGCCGCGAGGGCCTGCCGGCCGAAACGCTGGGCCGCCTGATCCACAAGGCACTGACGACGCCGAAGCCGAAGGTCCGCTACGCCGCCGTCAAGGGCCGCCTCGCCGAAAAAATCCTGATGGCCGTCGCCTCGAAGCGCACCCTCGACAGGATGATCGCGAAGATGCTGGGGCTGACGCCGAAATAGCGAGGCCCGTTCTCTCCAGCCGTCATTGCGAGCGGCCGCTTGAGTTTCGACGCCGACAAAAAATGGAAGTGTCACCCCGGGGCTTGTCCCCGGGGCCCACTCGCAACGCCTCTTGCCCCACCGGTCGAGAAACCCAACACCCCATCCCCCAAACCTCATGGCCCGATTTATTCGGGCCATTCACGTCTTTCTTCTCATCTACTGCGGCCCCGCGTCGGCCCCTGACGGACCCGCATACTCGGCGCCTCTGCGCCTCTGCGTGAACAATTCCTTTCTTCCCTTCTTCCGCGCCTCCGCGCCGGAGCCTGTCCTCGGGATCGCCGAAGGCGATACCCGTGGGCGTGCAAAATCTTCTTCCTTCCTGCTCCCCCCGAAAAAAAATCCAGTTCTTTTTCGCTTGTGTGACGCCCGTCACGGAGCGCCGCGCCTGTCTGCCCTATCAAGGACCCATCGGACGACACCGATGCAACGGCCCCCCGGGCCCCTCGACAGAAAGACAGGAGATATCGAAATGACACGCCTTCCCCGGATGGCAAACGAAGCCGCCATGATCGTCGCGACGGTCTGCATGCTGTCCGTGATCGCCGTCCCCCTCGGCCGGGACTTCCCGGCCATGCGCTGGATCGAACCCCCGATCGTCCATGCGCAAGCCTGACGCGCACCGCCGCGGGCCCCGGTAACCCCCGACCGGAAACGGGTCCCCTCCCGCCCGTATCGCCCCGCGGCGGCGCCGTCTTCCCCCGATAGAGAAAGATTCAACGCTCCCTCCCCCTGAAAGGACCATTCCGATGAACGCTCCCCTCGACAATTCGACCTTCCGCAATGCCCTGGCCGCTTCCGAACGCGTCAACTGGCGCGTCGAGGACCTGATCGGTCCGGGCCGCATGCTCGACTTCACCCGCCCCTTCATGCCCGAGGCGCTGGCGCGCACGTCTGACATTGCCTGCCTCTCGCCGGCCGAGCGCCTGGCCTTCAACCAGATCCGCGGCCACGAATATCTCTACATCTTCGGCCTGGTCGAGGAATTCATCCTGCCCTTCGTGATGGATCATGCCCGGCCCGAACTCGGCGCCGACGACTGGCGCGACCGCGCCCTGCTGCAATTCGCGGCCGAGGAGGCAAAGCACATCCATCTCTTCAAATGCTTCCGCGAAGCTTTCCTGTCGGGCTTCGGCACGCCGGTCGAGGTGATCGGCCCGGCATCGGCGGTCGCCGACAAGGTGCTGTCGCATACGCCGCTCGGCGTCGCGCTGACCATCCTTCACATCGAATGGATGACGCAGCGCCACTACAACGAAAGCGTCCGCGACAATGGCGATCTCGATCCGCTCTTCCGCAGCCTGCTGAAGCATCACTGGATGGAAGAGTGCCAGCACGCCCAGCTCGACACCGAGATCGTCAAGGCGCTGGCCGCCTCGATGGCGCCGGAAGAGATCGAAAAGGGCATCGAGGACTATTTCGCCATCGGCATGTTCCTCGACGCAGGTCTCGCCCAGCAGGGCGAATTCAACATCGCCGCGCTGGAACAGGCCTGCAACCGCCGCTTCTCGGCCGCCGAACGCGACGAGATCGCGGCCGCCCAGCAGGGTGCCATCCGCTGGACCTATCTCGGCTCCGGCATGACCCATCCGAAGCTGCTCGAAACCGTCGAGGCGATCTTCCCCGGCGGGCGGGCGAAAGTCGAAGCCGTGGCGCCGGCTTTCTGCTGAAGGCGCCGCTCCCCCAACCCTGAATGAAACGGAGAACCAACATGAGCAAGCATGAAAAGATCGGCGGCGATGTCGAACGCGTCAACGGCCTCGATCTCGCCGCCCTCGGCGAACTGGCCGGCGAAATCGGCAAGGACGTGTCGAAAGGCATGGTCGAGTTCCGCGTCAACACCGCCTGGCGCGGCCGCACGCTGAGCGAGACGACCGTCGAGGCCTTCACCATGGGCGGTGTGCGCGTGCCGCGCCGCTTCACCGTGCCCATCGACGAGCCTTTCGAATTGCTCGGCGAAAACAACCACGCCAATCCGCAGGAAATGCTGATGGCCGCGCTCAATGCCTGCATGACGGTCGGCTATGTCGCCAATGCCGCGCTGAAGGGCATCGTGATTGAGAAACTCGAGATCGAGACCCATGGCACGCTCGACCTGCGCGGTTTCCTGGGCCTCGATGCGGCCGTGCCGGCCGGCTACGAGACGCTGCACTACACGGTGCGCATCAAGGGCTCGGGCTCGGAAGCCGATTTCCGCGAGATCCACGAGACGGTGATGCGGACCTCGCCCAATTACTTCAACCTTTCGCGCCCGATCGCGATGCAGGCCGCGCTCTCGGTCGAAAGCTGAACAGGTGGCCCTCCCTTTTTGACACAGGCGGCCGGCGGATCTTCCGCCGGCCCCCATTTTTTTGGACAGGAGAAGCGATGATGGGACTATACTCCGGCCCCGGAACGAAACGGCAGCGGGGGCGCGGGCGCGTGAGCAAGACCATTTTCGAACGCAATGGCGGCTTTGCCGCCATCCGCAAGATCGTCTCGGCCTTCTACGACAAGGTGCTCGACCATCCCGGCCTGCAGCGCTATTTCGCCGATATCGAGATGCGCCGCCTGGTCGACCACCAGACGCAGTTCATCGCCTCGATCACCGGCGGTCCGGCCACCGTCTCCGACGATGTGCTGCGCCGCGTCCATGCGCCGCTCGGCATCTCCCGCGCCGAATATGCCGAACTGGCCGGCCTGCTGAAGGAGACGCTGGAGGATTTCGATTTCGCCGCCGACGATGTCGCCCATGTCCATCGCGAGGTGATGCGGCGCGAATCCCTGATCGTCGTGCGCTACGACTGAGAGGGCGCGCCATGACCGCCGGACAGGAAATGCTGCGCACCGCGCTTCAGAGCCTCGGCACCGCCGTGGCGATCGCCGATCCCGAAAGCTGGGAGATCCGCTTCGAGAACGCCTGCTTCTTCCAGTGGTTCCCGCCCGGAGACGACGACCCCGACGCGCCGCTGCCGCGCCGCCTTTCCGCGCTCGATACTGAGAAGGCGGCCACGCGCCTTGCGGCCGGCCGCGTCTTTTCGCGCGACACCGACGTCAAGGCCGGTGCCCGCACGCTGAGCCTCGCACTCGATCTGCGCCGCATCGACACGGAGGAGGGCCCGGCCGTCCTGGTCGAGGCGCGCAACGTCTCGAAACAGCGCGAAGCCGAATACATGCTCGATTCCTATTCGCGCATGGCCGAAAAGAACGCCCGCGAGCTGCAGCGCGAAAAGGAGCGCGTCGAGAAGCTGCTGCTCAACATCATGCCGCGCTCGGTCTATGACGAGTTGAAGGATTTCGGCACCACCACGCCGCAGCGTTTCGATTCCGCTTCGGTGCTGATGCTCGATTTCATCGGCTTCACCGACATGGCGATCGCCAGCGATCCGGGCTCGGTCGTCTCCGAACTCAACGACATCTTCTCGGCCTTCGACCGCATCACCGAACTCTTCGGCTGCGAGCGCATCAAGACCATCGGCGATGCCTATGTGGCGGTCTCGGGCGTGCCCGAAGCCGTGCCCGATCACGCGGCCAACATCGCCCGGGTCGCCCTGCGCATGCGCCGCTATCTCGAAAAGCGCAACGAATCCCACCCGACGAAATGGCATTGCCGCATCGGCGTCTCGACCGGCGCGCTGATCGGTTCGATGGTCGGCATCCAGAAATATGTCTACGACATCTTCGGTCCGGCGGCCAATCTGGCCGCCCGTCTCGAAGCGCTCTGCGAACCGATGCAGATCCTGATCGACGAACCGACCTTCGCGCTGATCGGCCAGGAATTCGCCACCGCCGATCTCGGCGGGATCGAGGTCAAGGGCTTCGGCACGCAGCGCGTCCGCGCCCTGCAATACGAAACCCGCGCCCGCTTTTGAGCGGAATTGTTTTCGATTGAAGAAAGCGACGGCCGGCGCTGGAGCGTTTCCAGATGAAGTGGAAGCCGGTTCACCGTCCGGAAACGCGACAAGACAAAGACTCTAGTCGCTTTCCTCGGCGATCTCGGCCAGCGCCGCCGCGTCGCGAAGCGACAGCCGCCCGCGCCCGAGTTCGAGCAGCCCGGCCTCTTCCCATTCGCGCAACTGCCGGTTGACGTTCTCGCGCGCCAGCCCGACATGCGCGGCGAGCTCGCCCTGCGTGATCTTCAATGGATGCGGCCCCTCATCCACATCCACATCCCCGTTCGCCGCAATGCCGGCCAGCCGCAGCAGCCCGCGCGCCAGCCGCGGCCCGATCCCGAGCGCCGTCGAACTCGCCTCGACGAGATCGTTGGTGCGCCGGAGCCGCGCGCACAACACGCCGATCACCCGCAGCGCCACATCGTGATGCCGCGCCAGAAAGGGCAGCAGGTCGCGCCGCGTCAGCATCATCACTTCCGAGGCCTCGACCGCGGTCACGCCGGCGGCGCGCGGGCCGCCATCCAGCACCGCGATCTCGCCGATCGCCTGGCCGGGCCCCGCATAATCGAGCACCACCTCGCGCCCCGAGGCGGTCAGGATGTGGATGCGCAAGAGCCCCGTCAGCACCACCAGCATCGCCTCGCCCGGATCGCCCTGCGCGAACACGGTCTCGCCGGCCGCCAGCCGCCGCCGCCGCGCGATCGCGGCCAGCTCCGCCCGCTCGCTGTCCCCCAGCGCCCCGAGGATCGACCCCCCGGGCAGCGCCTTCAGCTCCTCCGCCGCATGTTTCATCGAAAACCCCCCACACCACCGGCCCCATTAAACCCCTGCATCGTCCGGCGCGGAAGCCGCTGTTGAAATTATTGATAATCGTACATACAAATAACAATATCTCTTTGTGAAGCGGACGAGCGGCGCTACATCGCCATCGGAGAGATCGACGGCATCGTCGTGATCGTCGTCGTCTTCACCTGGCGCGGCGAAAAGAGACGGATCGTCTCGGCACGGAAGGCCGACAGGAATGAGCGCAAAGCGTACAAGGAATGGCGCGAAGCCCAGGCGGGCGGATGAGCTCGCGCGGCTGAAGGCGAAGCCCGACAGCGAGATCGACTATTCCGACATCCCCGAACTCGGCCCGGAATTCTTTCGCGCCGCAAAAATGCTGATGCCCGAGGAAGCGCAGCCGGTCACCATGCGCCTCGACCGCTCGGTGATCGACTTCTTCAAGCGTGGCGGCCCCGGCTATCAGGCCCGCATCAACGCGGTGCTGCGCGCCTATGTCGAAACCGTCGGCAAGGCGGAGAAACGCTGAAGGGCGCCCTTGTACTTCGGCGCAAGGCGCCAGTCTTTCTCTTCTTCTCTGCGCCTCCGCGTGAACCCCTTCCTTCCTTCCCGACACGCGGAATCCGCCCGCAAACCTGTCGAAAAACCTGCGGCCTAGACTAGAAGGCGAGGCGAATGGCCGCCGTCAGGCTGTGTTCCTGGTAGTCGCTCTGGAATTCACCGTCATAAAGCACCCGCACCGAAACCTTGTCGTCGAGCTCGTATGTGAGACCCGCACCCGCTGCAAGGCTGAAGCGATCTCTCGGCGTGGACTGGCTGACGAAGGTGCCGCCCCCCGCGATCGAGCCGGTCAGCGCCTCGTTCGGATCGGCCAGCTCCTCGAGCCCGCGGATATAGACTTCCGGAATGAGCTTCGCACCATTATCCATCACATGCGTGTAGCGCGCGTTGACGCCCAGCGCCGCACGGAGCGAGGTCACCTCCTGCGAGCCGACCGTCGTCGGCAGCGGTCCCGTCTCGGTGTAGCCGTCGATCGACACATGATTGAACCGCAGGCCGACATTCGGTGTGACATCCCATGAACCGTGGGTGAAGACCTTGCCTGCTTCCACGCGCGCCATCACCTGCGAACCGTCATAATCGGCCGAGTTGACGCCGCCCAGCGCCGTGCGTCGACTCTCATAGGCGTTGATGCCGTAGCCGAGAGTGGCGTTGACGTAGAAGTCGGAGGGCCGATACGTGCCGTAGAGAAGCGCCCCGAACCCTTCGATGTCCTGCGAGCTATTGGCGCCCGCACCGTTCTCGTCCACCTTGGTGTTTGAATAGAATACCGCGATGCCCGCGCGGAACCGCGCGCTGATGTCGCCGTCGACGCCGATCGACGCGGCGAACGTGTCGCTGTCGAAGCCGTTCACATTGTCCGGCGTATACTCGGCCATGCTGCCGCCGATGCGTCCCCAGAGGGCGACATTGCCGACACCGCCAAGGGCCATGTCGCCCGCCGAGACGCCGGTCTGGCCCGTGCCGCTGTCGACCACAGCGAAACCGCCGCCCGACAGCCGGTCCATCACGAGGTCGAGCACCATGTCGGTTGAAACGATCGTGCTGCTGCCATCGGAGCCTGACTCGGAAGGCAGACTGTCCTGCACGAGCTTGTAGAGTTGCGCTTCCTGCTCTTCCACCGGGAACCGCGCGAGGTAGATAACGATCGGATTGTCCGCCGGTGCGTTCTCGATGAAGCGGTCGATGGCGTCGGCGATGCTTTTCGCGTTCGTGCGGCCATTGTTGTTGTCCGTCGCCTGCGAGGCCGTCAGCACGCGCTCGACGATCAGATAGAGTTGATCGCCGAGATCGCCGCTGCGAATTTCATGCGTGAAGTCGAAAAGCGTCGTGTTGTCGTAAACCGAAACGCCGTAATCGGAAATGCCGTCATGGGCATCGGCGATCTGGATCTCGTTTCCATCCGTCAGCTCGATGCCGCGCGTCACATCTGCATAGATCTGCGACCCGTCAGCGAAGGTGAGCGTGCTGCTGCTGAGGAATCCGTTCGTGCGCACCCTCTTCTTGAGTTGCACGTTCCTATCTTCCACCGCATAGGGCTCGTCGACGCCGACCGTGAACCGGCCAAGCGCGCCGAAGGTCACGTCGCCGCTGACATGGATCTCGGAATCGGCGGCAACGGAGAGCGTCGCAACCTGCTCGGCGGCAGGGGCCTCGCTGTTCCCGGTCACGTTCACCGTGTGGGCATCGAATCTCACATACCCGCCAGACACATGCGCTGTCGCGCCATTGTAGACGTTCACCTGGGTGCCGGACGCCTCCATGGACATCTGCTGGACACCGCCATCGCCGGTCATATTGACGTCGGGAGCCCCTGCGGAGTTGAAGATGTCGACGCCGTAGAACTCCGTCACGCCGTCGAAGAAGTTCACGGTCTGGAAGTTCTCGATGGCGCGCCCGGAATAGCCCGAATTCAGAACCAGCGTATCGGTCTGCCGGAAATTGAGCGTGGACGCGGGCTCCGGCTCCGGGTCCATATCGACGTCGAACGGCACGACGCCCATTACGATCCTCGTGCCCCGGGAAACGATGGCGCCGTCGATCGCGTTGCCGTCGCCGCTGATGGTGACGACATTCTCGCCATTGCCGACGGAAATGGCGACCTCGCCGTCGCCGACCGTGCCCCCGATATTGTTGACCGTCGTATCCGTGGCATAGGCGAAGTCGATGGTGCCGTCGATCGTGCCGGTGTTCTCAACCGTCATGCCGCTGGTGGCCCGGGCCTTGACCGCGATCCGCCTGCTGCCGCCGCCATTCACATCGCCCGTGATGGTGCCGGCATTGCTGATCGTGCCCGACCTCGCGCCGCCGGCGACAACGGCGATGCCCGAAGCGCCGGAAGAAATCGTCGCACCTTCCGCATTGGTGATGTTGACCGTCGGCCCGGTGCCGACAATGCCGGTCGAATATTCCGACGTGACCGTGATCGTGCTGTTGTTGGTCAGGTTCGTCGTCGCGAGGCCGTAGGAGGTGCCGAACATGGCGGTCGAATAGTCGCCGCTCACCTCGATCGTGCCGTTGTTCGTTCCCGTCACCGTGTCGCCGCTGAGCGCGATGCCGGTCGAGTAATTGTCGGTGACGTAGATCGTGCCGTCGTTTGTCGCGTTGGCGATGCTGCCCTGGGCATAGAGCCCCGCGGCGCTCTCACCGTTGACCGTGACGGTGCCGCCTTCGAGATTGTTCGCTTCGGCCGTGCCGTTGGTCGCTGTGGCGGTCAGCCCGTTGGCGCTGTGCCCTCCGGCGGTGATGCTGCCCGAGTTTTCGGCGAGCGCCGAACTTCCACCGCGGCTGACAAGGGCGTCGCTGTGATCCCCGGTCGTGACCACGGTGCCAGCGTTGCCGGTTTCGGCGGTGCCGCCCGAAAATGCGTAAAGCGCGAAGCTCGTCTCGCTCGTGGTCGATGCGTAACCGCCTTCCTTGTTCTCGACGCGCGACGTGCCCGTCGTGCCACTGGCGGACAGTGCGTCGTGCCGGGCATAGGTGTAGTGGCTCGGCGTGACGCCGGTGATGACGGAGCCGTAATTTTTGATCGTCGATCCGTCGCCGGTGACGCGAATGCCCGCATTGACGCCCACCGCGAAGGCTTCGCCCGTGGTCTCGATGCTGAAGGTTTCGTCCGCCGTCACCGTCGCACCGTTGCCCATGATGAGAACGCTGCTGTCGCCATTGTCGCCGCTGCAGATATAGGTCGTCGGCGAGCCGTCCTGCGCGCAGGCGGCCGGAGCTGCCCCGGCGGGAATCCCGAACGCCATCACGGAGGTCGACGAGAGAAGCGCCGCCGCAAACAGACGCTTCAGCCCTTTCGCCGCCCCGCCGTCGCCGGAAGTCTCCGCGACCGCCATGCTGTAGTAGCTATAGGCGTTGCTGTTCAACTGCTCGCGGAATGTTGCGGCTTCCGCCGCCTTGTCGATCCTGGCTCCGGACGTCATCGCATTCCCCACATGTACACTGCATCGCCCTGTGCGGTCGCGCGCTCCGCAACCGACTGCAACTTCGGCTTAGGGAATCCGGTAAACGCCGCCAATCACCCGAAATGGTGAGCGAAGCCGGAGTCGCAGAGGATTCCGGCGGATTCGGCGCTGAGGAAAATGTGAAACTTGGTTAAATCGCGAGGCCGTTCACGACGAAGCCGGTCTGTCGGCCTCATCCCATCCCTCGATGGTGATCAGCGACTGGATCGTCGGGTCGAGCAGTCCCGTCGCCATCGGGTTCTTCACGCCGGGCAGCGTGAACACGTCGAACAGTTCGCGGATCTCGCCGGTAAACCGGATCCACTGCACCACGTCGCCGCTGCGCGTATCGATCACCTGCACCCCGCACCAGGGTTCTGCGTCCCGCTTCTCGAGTTCGCCGTCGAGTTCGAGCCCAGAAAAGCTGCCGTCGCGCGGCAGCGACAGGCCCACGAACGCGAAGGGCCCGTGAAAGGCGAGACCGCGCAAAAAGCCCGGCAGGAAGGCGATCGTTTCAGTCTCGCCGGTCCTCTCGTCGACCGTGCAGAGCCGCCCGCGACCCGAATCGAGAACCCAGAGCTTTCCGTTGTGAAGCCGCGGCGAATGCGGCATCGAAAGCTTCTGCGTCACAAACGCGTTGGTCTTCACGTCGACAATCAGGCCGCCCTCGGCGCGCCGGTCGCGCCACCCCGTCACCACGTCGCTGCGGCAGACAGCGGTTACGTATCGCGCCTCGCCGTCCTGCATCGCCAACCCGTTGAGATGGCAGCGATCTTCCGGCGCCAGCCGCGAGATGAAAGGCGGCTTCCAGATCGGTTTGAAGCTGTGCGTCGCGCTCGGTGTTGCGAGGCAGGAATATTTCGTGTTGACGAAGATGACGCGGCCCGATTTCTCGACGCCGACATCGTGAACATCGAGATCGCCCGTCGTCTGCGCATTGCGCGGCACGTAATTGCGGTCGAATTCGCCTTCCATCTGACCCGGCCCCAGCACGTTTTCGAGCCGCCAGATCTGGAAATGATTAGCGAGGAAGATCCGCTGCGGCGTCGCGGAAACGCCCATTGCGCGCACGAAATGCCGCTCGTGAAAGCTCAACACGCCGTTTGCCTGATGCCCGACCAGGTAAAGCCGTCCCGACTGGTAGGAGGTCAGCCCGAAGCTGACATTGTTCTGCTGGAGCCAGTTTGCGAAGCCTCGCGAACATGAAATCTGTGTTCCGGCCTTCGGCGCGGCTTGGGTCTCGGACATGGCGGCTCATACTTTCGGGTGATCGATCGTCGCGGCAAACGGGAATAAACGAAATGCGGCAGTTCAAGGCAACGGAATTCGGGAAGACTTGTCAAACTGTCCGGCGGCGGAGCGCCTGCGGCCCGCGAAGACGTCTGGACCGGGAGGCGCCGCGTCGGGCAGTATGCGCGCATGGGCGGCGCGGGCCGCGAACGGATACGAAAGAGTCTCGCACATGGAAATTCCTGCATCGGTCCGGTCGGCGGCGAAGGTGTTCAACACGCCCTGGGCCGTTCTTGCCGGCGCGGTTCTGATCGCGGCCGCCGTTCTGATCGCCGCCGGCGAGCCGCGCACCGCCTACCTGCCCAACCCGCAAGGCGGCATCTGGGTTCGCACATCGGCCGGTCTCTATCTGTGCGTCGCGTCGCGCGGAGCGCCGGCGCCCTGCATCGACATGCAAAGCGGCGCGAATGTGCGCTATGCCGATCTGGAGTTGCATCCTTGACCGGCAAGCTCGTCGAGATTGCCCTCGTCGACGACCACCGCATGTTTCTCGATGGCCTTCGCGAGGTCATCGTCTCGCTCGACCCGGCCTATCGCTGCACGGGCTTTGCCTCGCCGCATAATCTTCTGGCCGAGATCGAAAGCGGCCGCCGCTACGATCTGATCGTCTCCGACCTCGTCATGGAGGAGATGAACGGCGTCGCCCTCATCACGGCCCTCCAGGCGCGCAAATGCACGATCCCCGTGCTGATCGTCTCCGGCATCGACACGCTTCCGCCGGTCGAAAAGGTGCTGCGCATCGGCGCCATGGGCTTTGTGCCGAAATCGGCGCCGGCAAAGGTGCTCGGCACGGCCATCGAACAGGTGCTGCGTGGCGAGATATTCCTGCCGCCGGAACTCTGGTCCGTCATCGAGAACGATCCGCATTCACCCCGCCTCCCTGAAGGCAGATCGCCGGAACATGCGGGTGAGGAGCGGCCTGTCGGCGCCCGGCAGCTTGAAGTGCTGCGTCTGGTTGCCGAAGGCTACTCCAACCGCAGCATTTCCGAAGTTCTCGGCATCAGCGAGAACACGGTGAAGACCCACATCAAGCAGATATTCAAACAGTTGAGCGTCACCCGCCGCACCGCCTGCGTCAGCAAGGCGCGCGCCATGGGTCTCATCGATTGAACGCGGCCGCACTGCTGGTCTCGCAGAGAACGCGGCAGAGAAGCGTCGGCTCGACCGGCTTGTGCAGAATGCGCACGCTTCCCGTCGCGCCACCGGACATGTCCGCCGAAATGTCGCCGGTCATCATCACCGCGGCGATCTCGTCGTTCAGTTCGTCGCGTATCCGTTCGATCACCTGCATCCCCGTTTCGCCGGCGCCGAGACGCTGGTCGACGATCAGCACGTTCGGCATGACGTCCATGCGGTCGAGAAGCCGCACGGCATCGTCGCCCGATTCCGCCGCATAGACCTGGCAGCCCCAGCTCGACAGCACGGTCGACATGCCGTTTCGGATCGCGTCCTCGTCGTCGACAATGAGAGCGCAGATATGATCGACACGCGGGTCCGGCAGCGGCTGCTCCGGCATTTTTTCGTTTGCGTTTTGTAACACGACGGCGCCCGGCAACGTCAGAACGAAGCTTGTTCCCTTTCCGGACTCGGATGTCAGCACCGTCTCGATGTCGAGCATCGCGGTGAGACGGCGCACGATCGAAAGACCAAGTCCGAGCCCTTTTTCGCGGTTGCGTTCGCGGTTGCCGAGCTGCACATATTCCTGAAACACCGCCTGCTGCTGTCCGGCGGGGATACCGATACCGGTATCGGCGATTTTCACTTTCGCCTGCTGGCCGTCTGGCTGCACCGCCAGCGTCACCGTGCCGCCCGCATCGGTGAACTTAATCGCATTGGACAGGAGGTTGCGCAGGACTCGCCCGAATAGCATCGGATCGGTCCGCGCTGCCGTCGGCACGACATCGATGTCGAGGCGCACGCCCTTGCTCTCTGCCACGGCCGAAAACTCGTCGGCGATCCGTCGCGCCAGCGCCGCCATGTCGACATGACGGAAATCGGCAACGATGGCGCCGGCATCGAGCCGCGATATGTCGAGCAACCCGTCGAGCAGACTGCCGAGCCCGCGCCAGCTCGCCTCGATCTTGTCGAGAAGCTCGATCTGCGCTGCATCTTGCGTTCGCTCGCGCAAGGCGGCCAGGAAGAAGCCCTGGGCGTGCAGCGGCTGGGCGAGGTCGTGACTGGTCGCGGCCAGAAACCGCGTCTTTTCCTCGCTCGCCTTTTGCAGCGCTTCGTGTTGCCGCGACAGCGTTTCCATCAGGCGCCGATTGTGTTCGACGGCGATGGCGTCGCGCGTCGCGATCTCGACCCGCGCCGAGGCCGACATGAAGAAGACATAGGCGAATAGCGTGCCGATGCCGACGGCGCTGAGCGGCCAATCGGCAGCAAAGGAAATCCACCCCGCATAGGGCAGCAGCGCGCAGGACGCCAGTGCCACATAGGAGCGGCGATAGGCCGATTGGGGGGAGATGCCGCCCAGCGTCAGGCTGAGCAGCATGATGCCGGTCGAATAGATGCTGATGTCGGCGCCGGGATCGGCAAGCCACGCCGCACCGAGGCCCCAGACGAGCCCGGTCGCCGCCGCTGTCGCCGTATGCCAGAAGAGATAGTTGCGCGCATTGGCCAGGGAGAGGCCGCGCTTCTCATAGAGTGCGGGCAGAAGCAGCGTAAGGCCGATCATCGCCGTCGCCCCCGCCGCCCAGATAGCGATATCGAGGAGAGGCGCCATGAAGGTCAGAATGACGGCATAGAGCGAAAGCAGCATGAAGACCGCCAGCGCTGAACTCCACGCCCGCCCCTTCAGCAGCTCCGCCCGGCTGAGATCCAGTACCTCCGGCGAAAGCCGCATCGCCTCGATATTGACCGTCTGCAATTCCCGCCCCCCTCGCTGCCCGCGCAACCATGCGCCGCCGCGGCCCGGAATGGCAACAGCTCCCCCTTTCCGCCACGCGGAATCCGCCCGCAAACCTGTCGACAAACCCGCCGCGCTGTCCGACCATCGCGAAAACCCTCAAGGGAGACCCCGCATGGCCGATCTTCTGGCGACATCCGCGCGCTACATCGACAACGACATTTACGAAGGCGCCGGCCTCGTCAACCGGCCGACCACCGAGCTATCGGAAATCGCGCCGGGCATCGCGCTGATCGAGGCCTTCTCCCATGTCGTCGCCTTCCGCAGCGGCGACGGCCTGGTGCTGTTCGACACCAGCCTCGAAGCCTTCGGCCAGGGCGTGCTGAAATCGCTGCGCGGCTGGACGAAGGAACCGGTCTCCCATATCTGCTACACGCATGGCCATGCCGATCATGTCGGCGGCACCGGCGCCTTTCTCTGCGAGGCTTGCGACAATGGCGCGCGCCGTCCGCAGATTCTCGCCCATGAAAATGTCAGCCCGCGCTTCCGCCGCTACGAGCTGACCAATGGCTACAACTTCACCATCAACGCGCGGCAATTCGCGCCGGCCACCGAATTGCGCATGGGCGGGCAGGGCAGGCCGGGCCCCCGCCGCTTCGGCCCCGATCCCTGGGTCGAGCCCGACACGACCTTCCGGGAACGGATGGAATTCCGCGCGGGCGACACCCGCTTCGAGCTTTTTCACGCCATCGGCGAGACCGACGATCATCTCTGGGCCTGGGTGCCCGAACACAAGGCGATCTGCTCGGGCGATTTCGTCACCTGGGTTTTCCCCAATGCCGGCAATCCGCAGAAGGTCCAGCGCTATCCGCTCGAATGGGCCAAGGCCCTGCGTGAAATGGCCGCGCGCGAGCCGGAGCTGCTGCTGCCGGCCCACGGCCTCCCCATCGCCGGCAAGGCCCGCATCGCCGGCGTCCTCGACACGATTGCCTCGGCGCTTGAGTTCCTCGTTTCCCGCGCCCTCGACATGATGAATGCGGGCGCCCGCCTCGACGACATCGTTCATGGCGTCCGCCTGCCCGCGCACTACATGGACAAGCCCTACCTGAAGCCCGTCTATGACGAGCCGGAATTCATCCTGCACAATATCTGGCGGCTTTATGGCGGTTGGTACGACGGCAACCCGGCCAACCTGAAGCCGGCGCCCGATGCGGCCCTGGCCCGCGAACTCGCCGCGCTCGCCGGCGGTGTCGGCAAATTAATTCAGCGTGCGGAGGAGTTGTCGGCCAGCGGCGCCGAGGCCGACCTGCGCCTCGCCTGCCACCTGGTCGAGGCCGCGGCGCTGGCCGAACCCGACAACCGCGACGCCCATGCCGCCCGCGCCCGCGTCTATGGCGCCCGACGCAAATCCGAACTCTCGCTGATGTCGAAAGGCATCTACGGCTGGGCCGAACGCGAGTCGGCGAAGAAGGCGGGGTAGAACGACGTTTGATGGTGTGTCTTCGCTTCTCTTCCCACCCTCCCCTCGGGGAGGGTCAAACGGGCGAAGCCCGTTTGGGGCGGGGGCGTGGCGCGCGATTCGCCCCACCCCGGGGACAAGTTTTTCCGAAAAAACTTTCCCCCCGGGGATAAGTGTAGTTATCCCCCGGGGATAAGTGCATTTGTGACAGTTTCGTGACAGAGGGGGGGTCCGCTGTCGTTTTCGCTGTCACAATCGCTGTCGCAAATGCCCTTCCGGACCCTCAGCCGACCCGGTCGAGCACCCGTTTGAAGCGCGCGAAAATCTCGTCGATCTGGTCGGCCTCGACGATCAGCGGCGGCGAGAAGGCGATACTGTCGCCCGAGACGCGCACCATCATGTTCTCCGCGTGGAAGGCTGCGCGCATCGCGTCGAAGCCGCGCTTGCCGGGCAACCCGTCGACCGGCGCAAGATCGACGGCCGCCGCAAGTCCGATGGTGCGGATGTCGAGCAGCAGCGCATGACCCTTCAGCGCCATCGCCGCCTGCGCGAAATGCGCTTCGAGTTTCTTCGCCCGTTCGAACAAGCCTTCGTCGCGATAGAGATCGAGCGTCGCGAGCGCCGCCGCAGCGGCCAGCGGATGACCGGAATAAGTGTAGCCGTGAAACAGATCGATCGCGTGATCGGGTCCGGTCTGGAACGCCTCGTAGATGCGGTTGTGCACCACCGCGCCGCCCATCGGCACCGTGCCGGACGTGATGCCTTTCGCAAACGTCATGATGTCGGGCGCGACGCCGAAACGTTCGGCCGCGGTCGCGTGGCCGAGCCGTCCGAAGCCGGTGATGACTTCGTCGAAGATCAGCAGGATGCCATGCTTGTCGCAGAGATCGCGCAACCGCTTGAGATAGCCTTTCGGCGGCGGCAGCACGCCGGTCGAGCCCGCCATCGGTTCGACGATGACCGCGGCGATGGTCGAGGCGTCATGCAGCTCGACCAGCCGCTGCAATTCATCGGCCAGATGCGCGCCCCATTCCGGTTCGCCCACCGTGAAGGCCTGCTCGGCGCGGTTGTAGGTATGCGGCAGATGATCGGTGCCCGAAAGCAGCGGCCCGTAGAACTTGCGGTTGGCCACCATGCCGCCGACCGAAATGCCGCCGAAGCCGACGCCGTGATAGCCGCGCTCGCGGCCGATCAGGCGCGTGCGCGTGCCTTCGCCATTGGCGCGGTGATAGGCGATGGCGATCTTGAGCGCCGTGTCGGCGGCTTCCGATCCCGAATTGCAGAAGAACACATGATCGAGGTCAGCCGGCGTCAGCGCCGCGATCCGGCTCGCCAGTTCGAAGACCTTGGGATGGGCGAACTGGAACGACGGCGCGAAGTCGAGCTCGCCGGCCTGTTCCTGGATCGCCTTGACGATCGGTTCCCGGCAATGCCCGGCATTGGAACACCACAGCCCCGCCGTCGCGTCCAGCACCGCCGTCCCGTCCGGCTTGTAGTAATGCATGTCCTTGGCCCGGGCGATCAGCCGCGGCTCCTTCTTGAACTGCCGGTTGGGCGTGAAGGGCAGCCAGAAGGCTTCGAGATCGTTCGGTGTCATCGTGGTCATCCGTCGGCACTCCGGGCGCGCGGCGTCACCGCCTGGCGCGATTGTGATAATCGACAATTGAAAGTCTACAGCCATTCGAAAGCAAGCAGGCTTTGCGTGACTCTTTTAAAGCCGTTGAGTATTCTAAACAAATGACGGGGGACTTCCGACGCGCCCACAGCTCCGCCCCGCCCGCGGAGCCGCCTGAGGGGGAACAGAAAGGGCCGGATGTCGGCACGCGCCTGCGCGAGCTGCGCAAGATGCACGGCCTCTCGCAGCGCGAACTGGCCAAGCGCGCCGGCGTCACCAACGGCACCATCTCGCTGATCGAGAAGAACCGCATCAGCCCCTCGGTCGGCTCGCTGAAAAAGGTGCTCGACGGCTTCCCGATCTCGATCGCCGATTTCCTGACACTGGAACTGAAGCCGCGCAAGAAGGTCTTCTATCAGGCGAAGGAACTGCGCGAGATCGCCAATGGTGCCGTCAGCTTCCGTCTCGTCGGCCGCGACACGCGCGGCCGCGCCATCCAGATGATGCATGAACGCTATGCGCCGGGCGCCGACACCGGCGACGAAATGCTGTCGCATACCGGCGAGGAATGCGGCATCGTCGTGTCAGGCGTGCTCGAACTGACGGTGGGCGGCGAGGTCCGGCGCATGGTCGCGGGCGATGCTTACTATTTCGACTCGCGCCTGCCGCACCGCTTCCGCAATCCCGGCACCGTCGATTGTGTCATCGTCTCGGCCTGCACGCCGCCAAGCTTCTGAGTTTCTCCATGCCCGCAGCCGCCAGTCTCGAAACGCTTCTCGCCCGCCCCGGCATCATCGTCGCGCCCGGCGCCTATGATGCGCTCTCGGCGCGGCTTGCCGCGAAGGCCGGCGCGCAAACGGTCTACATGACAGGCTTCGGCGTTTCGGGCGCAAGCTTCGGCCTGCCCGATATCGGCCTGGTGAGTGCCGCCGAAATGGCGGAGCGCGTGCGCGCGATTGCAGGCGCCGCCGCACCGGTGCCGCTGATTGCCGATGGCGACAACGGCCATGGCGGGCCCTTGAACGCGGCGCGGCTGACACGCGCCTATGAAGCGGCGGGTGCGCAATGCATCCAGCTTGAGGATCAGGTTTCCCCGAAACGCTGCGGCCATATGGAAGGCAAGGAAGTGGTGCCGCTCGCGGAAGCGGCGGCGAAAATCCGCGCGGCGGCGGAAGCGCGGGAGAGCCGCGACTTCAAGGTGATGGCGCGCACCGATGCCCGCGCGACGCATGATCTCGACGAGGCGCTGAGGCGCGGAGAAGCTTTCGTGGAGGCCGGCGCCGACATTCTCTTCATCGAGGCGCCGCGCGACGAGGCGGAGCTCCAGAAAGTCGCGGAGACGTTCAAGGGCGTGCCGCTGGTCGCCAATATGGTCGAGGACGGCAAGACACCCTATCTCGGCGCGAAGGCTTTGCAGGAGTTGGGATTCAGGATCGCGCTCTTCCCTGTGTCGGCGCTGCTCGCCGTGACCGCGCGGCTCGAAAGCGTCTATGAGACGCTGCTGAATGGCGAGGGCTTGCCGGCCGGCGAGGCGCGCGTCAGTTTCCAGCGCTACAATGACCTGATCGGGCTGCCGGAAATGCTGGCCGACGCGGCGGCCATAACGAAAAAGACGGAAAACTGATGCCGAGCTGGTCGAACATCCTGAAGCGCATCGCCGCGGGCGAGATGGAAAAGGCGCCGCCCCATGTCGCGGCGCTGAAGCTTTATGCCGGGAAACTCACCGTCATCGAGCCCGGCCGCATCCGCTACGACTGGCCGGTCGATCCGTCCTTCCTCAATCCGGTGGCCGTCTTCGGCGGCTATCTGGCGACGCTGGCCGACCAGACCTGCTCCTTCGCGCTGATGACCATGCTGGAGGACGACCGGAATTTCACGACCAGCGACCTGCAGATGCATTTCTTCCGTCCGGTGACGGAAGGCGTGCTCGCCTGCGAAGGCCATGTGCTGAACGTCTCGAAGACGCAGGCCTATGTGGAAGCCACATTCACCAATGGCGATGGCAAACTGGCACTGAAGGCGCGGGCAGTGGAGCGCATCATTCCGGCGTGACGCCGGTCCACTTCCGGATGATTCCCTGCGACGCACCGATCGCCTCGAGCCTTCCGAGCCAGTCGTCGACGCGCGCCTTCCATTGCGCGTCCTGCGGCAGCAGATAGGCTTTCTCGGCGCGCGTGAAGGGCTTGTCGGGATTGATCGCGCAAAGTTCGGGATGCTCGCGCGCCATGATCCGCGTTTCGATGGCGTCGGTCATCATCACGTCGGCGCGGCCTTCGACAATTTCCTCGAAGATCGTCGCATTGTCCTTGTGGAGCACCAGCGTCGCGCGGGAAATGCTGGCGCGGGCAAATTGCTCGTTGGTGCCGCCCGGATTGACGATCACGGTCACGCCTTCACGGTCGATCTGCGCCAGTGTCTGAAACCGCTCCTTGTCCGCGCAGCGCGCGATCGGCGCCTTGCCGTCGGCGAGGATCGGGTCGGAAAAGAGCGCGACCCGGGCGCGTTCCGCCGTGATCGAAATGCCGCCCATCGCGATGTCGAACTTCCCGGCCGCGAGATCCTCCATCAATGTCGGCCAGCTGGTCCGCACGAAGACGAGCTTGGCATCGAGATCGCCGGCCAGCGATTCGGCCATGTCGACATCGAGCCCCTCGAAATGGCCTGCAGGCTCTTCCCAGGAAAAGGGCTTGTAGTCGCCAGTAACGCCGACCCGGACGGTGCCCGTGGCCTCGATGCGGGCAAGCGTGTCCGCCGCCGCGGGGATGAGGCCGAGGAAGAAGGTGAGGACCGAAAGGGCAAGGAGGCGGGGGAAGGCGTTCATGGGCCGGAACTATAGGGGGGTCGGCGGCGCCCCGAAACCCCCGCTTTACTGGACTGTCAGGAGACCGGCTGCTAGAAACCCGTCCATGAGCACGCCCGATTTTCACGGGGTCCGCCCCGGCATAACAGCGCGAATTACAGGCCCGGCCGGCCGCTGAGGAACCATGAAGGTTCCGCGCGGCACGAGCCGGGTGTCTCTGTCTGAAGATCGCGCAACCCCTTTATCCGGGACCATTCATGTCCACCGAAGAAAACCCCACCGGCCGCGACTATCGCGACACGCTGTTTCTGCCCACGACCGATTTTCCGATGAAGGCGGGCCTGCCCGTCCGCGAGCCCGAATGGCTGGCGCGCTGGGAGAAGCTCGGTCTTTATGAGCGTCTGCGCAAGGAAGCGAAAGGCCGCGAGACCTTCGTGCTGCATGACGGCCCGCCCTATGCCAATGGCGACATCCATATCGGCCATGCGCTGAACAAGATCCTGAAGGACGTCGTTGTCCGCTCGCAGCAGATGATGGGCAAGGACGCGGCCTATGTTCCGGGCTGGGACTGTCACGGTCTCCCCATTGAATGGAAGATCGAGGAGAAGTACCGCAAGAAGGGCAAGAACAAGGACGAGGTACCGCCGCTCGAATTTCGCCGCGAATGCCGCGAATTCGCGCAACACTGGGTCGATGTGCAGCGCGAGCAGTTCAAGCGCCTCGGCGTTTCCGGCGAGTGGGACAATCCCTACCTCACCATGTCCTTCGACGCCGAAGCGAAGATCGTCGAGGAATTCCAGAAGTTCCTGATGAACGGTTCGCTTTATCGCGGCTCGAAGCCGGTCATGTGGTCGGTGGTCGAAAAGACCGCGCTGGCCGAAGCCGAGGTCGAGTATCACGATCACACCAGCCACACGATCTGGGTGAAGTTTCCGGTGGTGAAGGGCGCTGCGCTTGAAGGTGCATCCATCGTCATCTGGACGACGACGCCCTGGACGATCCCGGCCAACCGCGCGATCTCCTACTCGCCGAAGATCGCTTATGGCCTCTATGAAGTTGCGGGCGAGAAGCTGGTGCTGGCCGATGCGCTGGCCGAACAGGTGAAGAAGGACGCGAAGATCGAGGCATGGACGCGCCTGGCGGACGTGACCGACGGCGATCTGCGTGGTGTCATCTGCGCGCATCCCTTCCGCGGACAGGGCTACGATTTCGATGTGCCGTTGCTGGCCGGCGATCATGTGACCGAAGAGGCCGGCACCGGCTTCGTCCACACCGCGCCCGGCCATGGCCAGGACGACTACATGATCTGGGTCGAGAATTTCGGCTCAAAGGATATTCCCGAAACGGTCAACGAGGAAGGCGGCTACTATGATCACGTGCCGCTCTTTGCCGGCAAGTTCGTCCTGACCCGGCAGGGCAAGGAAGGCAACGCCAATGCCGCCGTGATCGAGGAACTCGAAAAGGCGGGCGCGCTGCTCGCCCATGGCAAGGTCACGCATTCCTATCCGCATTCATGGCGCTCCAAGGCGCCGCTGATCTTCCGCAACACGCCGCAATGGTTCGTCTCGATGGACGCGAAGATCGAAGCGGCGGGCGGCAAGCCTTTCCGTCAGGTCGCGCTTGAGGAGATCGAGAAAGTGCGCTGGGTGCCGGCGCGCAACCGCAACCGCATCTATTCGATGGTGGAAGGAAGGCCCGACTGGGTGCTGTCGCGCCAGCGCGCCTGGGGCGTGCCGCTGACGCTCTTCGTCAAAAAGTCAGACGGCTCGCTGCTGCGCGACGAAAAGGTCAATGCCCGCATCGTCGAGGCAGTGGCAAAGGAAGGTGCCGACGCCTGGTTCGAGCATCCGGCAAGTGATTTTCTGGGAAGCGAATACAGCGCCGACGACTACGAGCGTGTGACCGACATTCTCGATGTCTGGTTCGATTCAGGCTCGACGCATGCTTTCGTGCTCGAAGCGCGCGGGATGCCGTCGCCCGCCGATCTTTATCTCGAAGGCTCCGACCAGCATCGCGGCTGGTTCCAGTCCTCCCTGCTCGAAAGCTGCGCCACGCGCGGCCGCGCGCCTTACAGGCAGGTTCTGACGCATGGCATGACCCTGACCGACAAGGGTCTGAAAATGTCGAAGTCGCTCGGCAATGCGATCGAGCCCGAGGCGATCGTCAAGCAGAACGGCGCCGACATCCTGCGCCTCTGGGTTGCCTCGACCGACTACTGGGAAGACCACAGCATCGGCAACGAAATCGTCAAATCGAATGTCGAGGCCTACAGGAAGCTGCGCAATACTTTCCGCTACCTGCTTGGCAATCTCGCCGGCTTTTCGGATCAGGAACGCGTCGCCGTCGCCGACATGCCGGAACTCGAACGCTCGATCCTGCATCGCCTGAGCGAACTCGACGAGATCGTGCGTCGCTCCTATCTCGATTACGATTTCAAGCGCGTGACGCATACGCTGTCGAACTTCATGAATGTCGATCTTTCGGCTTTCTATTTCGACATCCGCAAGGACACGCTTTATTGCGATGCACCGTCGAGCCTGCGCCGCCGCGCCTGCCGCACGGTGCTCGATGAGCTGTTCTCCTGTCTCACCGCGTGGCTGGCGCCGGTGCTCTGCTTCACGGCCGAGGAGGTCTGGCTGTCGCGGTTCCCGGCCGATGACGCGTCGGTGCATCTGCGCATCTTTCCGGAAATTCCGGCCGCATGGCGCGACGAGGCGCTGGCCGAGAAGTGGCGCGAGATCCGCGAACTGCGCCGCGTCGTCACCGGCGCGCTCGAAGTCGAGCGCCGCGAAAAGCGCATCGGGGCGAGCCTCGAGGCCGCGCCCGAGGTCTATGTCTCGGACGTCGATCTGCTGGCGGCGATGAAGGGCGTCGATCTTGCCGAATTGACGATCGTCAGCCAGGCGACGCTGATCGAAGGCGAGGGGCCGGCCACGGCCTTCCGCCTCGACGATGTGCGCGGCGTGGCCGTGGTGCCGAAACGGGCCGAGGGCCGCAAATGCGCCCGCTCCTGGCGGGTCCTGCCCGAGGTCGGTTCCGATCCCGAATTCCCGGATCTGAGCCTGCGCGACGCGGCGGCCGTCCGCGAGTATGACGCGCAGCACAAAGGGGCATGATGCGATGGCGCACCTGACGCGCGAAACCTTCTGGGGTCCCCTGTCGCTGCTTGGCTTCGCGGTCGCCATTGCCGGCTTTCTGGTCGACCGCCTGCACAAATGGTGGATGCTCGACATCTATGAAATCGGCCTGCGGGGCCGTGTCGAGGTGACGCCCTTTTTCGATCTGGTGATGGCGTGGAACAAGGGTGTCAGCTACGGGCTGTTCCAGGCCGAGACCTCGCTTGGCGTCCTGATCCTTGTGTCCTTCGCGCTGGCCGTCACCTTCGGTCTCGGCCTCTGGCTGGCGCGGGCCGAACACCGGGCGATTGCGGTGGCCATCGGTCTGATCATCGGTGGCGCGGTCGGCAATGTGTATGACCGCATCGCCTATGGCGCCGTGGCGGACTTTTTTAGTTTTCACGCCTTCGGATTTTACTGGTATATCTTCAATATTGCCGACATCTGGATCGCTCTGGGCGTGATGCTGATCCTCCTGGATTCGGTCTGGCCGGGTGCCTTTGGCCCGGGGAAAAATGGCGGAAAAGCGGACGGCACGCCCGGTTGAGCGGGGCGCCATCGCGAAGGAGTTGAGCGACGTGATCATCGAACCGAAGAACCTCCGCGGCGCCGGCCTTGTGGCCGTGCTGTCACTTTCGTTGACGGCCTGCGGTGGCGGCAGCCTCAGCGATACGCTGGGTTATGGCAAATCCGCGCCGGACGAATTCACGATCGTCACCAAGGCGCCGCTGGTCATGCCGCCGGATTTCTCGCTGCGTCCGCCGCAGCCCGGTGCACCGCGTCCGCAGGAAATGCAGCCCTCGGCCGGCGCGCAGCGCGCCCTGACCGGCGATGTCGAAACCGTCGATACCGGCGCGTCGGGCATGACCGACGGCGAGCGGGTGCTGCTGGCCAATACCGGCGCCGATGCAGCCGATCCGCGCATCCGTCAGGTGGTCAACACCGAAACGCGCTCGCTGGTCGAACAGGACAAGACTTTCGTCGATGATGTGATTTTCTGGCGCAAGCCGGGCACGCCGCCCGATGAGCGCCTGGTCGATCCCCGTGCGGAGTCCCAGCGCATTCAGCAGAACGAAGCCGAGGGCAAACCCGTGACGGAAGGCGAAACGCCCAGCGTGACGCCCAAGAAAGAAGGCTGGTTCTCCGGCATTTTCTGAACGAGCGGCACGCCGCGCCGCTTTGGGGGCTGGTGCCGTGACGCCCGGCCTTTTGGAGTGAAGTGTTGCCCCGTTCCCGATTTCTCGCGCCGCGCGTCCTTGGTCCCGCTCTTGCCCTTGTCCTGATTGCAGCGTTCGCGGCGGCATGGTTCTGGCGCGACGGCGACGGTGCCGTATCGAGCGCCTTGCAGAGCTTCCGTCTTGCCAACGGCATGGAGGTTCTGGCGATCCCCGATCATCGCGCGCCGGTCGTGACCCACATGGTCTGGTATCGCGTCGGCGCCGCCGACGAAACGCCCGGAAAGACGGGACTCGCCCATTTCCTCGAACATCTGATGTTCAAGGGCACGGCGGAGATCGCGCCCGGGCAGTTTTCGCGCATCGTTTCCCGCAATGGCGGCCAGGACAACGCTTTCACACACTACGACTTCACCGCCTATTTCCAGGTCATTGCAAAGGACCGTCTGCCGCTCGTCATGGAGATGGAAGCAGACCGCATGATCAATCTGGAACTCACCGACGCCGAGGTTCTGCCGGAACGAGACGTCGTGATGGAAGAACAGCGGACGCGAGTCGAGAACAGTCCGATGTCGCTGCTGCAGGCCGAAATGAACGCGGCGCTTTACGGCGATCATCCCTATGGCCGCGACATCATCGGCCACAAGGAGGAGATCGACGTGCTGACGACCGACGACGCGCTCGACTTCTACAACCGGTTCTATACGCCCAACAACGCAACGCTGATCGTCGCAGGCGATATCTCGCTGGACGAATTGCGGCCGCTGGCCGAGAAATATTATGGATCCATCGCGCAGCGTGCGCCGACCTTCGAGCGGGCGCGTGTCCCGGTGATCTGGCCGGCGGAGGATCGCCGCATCGTCCGGCGCGACGACCGCGTGCAGCAACCGACCTGGCTACGGTTCTATCCGGCACCCGACTACAGCAACGCCGGCGCGCGCGAAGGCGCCGCTTTCGATGTGCTGGCGGAACTGCTGGGCGGTGGGCAGACCAGCCGCCTCTACCGCAATCTGGTCGTGACACAGGAAATCGCGGCCAGCGTCGGCGCCTGGTATGAAGGCAGCCGGCTCGATGCCGGCAAGTTCGGCCTTTACGCGCTGCCGCATGTCGGCGGCTCGCTTGCCGAGCTCGAAAAGGCCATCGACACCGAAATCGGGCTTCTTCTTGCAGACGGCGTAAGCGAGGAGGAACTGGCGCGCGCGAAAACCGTCATCGCTGCCAGCGCCATCTATGCGCGCGACAGCCAGCGCAGCATGGCCTATGCCTATGGCGAGGGCCTGATGACCGGCCTGTCGATGGCCGACATTCATGAATGGCCCGATCGCATTCGCGCCGTCACCGCCGACGACGTGCTCGACGCAGCGCGGGCGTTGCTCGCCGGCGTTGCCGTCACCGGCGAATTGCTGCCGGGAGAGGGGACATGAGCGCCCGCGCGCCGTTCGGCGCCCTGCTGCTGCTCGTCCTTTTCTGCCTCGCAACACCGGTTTCCGCCTTTGAGATCGAGCGGGTGATCAGCCCCGGCGGCATCGAGGCCTGGCTTGTCGAGGAACGCACAGTCCCCGTCATCGTCATGGAGGCTGCCTGGGAAGGCGGCACCGCGACCGATACGGCCGAAAAGGCCGGAACGGCCAACATGGCCGCGTCGCTGCTGGGTGAAGGCGCCGGCGATTTGCCGTCGCAGGCCTTTCAGGCACGCCTCGACGATATCGCGGCGCAAATGTCCTTTTCCGTCGATGATGATTATTTCAATGCATCGCTGAAAACCCTGGCGGAAGCACGTGACGAGGCGTTTGAACTCTTCGCGCTGGCGATTTCCGATCCGCGCTTCGACGACGATGCGGTCGAACGCCTGCGCGCCCAGCTTGGCGTGGCGGTGGCGCGCAACCGGCAGTCGCCGGAATGGCTGGCGGCGGATGCCTGGTATCGCGCGGCACTGGGCGATCACCCCTATGCGCTGAACAGGCAGGGCACACCCGAGTCGCTGCCACGCATTTCGCGCGACGACCTGTCCGGCTATGTGAAAAATGTGCTGGCACGGGACAATCTGAAAATCGCCGTCGTTGGTCCGATATCGGCCGACGAACTCGGCATGCTTCTGGACAGGACCTTCGGTGCCTTGCCTGCGGAAGCCGGATTGCCGGAGATTCCCGCGGTCGAGATCGCAACGGGCGCGCAGACCATTGTCATCGAGCGCGATTTTCCACAGAGCGTTGTCATTTTCGGCGCGCAGGGCCTGGCGCGGGACGATCCGGATTTCATTCCCGCCTTCATGATGAATCATATTCTTGGCGGCGGCGGTTTCTCCTCGCGTCTGATGGAAGAAGTCCGCGAAAAGCGCGGTCTGGCCTATTCGGTCGGCACATCGCTTTCGCCGCGGCGGAACGCGGCCATGATCATTGGTCAGGTGGCGACACGCAATGAACGTGTCGGCCAGTCGCTGTCGATTATTCGCGACGAGTTGCGGCGCATGGCGGAGGCGGGTGTCTCGGCCGACGAACTGGCCGACGCCAGAACCTTTCTCACCGGCTCCTATCCGCTGCGCTTCACGTCGAACAGTTCCATCGCCAACCAGCTCATCGGCATTCAGATCGAGAATCTGGGCATCGACTATGTCGACCGCCGCAACGGCCTGATCGAGGCCGTGACGCAGGACGACATTGCGCGCGTTGCCCGCCGCCTGCTGCGGGCGGACGATCTGGTGGTCACGATCGTCGGGCGTCCCAATCTCGCCCCGGCGCCGGAAGGCCTGCCCGAAACCGGTGACATGGCGCCGGTCGCCGCGCCCGGCCGGCAGCACTGACGGGTCGCAAGGCGGCGGCGAATTTCTGGCTGGCGGCGCGGCTTCTTGTTAGGCTTTTCATTGCTGCGCCGATTCCGGCATATCCCGGTCCCGAATGGAAAATACCGCATGGCCGCCGCGCCCTATCTACAGTCGATCGATGCCTGTTTCAGCGATGCGATAGGCGAGGGCGGTCTCGGTCGCGCCGGCTACGAGGCGGGCCTGGAGCGCGCGGAGGCCGCGCTCGAAAGACTTCGCCGCGCGCATGATGACGGGTCGTTGCCGGTGCTGCGTGTGCCGGCACGCCGCGATGATTTTCCTGCCATCGAATCCGTCGCCGCGAAGCTGCTCGACAACACGACCGATCTCTTCATCTTCGGCATCGGTGGATCGGCGCTTGGCGCCCAGGCACTGGCGCAACTGACCGGCTGGGGAACCCAGGCCCATGTCCAGAAGGGCCTCCGTATCCATGTGCCCGACAATCTCGATGCGGCAACCATGGAAGCGGCACTGTCGAATGCCGATTTGCGCACCACGCGCTTTCTGGTCGTGTCCAAATCCGGGGGCACTGTCGAACCCGCCATCCAGACGCTGGCAGCGATGAGCGCCATCGAAAGGGCGGGCGGCGGCAAATACATGAAGCATCATTTCGCGGTGCTGACCGAGCCGGCAAGGAACGGAAAGCCCAATCCGATGCGTGCGCTGGCCGAGGCGCAGGGCTTCCCGACGATCGATCACGATCCCGGGGTGGGCGGCCGCTATGCGGTGCTGACCAGTGTCGGCTTGCTGCCGGCTTGTCTGATGGGTCTGGATATGGCGGCAATTCGCGAAGGTGCGGCATCGGTTCTGGCGCCGGTCCTTGCCGGCGCACCGGCAAGGGACGTGGCGCCGGCCGTCGGTGCCGCCCTCTCGCTCGCGCTGGCGCAGGAGAAGGGTGCGAACATCTCGGTACTCATGGCCTATGCCGACCGGCTTGAACGGTTCCTGTCCTGGCACTGCCAGCTCTGGGCTGAAAGCCTCGGCAAGAACGGCAAGGGCACGACACCGGTCAAGGCACTGGGCCCTGTCGATCAGCACAGCCAGTTGCAGCTCTGGCTCGACGGTCCGCGCGACAAGATGTTCACGGTCTTCATGACCGAAACCAGGGGCAAGGGTCCGGCGGCCGGCGCGACCGTCGCCGAAGGCACGGACTTTGCCTTTCTGGGTGGCCGCACCGTGGGCGACCTCGTCGATGCCGAGCAGCGGGCAACGGCCGACACGCTGGCGAAGAACGGACGGCCGGTGCGAACCTTTCATCTCCCGGCGCTCGACGAACGCACGCTGGGCGCCCTGTTCATGCATTTCATGCTCGAAACGATGATTGCCGGCGACATGCTGGGCGTCGATCCTTTCGACCAGCCGGCGGTCGAGGAAGGCAAGGTCCTGGCGCGCCGGTATCTGGCAGAGGGGAGCGTCTGACGCCGGCATGACCCGTATCCGCCGCCTCAGCGAAGGAACGATCAACCGCATCGCCGCCGGCGAAGTGGTCGAGCGCCCGGCCAGCGCCGTCAAGGAACTGGTCGAGAACGCGCTTGATGCCGGTGCCCGCCATGTCGATATCGTGATCGACGGCGGCGGCCGCGACCTGATCCGGATTGCCGACGACGGCCTCGGCATGAGTGCTGCCGAACTGGCGCTGGCCATCGAACGTCACGCGACATCGAAGCTCGGCGTCGATGGCGAAGGCCGCGAGGATCTGCACAACATAGAGACACTCGGCTTCCGTGGCGAGGCGCTGCCCTCGATCGGTGCGGTCGCCCGCCTGGCGATCGTCAGCCGCCCGCGCGACGGAGCCGATGCCCACCGCATTGCGGTTGAGGGCGGTCATGTCGGGGCGGTCGAGCCGGCGTCGGGCAGGCACGGCACGACGGTCGAGGTGCGCGATCTTTTCTATGCGACACCGGCGCGTCTCAAGTTTCTGAAAAGCGAACGGGCCGAAACGCTGGCCGTGTCGGATGTTGTGAAGCGTATCGCCATGGCCAATGCCGAAACCGGTTTCACCCTGACAAGCGGCGGCCGCACCTTGTTGCGGCTCGATCCGGAACTGCCGGGCGCGAGCGGCCGTCTGGCGCGGCTTGGCGCGATCATGGGGCGCGAATTCGCCGAGAATGCGCTGTCCATCGATGCCCTGCGCGAGGGTGTCGCCCTGTCGGGTTTCGCCGGCCTGCCCACCTATAATCGCGGCACGGCCCAGATGCAGTTCCTTTTCGTCAATGGCCGCCCTGTGCGCGACAAGCTGATCGTTGGGGCGGTGCGCGGTGCCTATGCCGATTTCCTGGCCCGCGACCGACATCCGGCGGTGGCACTCTTCGTCGATATCGATCCGGTTGACGTCGATGTGAACGTGCATCCGGCCAAGGCCGAGGTGCGGTTTCGCGATGCGGGCCTGGTGCGCGGGCTGATCGTCGGTGCATTGAAGCGTGCGCTGGCGGAGGCAGGGCACCGGGCTTCGACCACCGTGGCGGGCGCTGCACTTGGCGCGCTGCGTCCCGGCGCCGCCATGCACGCCGCGCCGTATCAGGCGCCGTCGTCCGGCTTCGCCGAACCGCGTGGCGACTGGCAGGGCGCCTTCGCCGGTCTCGGCGGTCACGGCGCGCGTGTCGATTCCGCAGCCGATGAAGATGTGCATGTCGGAACGCAGACCGATGTCGGCCGTCCGCTCGGTGTCGCCCGGGGCCAGCTCCACGAAACCTATGTTGTTGCCCAGACCGCAGATGGCATCGTCATCGTCGATCAGCATGCCGCCCATGAGCGGCTGGTCTATGAACGCATGAAGAAGGCGATGGAGGCACGCGGCGTCGCGCGTCAGCTGCTGCTGATCCCCGAAGTCGTCGATCTCGACGAGGCGGAGGCCGCGCGGCTGGTGGCGCGCGCGCCGGAACTCGCCGAACTGGGCTTCATCCTCGAACCCTTCGGCGCGGGCGCCGTTATCGTGCGCGAGGTGCCGGCGATCTTCGGCAAGCTGGATGTGGCGGGGCTGGTTCGCGATCTGGCCGACGATCTTGCCGAACTCGACGAAGCGCTGTCGCTGAAGGAAAGGCTTGAGGACGTCTGCAGCACCATAGCCTGTCACGGCTCGGTGCGCGCCGGACGCCGCCTGACGGCCGACGAGATGAATGCGCTGCTGCGCGAAATGGAAGCGACGCCACATTCCGGCCAGTGCAATCACGGTCGTCCGACCTATGTCGAGCTGAAGCTGGCCGATATCGAGCGCCTATTCGGCCGCCGCTGACGTGCTCGGCGAAAGCGCAGCCAGAAAGCGCCGAAGATCGTCGGTCACATGATGGACATGCGCTCCGTCGGCGCCTTCATGTGAAATCTGCTGGTGCCGTTCCGGGCCGGGCGCGCCCGGCCGGACCCACACGGTCGTCATGCCCAGCACATGCGGTACTTCGAGATTGCGCGCGATATCCTCGAACATCGCTGCGCGCGCCGGCTCGATGCCGCTTGCCTCGATCAGCCGTTCATAGGCCGCGCGCCGGGGCTTGGGCTCGTATCGCGCGGTGACGATGTCGTAGATGCCGTCGAATACATGTTCGATGCCGAGGCGCCGAACGACATTCTCGGCATGCGCGACCGACCCGTTGGTGAAGATCAGCTTGCGGCCCGGCAGGCGCTCGATGGCGGCACCCATTTCGGCATCCGGTGCGACCGCCGATACATCGATATCGTGTACGAACTGCAGGAACGCTTCCGGTGCGAGGCCATGCACTTTCATCAGTCCGGACAGCGTCGTTCCATGCTCGATATAGAAATCCTTCTGGATCCGCCGGGCCTCGACCGCATCCACATCCAGATAGCGCCCGATAAAGGCGGTCATTTTCTGGTCGACCTGCGCAAAGAGATCGCAGGACGGCGGATAGAGCGTGTTGTCAAGATCGAAGATCCAGCTGTCGACATGTGAAAACCCCGGACCGGGGCGCAGATCGGTATCGGGTGGTGAAACGCGGTGCTCGGACATGGCCTCTATGTGCCGTGCGGCGCCGCGTTTGGCAAGCGCCCGTCTCGCCATAATCCTGGAGATTAAGCGAGTGTTAAGGGCCGGCGCCGAAACTGGGCAACGCGGGAGCAACGGCCCGCAACATGCCGATCTTCAGGGAGCGCCGATGGCTTTCGGCCTGCTATCGAAATGGATGGGATGGCGGAGACTGCCGGCGCAGCTCCGCTACGAGGACGCGCGCGAAGTTCTCGAGGGCCATCAGCGGGCGGCCAAGCGCGAACTGGCCGGCCGCGCGGATGCGCCGCCGGAGGCGCTCTATTATCTGGCTTGTGACGACGACCGTGCCGTCCGCAACCTCGTTGCGGCCAATCCGGCAACGCCGATACATGCCAACGAACTGCTTCGCACCGACAGCGATATCGAGGTGCGCGAGGAACTGGCGCGCAAGATTGCCCGCCTGATGCCCGACATGCCGCGGCGCGAGCGCAGCACGATCCAGCAGCGCACGGTCGAATTGCTGGAAAAGATCGCCGAAGATCAGGCGCCGCGGGTCCGGGCAATCGTGGCGCAGGAAATTGCCCGTTGTCCGACCATCCCGAAAAGACTGGCTGTCCGGCTCGCGCGCGACGTCGAGATTTCGGTTTGCGGTCCGATCCTGCAATATTCGCCGCTATTGTCCGACGAGGACCTGATCGAGCTGGTGGCAACCAGCCGTGTCCAGGGTGCCGTCGAGGCAATTGCCAAGCGCGAGAATCTGAGTGCCCGTGTGTCCGAGGCGGTCATTGCGACACTTGACGTCTCGGCGGTTGCGCAGCTCCTGACCAATGCGCGTGCGGATATCCGGGAGAGCTCCCTCGAAACCGTCATCGCCCGGGCGGTCGGCATCGAGGCCTGGCATCTCCCGCTGGTGATGCGTCCCGAACTCTCGCTGCGTGCCGTGCGCCGCATTGCCACCTTCGTGTCCCGGGCGCTGATCGATGAGCTGGCACTGCGCCACCGCCTCGACGAGGAAACGTCGAACTGGCTGAAGGCCCGGGCGAAGGAAAAGATCGAGACCGACAAGCCGGCGGGGCGGCAGGTCCTTGACCGCAATGCCATCACCGATGCCTATGAAAGAGGAAAACTCGACGATGAAATCGTCATGGACGCGGCGACAACCGGTCAGCGCGCCATGATCGTTCTGGCTCTTTCGCTTTTGAGCGGCGTGCCACGCACGCGTATCGAACAGGTCATTGAGGCCGAGAGCGGTCGCGGCATCGCCGCGCTCTGCTGGAAGGCCGGATTGGCGATGCGAACCGCGCTTGCCATCCAGACCTATATTGCGCACGTCCCGAAAGACAATCTTGTGCTGCCGCGCGCCGGCATTGACTATCCGATGGAGCCGAGCGAAATGCGTTGGCATCTCCAGTACTTCGGTATCGAAGCGGAGAGCGATTGACGGGCCGCCGGGCCGGCTCCTAGTCGAGATCCATCACCCATTTCGGCGCCCCGCCCGTATCGATGCGCAGAAAGGCGCGTTCGTCGAATCCACGGGCCGTGCAACGGTCGCGTCCCCGGATCTCGAAGCGGGTCGGTTTGGTGCAGAAGCGAACGTCGCCGGACCAGACGGCCTTGCCCGCATCGGAAGGCAAGGCGGCGCCATGTTCGTCGACGGCCTCGGCATAAACGAAATATTCGCGCTCCGTCAGTTTCCCCTTGATGACCTTGCGGCACTGGCCGGGTTCGATGCGGATCCAGCCGCTCGACATTTCTCCATCCAGCGTGCGATAGCCGATCGCCGTCCAGACCAGATGCGCGGTCCTGTTGCAGAAGTCGAGCCCGGCCTTGGCTTGCTCCTTTTCGGCGCCCTCGATCAGCAGTTCGATCAGGGGGCGGTCGATCCCGCCATCCGCCGGGGCGCCGATCAGGCGCTGAAAGGCCTCGACCGCGCGTGTCGTATTGCGCGCGGCGATCCCGTCGACCCGCGACAGCTTGAATCCGTTGTCCTGCAAAAGGCGTTGCGCACCGGCGATCTGCGCCTGCTCGGCCGTGTAGTCGCTTCCCTCGGAGAAGGTGGTGACCCAGTCCTGGCCAGGTACGGTCTGGACCGGCAGGAATTCATTGGCGTCATAGCCGCGCATGGCGCATTGATCGCGTCCGCGGACTTCGAAGCGGCCGTCGGCGGTACAGAAGCGTTCATTGCCCGAAAAATACTGGGTTCGGCCCTGATGCGCCTCGATCGACCGGGCGAAAACGAAATATTCCTCGCCGGCAATCGGCCCTGTCAGCGCGACGCCGCAATCGCCGGGCAGCAGCCGCACCCAGCCCCGGCTGCGCCAATCGTCGGCATCCGCAAAGGCGATCGCCCCGTCCAGCACATAGCTTGTGCGGTTGCACAGCTGATAGTCGGCATGGGCGGGCGTCGCCGCGAGCGCCACGAGTATCGCGAACAGGGCAGGTCCGGAAAAACGAAATGTCATGGCGTCGGCTCGCGCTTTCCGTCGACAGGCTCTGTGCCGGTCAGTCGGCGTTCTTGCGGATCAGCGTGCCCGCGCCATGTTCGGTGAAGAGTTCCAGCAGCACCGCATGCCGAACGCGGCCGTCGAGAATGACGACAGCCTCGACGCCGCCTTCGACGGCCTCGATGCAGGTTTCGAGTTTGGGAATCATTCCACCCGAAATTGTCCCGTCCTTCATCAGTGCCTTTGCCTTCTCGAGCGAAAGCGAGGTCACCAGTTCGCCCTGCTTGTCCAGCACACCGCGCACATCGGTGAGCAGCAGCAGGCGTGCGGCACCCATGGCCGCCGCGATGGCACCGGCCGCGGTGTCGGCGTTGATATTGTAGGTTTCGCCGTCCGGCGACACGCCGATCGGTGCAATGACGGGAATGATGTCCGACTTCTGGATGACGTCGAGAATCTCCGGATTGATCCTGGCCGGCTCCCCGACGAAACCGAGATCGAGAATCTTCTCGATGTTCGATTCCGGATCGTGAATCTTGTGCTCGACCTTGCGCGCGACGATGAGATTGCCGTCCTTGCCGCACAGGCCGATGGCCCGGCCGCCCGCCTGGTTGAGTTGTGCCACGATCTGCTTGTTGATCGACCCCGCCAGCACCATCTCGACGATCTCGACCGTCGCCTTGTCGGTGATGCGCAAGCCCCCCGAGAACTCGCTCTTGATACCGAGCCGCGTCAGCATCGCGCCGATCTGCGGGCCGCCGCCATGAACGACGATCGGATTGACGCCGGATTGCTTCAGAAGAACGATGTCGCGGGCGAATTCGGCGCCCAGCGCCTCGTCGCCCATCGCATGGCCGCCATATTTCACCACGACTGTGCGCTTGTCGTAGCGCTGCATGAAGGGCAACGCTTCCGAGAGTACGCGCGCACGCTCAAGCTTCGCTGCCTCGTCGGACGATGCCGCGCTCTTGTCGGTTGTGGTGTCGGGCATCTGTCCTCGCGCTCCCGTCCCTGGTCAGTTGGCCGGTGATTTATACCTCAGCGTATCGGCCGCGGCCAGCGATGCGATCTCGGCGCGCAGCTCGGCGATGCCGGCGCCGGTCTCGCTGGACGTGGCGATGATCCGGGGATGTGCGGCGACATGCGTCCGGATGCCGTCCCGGACCGCACCGAGCCGCTCCTCCAGCTCGCCGGCCTTGAGCTTGTCGATCTTGGTCAGCACGATCTGGTAGGAAACGGCAGCCTCGTCGAGCAGCGACATCACTTCGGCGTCATTGGCCTTCAGCCCGTGCCGCGCGTCGATCAGCAGCAACACCCGCCGGAGCGTCGCGCGGCCGCGCAGATAGGACATCACGAGATCGGTCCATTGTTCGACGCGCGTGCGGGTTTCGCGGGCATAGCCATAGCCCGGCAGGTCGGCCAGCATGATGGCGGGCCGGCCTTCGGCGCCGAGCAGGAAGAAGTTGAGTTCCTTGGTGCGCCCCGGCGTGTTGGAGGTGCGTGCCAGCGTCTTGCGTCCGGTCAGCGCATTGACGAGGCTCGACTTGCCGACATTGGAGCGGCCGGCAAAGGCCACCTCCGGAATATCCCCGGGTGGCAGGCCGGCCATGTCGACGGCCCCGCGCAGGAATGTACAGGATTGCGCGAAGAGCCAGCGTCCCGCTTCGATGTCCGGCGCGTCGTCGTCATGCTCCTCGCGCGGCGCCCCGGTCATCGCTCAGCCTTTCGGCTTGTCGCCGCCGCCGGCAAACAGCCCCGCGACTTTGTCGAAGCCCATATTGCTGAAGACTTCGATCTTGACGCCCTGCCGCTTCATGATGACGCCCTGCTGGATCACCGACAGCGTGTTGTTCCACGCCCAGTAGATGACGAGACCGGCCGGGAAGCTTGCCAGCATGAAAGTGAAGATCACCGGCATCCAGGTGAAGATCTGGGCCTGGATCGGATCGGCGGGCAGCGGGTTCATGCGCATCTGCACGAACATGGTGAAGCCCATGAGCAGCGGCCAGATTCCGACGACGAGCAGAGACGGCGGATCCCAGGGGATCAGGCCGAAGAGATTGAAAAGCGACGTCGGGTCGGGTGCCGACAGATCGTTGATCCAGCCAAAGAACGGCGCGTGCCGCATTTCGATGGTGACGAACAGCACCTTGTAGAGCGCGAAGAAAACCGGAATCTGGATCAGCACGGGAAGGCAGCCGGCCAGCGGATTGACCTGCTCCTTCTTGTAGAGCTCCATGATTTCCTGCTGCTGCTTCAGCTTGTCGTCCTTGTGGCGCTCGCGCAGTTTTTCCATTTCCGGCTGCAGCTTCTTCATCTTGCTCATCGCCACATAGGACTTGTTGGCGAGCGGATAGAAGACGAGCTTGATCAGCACGGTGATGATGAGAATGGCGACGCCGAAATTGCCGACATAGCCGGCAATGAAGTGCAGGCCGTGAAAGAGCGGCTTGGTCAGGAAGTGAAACCAGCCCCAGTCGATCAGCAGTTCGAACTTGTAGATGCCGTCCGCCTCGTAGCTGTCGACCACTGATGTGACCTTGGCGCCGGCGAACAGACGGCTCTGCACCGTCGTATCGTCCCCATCCGCCAGCACGATCGGGTCGTAGCGGAAATCGGTCTGGTAGATTTCGCGGCGCGGATCGGGGTCCTCGCTGAAACGCGCGGTGAAGGCGCGGCCGTCTTCGGGCGCCAGCACCGCCGCCCAGTACTTGTCGGTAATGCCGAGCCAGCCCTGCGAGTCCTTGAACGTCTGTGGCGCTTCGCTCTCGAGATCCGAATAGTCGATCTCGCGCAGGCCGCCATCGGGCGACATGCCGATCAGACCTTCATGCAGGATGAAGAATGAGCTGCCGGAAGGCTTGCCCGTGCGCGAGATCAGGCCATAGGGGAAAAGCGTCACGGCCTGGCCGGTGCGGTTTTCGACGCGGTCGGAAATCGTGAAAAGGAAATTCTCGTCAAGGGTGATACGCCGCAGGAAGGTCAGGCCTGCACCATTGTCCCAGGCGAGCGTCACCGGTGTGTCGGGCGTCAGCGTTTCGCCTTCGGCCACGCGCCACGTGCTGGCGGCGTCCGGCAGCCTGACATTCGAGCCGGGCAGGCCGATGAAACCGAATTCCGAAAAATACGGAGTGGGCGTCCTGGCCGGCGAGAACAGTGCGATCTCGGCGCTGTCGGGATCGGTCGTCGCGCGATAGTGCCGCAGCCGCAGATCGTCGAAGCGTGCGCCTTTCAGCGAGATCGAACCGTCGAGCTGGGCCGAGCGAATGGCGAGGCGCGGTGCCTGGGCGAGCGCCGTATCGAGCGGCAATGCTTCGGCCGTGATCGTACCACCGGGGCCGGGCTGGGCGGGCGCCTCGACCGAGGGCAGGCGCACATCGCCGCCGGCGGTCTCGCCTGCACCCGTCTCGGCACCGGCTGCCGCCTCGATCGCTTCCTGCCGCGCGCGCTCGGCCTCCATCTGCGGATTGATGACCAGATACTGCCACCCGATGAAAACGAGCACCGACAGGAAAATGGCAATGATGAAGTTGCGGTTGTCACCCATGTGGCAGGTCTTTCCCGGTATCGGAACGCGTGGAGTCGGAGCGTGGTGCGGAAGATCGGCCGCGCGGCTTCGAAGACCGGCGACCGTGAACGTCGTCAAGCGCGTCACGCAGATCGGCAAGCAACTCGGCCCATTTGCGCGTCGGCGTGTCCTGACGGCCGATCAGCACGTAGTCGTAACCGGGTTTTGCGGCGAGCGGAAGAATTTCGGCCGCCGCGGCGCGCAGCCGGCGTTTGGCGCGGTTGCGGGTGACGGCATTGCCGACCTTGCGGGTGACGGTAAAGCCGGCCCGCGGCGGCGCGTCGTCCTGCCGGTCGAGCGCCTGCAGCACAAGGCCGCGCATGGCACGTTTGCGCCCGCGTGCGGCGGAAAGAAACTCTCGGCGTTTGCGAAGTTTGTCGATCTGGCGGTCCATCGGGCTGCTCGCAATCGGACCCGGATAACCGCGAACCCGGACAGGCGCCGGCGGGCAGGCCGCGGCGTTGCAGAGTGGGGTCAGGCCGAAAGCCGCTTGCGGCCCTTCGACCGGCGCGCGGCGAGCACCTTGCGGCCGCCCTTGGTGGCCGTGCGCGCGCGGAAGCCGTGGCGGCGCTTGCGGACGAGTTCGCTCGGTTGATAGGTCCGTTTCACGTCTCTTCTCCGGCAGATCCGGCACCGGGCGGCTCAGGGGAGCCGGCCTCTCGAATGCCAATAAAAACAAGAGCCGCAGGCGTTGCCGCCTCACGGCTGTCAGGCGGGTGTATAAGCGATATGGCCCGCGCAAGTCAACGCCGGGCCGGTCTTGTTTCACTCGCTCTGACAATGTCTCACAAATGAGTGATACCCCCGTTTCGTCGCGCGGCTTTGCGCGTATGGTCCGGCCGCTCAGCCACAGGGGATCAGCGCCATGTTCGGGAGAGTCCGCCATTTTGTTCTTTTTATGTTCCTTTTTGCCGTTCAACTGCCGCCGGCCGGCGCGGAAACGCCCATGAAGCCCGATCACGGCCCCTGGGGCGCGCTGCTGCAGGACTGGCTGGTTCTGCCGCCGCCGGAGGACGGCGGTGCGGCGCCGCATTTCGTCGACTATGCCGGCCTCAAGGCCAGCGCGCAGGGCCGCGCGGCGCTCGCTGCCTATATCGACAGCCTCGCGGCGATCGATCCGGCCCTGCTGTCGCGCGACGAACAATTCGCCTTCTGGGTCAATCTCTACAATGCGCTGACGGTTCAGGTCGTCGTCGAGCACTATCCGGTGGCCTCGATCCGCGACATCTCGATCTCGCCGGGTCTCTTTGCCCGCGGGCCCTGGGGCCGGAAACTGGTCCGCGTCGCCGGCCGCGACCTCTCGCTGGACGACATCGAGCACGGCATCCTGCGGCCCGATTTCGGCGATCCGCGCGTTCACTACGCGGTCAATTGCGCCTCCTGGAGCTGTCCGGACCTGGCCACCGAACCCTATGAGGCCGCGACGCTCGATACCATGCTCGACACGGCCGCCCGCCGCTACATCAACAGCCCGCGCGGCGTCGATATCCGTGGCGGCCGTCTCACCGTGTCGAGCATCTTCAACTGGTACAGGAAGGATTTCGGCGGCACCGAGGCCGGGGTTCTGGCCGAATTGCGCAAATATGCCGGGCCCGAACTTGCCGACGCGCTGGCCGGCGCCACGCGCGTGTCGTCTTATGACTATGACTGGACGCTCAACGACGCTGCCCGCCTGGAGACAATGAAATGACCGAAACGCCTCCCGAAATCCCGGCGCGCGGCCTGGCCTTGCGCCGCCTCGCACCGCTGCTGGTGCTGGCGGCGGGCCTTGTGGCCTTTTTCGTCTTCGATCTCGACCGTTATGCGACCCTCGACACGCTGCGCGACAACCGCCAGGCGCTGGGCGCGCTGGTCGCCGAGCATCTGCTGCTGGCGGCCTTGCTCTATGTGCTGGCCTATGTCGCGATCGTCGCCTTCTCGCTGCCCGCCGCGCTGGTCGCCACCCTGACCGGCGGCTTTCTCTTCGGCACCTGGCTCGGCGGCACGCTGACGGTTGTCGGCGCCACGATCGGCGCGACGGCGATCTTCCTGGCCGCGAAGACGGCCCTGGGCGACGTGCTGCGCGCCAGGGCGGGTCCGGGCCTGCGCAAGCTCGAAGCCGGTTTCGGCAGAAATGCCTTCAACTACATGCTGGTGCTGCGGCTGGTGCCGGTCTTTCCCTTCTTTCTGGTCAATCTGGCCCCGGCCTTTCTCGGTGTGCCCTTGCGCACCTATGTTGCGGCCACCTTCATCGGCATCATTCCCGGCACTTTCGTCTATGCCAGTCTGGGCAACGGTCTCGGTGCGGTCTTCGATGCCGGCCGCGATCCCGATCTCGGCCTCTTCTTCGAGCCGCAGATCATCGGTCCCGTCCTGGCGCTGGCGGTTCTGGCGCTGGTGCCTGTCATCTACAAACGCATGACCGGTGCGGCGAAAGCCTGAGCGCGGTCTGAAACATTTCGAGGAAAACATGGCGAAGCGGATCAAGGCGGATATCTGCATCATCGGGGCCGGTTCGGGCGGCTTGTCGGTGGCGGCCGGCGCCGCGCAGATGGGCGCGAAGACCGTGCTGATCGAGCGCGATGCCATGGGCGGCGACTGCCTCAATACCGGCTGCGTGCCCTCCAAGGCGCTGCTGGCTGCCGCCAGACAGGCCTACCGCATGGGCGCGGGCGCACCCTTCGGTGTCACGCCGGTAAAGCCGAAAGTCGATTTCGCGAAAGTGCATGCGCATGTCCATGACGTCATCGCGGCCATCGCGCCCAACGATTCCGTCGCCCGTTTCGAGGCGCTGGGCGTCACCGTCATCAAGGATCATGGCCGCTTCAAGGACGGCGCAACGGTGATCGCCGGCGACACCGAGATTTCCGCCCGCCGTTTCGTGATCGCCACCGGCTCGCGCGCCGCCGTGCCGCCGATCCCCGGGCTCGACAAGGTGCCCTTCTTCACCAACGAGAACATCTTCGAGAATACCGAATGCCCGGCGCATCTGATCGTCGTCGGCGGCGGACCGATCGGCATGGAAATGGCGCAGGCCCATCGCCGCCTCGGTGCGAAGGTGACGGTGCTCGAAGGCATGCGCGTCTTCGGCCGCGACGATCCGGAACTTTCGGCGATTGTCGTCGATCGCCTCCGCCGCGAAGGCGTCGACATTGTCGAGGGCGCGAAGGTCGCGGGCGTGGCGGGCGAAGAGGGACGCGTCGTTGTGACGGTCGAGGTGGCGGGCAGGACGCGCGACATCGAGGGCTCGCATCTGCTGATCGCGACCGGCCGCCGTCCCAATGTCGAAGGGCTCGATCTCGAAAAGGCCGGCATCGACTACACGTCGAAGGGCCTCGTCGTCGATGAGCGCCTGCGCACCTCCAACAAGCGCATCTTCGGTATCGGCGATGTCGCGGGCGGACTGCAGTTCACCCATGTCGCCGGCTATCACGCCGGCATCGTCATCCGCAACGCGCTGTTCCGCGTGCCGGCCAGGGCCGATCACAGTTCGATCCCCTGGGTCACCTACACCGATCCGGAACTTGCCCATGTCGGCGAGACCGAGGCGGAAGCCCGCGAGCGCCACATGAAGATCAACGTCCTGCGCTGGCACTTCGCCGAAAACGACCGTGCCCAGGCCGAACGCGAAACCGAGGGCGTCATCAAGGTCGTCACCGACAGCCATGCCCGTGTGCTGGGCGCCACCATTGCCGGCGCCCATGCGGGCGAACTGATCCTGCCCTGGGTACTGGCCCGGACCCATGCGCTGAAGCTCTCGGCCATGGCCGGTGTCGTCGCGCCCTATCCGACCTTCTCGGAAGTCGGCAAGCGCGTCGCCGGTTCCTATTACACGCCGACGCTGTACAGTCCGAAAACGCGAATGCTGGTGCGCTTTCTGGGACTGTTCGGCTAGGCTGGCCTGCGGGACGGCAGGGATGGCGAGCATGAGAGCGACGGCGGAGAAGGACGGCGGCGCGGAAGGCGGCTTGGCGCGTCTGGCGCGGCCCTTGCGCGAAAGCCTGTCGCGCCGCCTGCTGGTGCTGACGGTCCTCTTCGTGATGCTGGCCGAAGTGCTGATCTTCGTTCCCTCGATCGCCAATTTCCGCCTGACCTGGCTCGAACAGCGCCTCGCCGCCGCGCAGATCGCCTCGCTGGCGCTCGAGGCGCGGCCCGACAACATGGTTTCGCCGGCCCTGCGCGAGGAACTGCTGAAGAACGCCCAGGTCTATGCTGTCGCGCTGCATCGCGACGAGGCGCGCCGCCTGGTGCTGAGCGAGGAGATGCCGCCCACCGTCGACACCAGCTTCGACCTGCGCGGCGCCATGGCGATGACGCTGATCATGGACGCCTTCGAAACGCTGCTGGCTGGCGACGGCCGCGTCGTGCTGGTCACCGGCAATCCGCGTTTCGGCGCCGGCGAGTCGATCGAGATCGTCTTCGACGAAACGCCGCTGCGCTACGCCATGCTGGACTATGGCAGGAACATCTTCCTGCTCTCGCTGGTGATCTCGATCATCACCGCCGGTCTGGTCTTCACCGCGCTCCATTTCGTGCTGGTCCGCCCGATGCGCCGCATCACCGGCAACATGGTCGCCTTCCGCCAGGATCCGGAAGACGCGCGCCGCGTCATGGCGCCCTCCGGCCGCGCCGACGAGATCGGAATCGCCGAACGCGAACTGGCGCTGATGCAGAAGGAGATCCGCGCCACGTTGAGCCAGAAGGCGCATCTGGCCGCGCTCGGCGGCGCCGTCAGCAAGATCAATCACGACCTGCGCAACATCCTGGCCAGCGCCCAGTTGATGTCCGACCGCATCGGCGCGATCGACGATCCGATGGTGCAGCATCTGGCGCCGCGTCTCTTCGCCTCGATCGACCGCGCGATCGATCTCTGCGCCAACACGCTGAAATTCGGCCGTGCCGAGGAAGCGCCGCCGCGTCTGGCCCGCCTCGCGCTGGCCGGCCTGATCGACGAGGTCGCCGAAGCCGCCTGGCCCGAAAGCGAAGACATCCGCTGGCACAACCGTGTCGCGCCCGATCTCGAGATCGATGCCGATCCCGATCATCTGTTCCGCATCCTGCTGAACCTGACCCGCAACGCGGCCCAGGCGCTGGCCGAAAGCGGCAAGGGCGGCGAGATCCGCATCGACGCCCACCGCGCCGGAGATCATGTGCATATCGATATTGTCGACACCGGCCCCGGCCTGCCCGAAAAGGCCCGCGCCCATCTCTTCGAGCCCTTTTCGGGCGGCGTGCGCGCTGGCGGCAGCGGTCTCGGCCTGGCCATTGTCGCCGAGCTGGTGCGCGCGCATGGCGGCCATATCGAGCTTGTCGACAGCGGCCCCGCGGGCACGCATTTCCGTTTCTGCATGCCCGACACCGGCGGCGCGTTGGCGGCCTGCGAGGAGCCCGGCGAACCGCCTAGCGCTGGCCGCTGATCACATTGCCGTCGCGGCGCGGATCGGCGGCGCCGTCGAGCCCCTGTGCCGTCGCCGCGATCCCGTGCAGTCCGCTGGTCAGTGTACGCACCTCGATCCTGTGGCCGAGCTGCTCGAGTACCGGGATCAGCGCTTCGAGCGTGCTGCCCTCTTCGATCTCCAGCGCGCCGTTGCGGTCGAGAAAATGCGGCAGTGCCACCGCCTCTTCCATGCCCATCTCCCAGTCGATCAGCGCGATCAGCGTCTTGGCCACATAGCCGATGATGCGCGGCCCGCCGGGCGAGCCGATGGCGAGAACGAAGTTGTCATCGGCGTCGAACACGATCACCGGCGTCATCGACGAGCGCGGCCGCTTGCCGGGCTGAACCGCATTGGCGACCATGCGGCCGTCTTCCTCCGGCACGAAGGAGAAATCGGTAAGCTGGTTGTTGAGCATCATCCCGCCCGCCATCAGATGCGCGCCGAACGGCCCCTCGACCGACGAGGTCATCGAGACGACATTGCCGCGCCCGTCGACAATGCTGAAATGCGTCGTCGAGGCGCGTTCCGGCGAAAGCCCGGCGCGCCATTCGCCGCGGATCTGCGCCGGCGGCACGCCCGGCAGGGCCTTGCCCATCGTCCGGCTGGCATCGATCTCCTCGGCCCGCGTCTTCAGATAGGCGCGGTCGAGCATCGCCGCCTGCGGCACCTCGACGAAATCGGGATCGCCGATATAGAAGTCGCGATCCGCATAGGCGAGTTTCTCGGCCTCGGCGATGAAATGCACCGCGGTCGCGGTCATCGGCCCCATGCCGGCGAGATCGTAATTCTCGAGAATGCCGAGAATCTGTAAGAGCGTCAGCCCGCCCGAGGTCGGCGGCGGCATCGAGCAGACGCGGTAGCGCCGATAGGGCGCGCAGACCGCTTCGCGCTTGACCGCCTGATAGGCGGCGAAGTCGTCGAGCGACAGCGTGCCCGGCCGCGCCGGCGCGTTCTGCACCGCATCGACGATCGCTTCCGCCACCGCGCCCTTGTAGAAACCGTCGGCGCCCTGCGCCGCGATCGCGCGCAGCGTCGCCGCATAATCGGGATTGGTCAGCATCTCGCCTTCGCCGACCGGCCGCCGCGTGCCGTCTGCCGCGCGCCGGAAGAAATAATCCTGCGCCACCGGCATCTGCTTGAGCACCGGATCGCGCGCGATCGCCTGTGCGAGTTTCGGCGCCACGGCAAAGCCGTCTTCGGCCAGCCGGATCGCCGGCACGAAGAGATCGGCCCAGTCGAGCACCCCGTATTCGCGATGCGCCTCCCACATCATCCGCACCACGCCGGGCGTCCCGACCGAACGCCCGCTGACCATGGCGGAAAGAAAATCGAGCGGCTGCCCGTCGTCGCCGAGAAAGAGTTCGGGTTGGGCCGCCATCGGCGCGGTCTCGCGCCCGTCCCAGGCATCGAGCGCGCCTGTGCGCTTGTCGTAATGCAGCAGGAAGGCGCCGCCCGCGAGACCCGACGATTCCGGTTCCACGAGCGACAGCACCGCCTGCACCGCAATCGCCGCATCGACGGCGCTGCCGCCCGCTTCGAGAATTTCAATGCCGGCCGCGCTCGCATCGGGGCTCGCGCTCGCCACCATGAAAGCCTGCGCGCCCGTCCGCCCGAAAAGCGCGATCGCGGCCACGGCAACGAGAAGCAACAGCGCGGCGGCCGCCGACAGTGTCGGAGCGATACGGGTGAATTTCATGATTGTGTTGCCTCCTGCATGACTCCGGCCTGGATGAAAGGGCCCACCCGCCCCTGGGGGCGGGTCGAAAAATTCACGCTATCGGCGGGAATTTTCCGGGGCGGGGGCGCGGGGGAAAGAAAGGGTCTCTCCCGCAAATAGGATATATGAATTGAGCAGACCACAAACCGGAAGGTCACACATATGCACTTCGGCACCATCCGCAAAGGCCCGTTGAACCTGATCACCGATGTTGCGGGCATTTCGGTCGGCAATGCAGAAGATGCAGCCGCCCGCACCGGCGTCACGGTCGTCCTGCCCGAACCGCGGGCGACCGCCGGCGGCGATATCCGCGGCGGCGGCCCCGGCACGCGCGAGACCGACCTGCTCGATGCGGTCTGCCTGGTCGATGCGGTCGATGCGGTGGTCCTTTCGGGCGGCTCGTCCTGGGGCCTCGAAGCGGCCTCGGGCGTTGCCGCCTGGCTCGGTGCGCGCGGCCGCGGCTACCGCGTCGGCGCAAGCCCGCTGGTCTCGCCCATCGTCCCGGCCGCGATCCTCTTCGATCTGGCCAATGGCGGCGACAAGGCCTGGGGCGAGGCGCCGCCCTATGGCGCGCTCGGCCGCGCCGCCTGCGAAGCGGCAGCCGGCACCTTCCGCCTCGGCAATGCCGGCGCCGGTCTCGGCGCCATCGCCGGACAATACAAGGGCGGCCTCGGCTCGGCTTCCGCCGTCGCCGAAAACGGCCTCGCCGTCGGTGCCCTGGTGGCCGCCAATCCCTTCGGCGCGGCAGTCGTGCCGGGCGAGGCGCGCTTCTGGGCCGGGCATCTTGAAATGGAGGGCGAGTTCGGCGGCCTTGGCGGGCCGGCGGGCGAGGGCCTTGCCGCCCGCGATCCCTTTGCCGGCACCAAGGCCGGCGCCGCCCCCGGCGGCAACACCGCCATCGGCGTCGTCGCCACCAATGCCGACCTGACGCCGGCCGAATGCCGTCGCCTCGCCATCATGGCGCAGGACGGATATGCCCGCGCCATAAGACCGGTCCACAGCCCGGTCGATGGCGACGCGATCTTCACCCTGGCGACCGCCCGCCAGCCGCTGCCCGACGGCCCGCGTCACATGGCTGTCGCGGCGCTTGGCGCCATCGCCGCCGATTGCGTCGCCCGCGCCGTCGCCCGCGCGCTCTGGGAGGCCGAAACCCTGGGCGAAATCCGTTCCTTCCGCGATCTCCACGGCCTTTAACGGCTGAGTTTGTTTCTCGCCGGCTTTCGGGTGCTTCCCACCCGCCCCTGGGGGGCGGGTCGAAAAATTCGCAGAATTTTTCGGGGCGGGGGCTGGACCTCTCGCCGATCCGGGCCTCTCGGCCAAACCCGCGAAACCCTTGCCTTCGCGCGCCCGAAGCTTTAAGAGGGAGCCGCCTTCGGGGTGCCGCTTTCGAGCCTGCCCCCATGAAGTGCCGGCGCGCCCGTAGCTCAGCTGGATAGAGCATCAGACTACGAATCTGAGGGTCGGACGTTCGAATCGTTCCGGGCGCACCATTTTTCCAATGACGTACGATATTTTTGAAAGTTTCTATAAAAGGGAAATTCCGTGAGTTCCCCGGACCGCGGATGCAATTGGCTTTACGACGCGATGAGTCTCTGAATGTGCCGGAGCAGCGGTTTCTCATTGCCGTGAAAGCTCGCGATCATCGCCTTCAGGAATATTTCCGGCTCAAGCCTTTGCAGATCGATCGGATGACCGGCCTGATCGGCGATGAGCGCCAGGAAGGCCGCCTGCGTGCGGCCATTGCCCTCGCGAAAGGGATGGATGGCGTTCAGCGTTGCGAGAAACGTCGTCGCCGCTTTCGCAAAGCCGTTTGCTGTCAGATCGCGAAAATAGCGCTGCTTTTTCAGATCGTCGAAGAGCGCGGACATTTCCCGCTGAATGTTTTCGGGATAGCAGAAAGCGCTGCCGTCTTTGGATATGCGGACAGTTCGGAGCTTGCCGGCCCAGGCATAGACATCCTGAAACAGGTGGTGATGAAGTGCGCGGTAATGCGTGACGCTCAGCCGACCTGAAGGCAGGGGTTCATCGGCGCGTTGCGTCGTACTTGCTGTCTCGAACGCATCGAGCGCGGCTTGCCTGCGCAGGCCGGGAATATTCTTGAGGACGTTCGTCCCGGGGTAGCAATAAGGGTCTGCGACCGCTTCGTACATGGAGGGGGCGGCTATCGCGTCTTGCCGTATTTGGCAGCGATGGCCTTGCGCCGCTCTTCCGGAGAGAGCCCTTTTCGGTCGAACTCACGGAACTCCGCGGCCATCGCCCGGGACATTTTTATGCCCTCGATTTCGCTGATTTTTGCAAAGCCCTGTCGGCCAAGGGTGAAGCCTTTGGCTGGACGTTTGCTGGATTTGGTGGGCGTTCTGCTCATCTAATAATCATAGCACGAACCACTTCCTCACAAAGCCCGACTTGATCGCTGAACTGCCGTCCTCCGGTCCTAAACCTGCTTCGCCAGATAGCCATGCATCAGCGTATCGAGCACCGTCTCGGTGTAGCGCCGCCGCGTGTCGTCATCGAGCCTGTCGATGCCGTGAACATGCTTGAGGATGGCCGGATTGGCGAAGATATGTTCGCAGGCGCCAAGCGCGGCGAGATAGAAGAGCGTCGGGTCGAGCGGGCGGATGGTGCCGTCCTTGGCCCCTTCCTCCATCAGCTCTTTTGCCGTCAGTGTCAGCGGCACGACGAAGAATTCGGCGATCTCGCGCGCCGCATCGCTTGAGGCATCGCGCATCAGCGCGCCGAGCAGCCGGTAGAGATAGGGAAAGCGGAAAAAGGTGCGGATGACGCCGGCGAGATGCCGCCTGAGCTTTTCGGCCGGCGGCAGGTCGAGGCTCATCAGCCGGTCGAGTTCGTCAAGCGCGGTCGCCGCGTCGCGCTTGGCCAGCGCCAGCAGCAGCCCTTCCTTGCCGCCGAAATAATAGCTGACAAGCGCGACGTTCACTTCCGCCCGCGCCGCGATCTCGGAAAGCGGCACGTCGATCGTCTGCCGCTCGCCCATCAGCGCGCCGGCCGCGTCCAGCAGCTGCCCCCGCGCCGAAGGCCGTTCCGGCGCCGCCTTGGCCTTGCCTTTTGCCTGCGGCTCCACCGGTCCTCCTTGCGCTTCCGCTTTTTTCGATTTAAATACTCGTTTAAGAAATTAAATACGCCATTAAGGCAGGCCGCGCAAGCGAGCCCCGCCGCTGAAAAAATGGCAGCCACACAGGAAGGAACGACAAAGTGAGCGAAGCCTGGATCATCGACGCAGTGCGCACCCCCCGCGGCATCGGCAAGGTGGGGAAGGGCGCGCTCGCCCATCTGCATCCGCAGCATCTGGCCCGCACGGTGATGGCCGCGCTGGCGGAACGCAATGATCTGAAGACGGACGAAGTCGACGACGTGATCTGGGGCACCTCCTCCCAGCGCGGCGCGCAGGGCGGCGACATGGGCCGCATGGCGGCGCTCGACGCCGGCTATTCGATCAAGGCCTCGGGCGTCACGCTCGACCGCTTCTGCGGCTCGGGCATCACGACGGTCAATCTCGCTGCCGCACAGATCATGTCGGGCATGGAAGATCTCGTCATCGCCGGCGGCACCGAGATGATGAGCTACACCTCGGCCACTGCCGATCCCAAGACCCCGCCGATGATGGATGCCGGCAATCTGCATTTGCGCAAGCAGCATCCGCAGTCGCAGCAGGGCGTCTGCGCCGACGCGATCGCGACGCTCGAAGGCATCGACCGCCAGGCCGTCGACGAACTGGCGCTGCTCTCCCAGCAGCGCGCCGCAAAGGCGATCGAGGAAGGCCGTTTCTCGAAGTCGCTGGTCACCGTCTATAATGACGACGGTTCGGTGGCGCTCGACAAGGAAGAATTCCCGCGTCCGCAGACGACGCTGGAAGGACTGGCCGGTCTCAAGGCCTCCTTCGAAGTCTGGGCCGGCATCCCGGTCGATGCCGAAGGCACCACCTATGGCGACCTGATCCGCCAGAAATATCCGCAGCTGACGAAATTCAACCACATCCATCACGCCGGCAATTCCTCGGGCGTTGTCGACGGCGCGGCCGCCCTCCTGCTGGCCTCGCCCGCCTATGCGAAGAAGAACGGTCTGAAGCCGCGCGCCCGCATCGTCGCCACCGCCAATATGGGCGACTGCCCGACCCTGATGCTCAACGCGCCGGTGCCGGCCGCCAGGAAGGTGCTGGAGAAGGCCGGTCTCAAGGTCGAGGACATCGACCTCTTCGAGATCAACGAGGCCTTCGCGGTGGTCGCCGAGAAGTTCATCCGCGATCTGAAGCTCGACCGCAACAAGGTCAACGTCAATGGCGGCGCCTGCGCCCTCGGCCATCCGATCGGCGCCACCGGCTCGATCCTGATCGGCACCGTGCTGGACGAACTCGAGCGCCAGGACAAGCGCTACGGCCTCGTCACCATGTGCGCCGCCGGCGGCATGGCGCCCGCCGTCATCATCGAACGCATGCAGTAATCCATATCGGGCGGACGCCGGCAAAGGCGTCCGCCTTTTTCTTTCGAGGGAGGTTCCGTCATGACCTGGACCATCACCGATCTTTCGGCCGAATTCGGCGTCACGCCCCGCGCGCTGCGCTTCTACGAGGAAAAGGGCATGCTGAGCCCCGAGCGCCGCGGACAGGCCCGGCTCTATTCGAAGCGCGACCGCGCCCGCCTGAAGCTGATCCTCAACGGCCGCGACGTCGGCCTGACGCTTTACGAAATCCGCACGATCCTCGATCTCTATGATGGCGACGAGGAAGGCACCGCGCGGCAGTATCGCCATGCGCTGGGCATCTTCCGCCGCCGCATGGAAGCGGTAAGGAAATTGCGCGACGAGGCGGAGGCGCAGCTGGCGAAGCTCGAAACCGCCTGCCGCGATTTCGAAAGCCGTCTCTCGCCGAAGGAGGAAGGCAAGCCGGTTGCCGCGAAGCAGAAAAACCGCGCGGCCTAGTACCGTCGTCATTGCGAGGTGAGGGGTGGCTCGCGGAACGCGAGCGAAAAGGTCCGGTGGACCTTTTCGAACCCCGAACGCCCGTAGCGAAGCGAAGGGCCATAGCGACGAAGCAATGACGGTTATAATAAAATCCCGAGCCGTCCACCGGCCCGCATAACAAAGACAACTCCGGGGAGGAGAAACGATGAGCGCCTTCAAGCTTCTGATCGGCGGCAAGCTGGTCGATGGCGACCAGACGATGGATGTGATCAATCCGGCAACGGAAGAAGTGCTGGCGAAAGCCCCGCGCGCCTCCGAGGCGCAGTTGAATGCGGCCGTCGCCGCCGCGAAAGCCGCATTCCCGGCCTGGGCAAAAACGCCGATTGCCGAGCGCAAGCAGGCGCTCTTGAAGATCGCCGACGCGATCGAGGCGAATGCCGGCGAGCTGGCGCGCCTCCTGACCCAGGAACAGGGCAAGCCGCTCGGCGACGCCACCGGCGAGGTCTATGGCACGGCCGCCTTCTTCCGCTATTTCACGATGCTCGATCTGCCGGTGAAAGTTATCGAGGACAGCGAAGGCAAGAAGGTCGAGGCGCACCGCAAGCCGCTCGGCGTCATCGGCGCCATCGTGCCGTGGAACTTTCCGCTGATCCTGATGGCCTTCAAGCTGCCGCCGGCGCTTCTCGCCGGCAACACGGTGGTGCTGAAGCCGGCGCCGACCACGCCCCTGACCTCGCTGAAGCTCGGCGAACTGATCAAGGACATCCTGCCCGCCGGCGTCCTCAACATCATCACCGACGCCAACGATCTCGGCGCCGCCCTGACTGCGCACCCGGACGTCCGCAAGATCTCCTTCACCGGCTCGACCGCGACCGGCGCCAAGGTCATGGCGGGCGCGGCGGGACTTCTGAAGCGCATCACGCTGGAACTCGGCGGCAACGATGCCGGCATCGTGCTCGACGACGTCGACCCCAAGGAAGCGGCACCCAAACTCTTCCAGAGCGCCTTCCAGAATTCGGGCCAGGTCTGCATCGCGATGAAGCGGCTCTATGTGCATGAATCGATCTACGACGAGATGTGCGCGGAGCTCGCGACGCTGGCCGACAATGCGGTGATCGGCGACGGCCTCGAACAGGGCACCCAGCTCGGCCCGCTGCAGAACAGGATGCAGTTCGACAAGGTCCGCGAGCTGATCGAGGACGCGAAGAAGACCGGCAAGGTGATCGCCGGCGGCGAGACGCCGGCCGGGCGCGGCTATTTCATAAGGCCGACCATCGTCCGCGACATCACCGACGGTTCGCGTCTCGTCGACGAGGAGCAGTTCGGCCCGGTCCTGCCGGTCATCAAATATTCCGACCCGCTGGATGCCGTCGCCCGCGCCAACGCCTCGCCCTACGGCCTTGGCGGCTCGATCTGGTCGTCGGACACAAACCGCGCCTATGAGCTGGCGACGCAGATGTCGTCGGGCTCGGTCTGGATCAACAAGCACGCCGACCTCGCCCCCAACATCCCTTTTGGCGGCGCCGGCATGTCAGGCCTCGGTACCGAACTCGGCGAGGAAGGCCTGCTGGAATTCACCCAGCTCCAGATCATCAACATGGCGAAGTGAGGCGCGGTTTGCGGAACGCAAACGGAAAGGTCCAGTGGACCTTTCCGAGCGCCGAACGCCCGGAGCGATAGCGAAGGGCAGGGTGGCGGACGATTGTCCGCCTCAAGCCACACCCTAACCCGAAATCGTCATGGCCCGATTTATTCGGGCCATCCACGCCTGCCCCGGCGAAGGCCGGGGTCTTTCTTCCTTCTCGCCTGTCCCGCCGCCGCCCGGAACGCAAGGCGAGATCGAAAAAAACCATCCATCGGAAAACGCGGGGACCATTCCATCATGTCGAAACTCGAAGGCCGTTGCCTCTGTGGCCAGTTTTCCTATGCGAGCGATGCCGTGCCGCTCGCAACCCTCATCTGTCACTGCAAGAACTGCCAGCGCCAGGGCGGCGCCGCGTTTTCGCTCAACGTTGTCGTGCCCGCGGAATCTCTTGCCACCAAAGGAGAACTCAAGAGCTACATGGATCGCGGCGACAGCGGCAACACTGTCGAGCGTCAGTTCTGTGCAACTTGCGGCTCGCCGATTTTCTCGCTTCTGTCGACCAACAAGGCGATTGCCATCGTCAAGGCCGGCACGCTCGACGACACATCGGGTTTGAAGCCGGGCGCGGAGGTCTGGTGCGACAGTGCGCAAGCCTGGGTTCCGCCGATGGTCGCCGAGGCGCGCTTCCCGAAGAATCCGGCTTGAACAAGCTCTGAACGCAGGGATGAATGCCGAATGACCGATCATGTAAAAGGCAAGACCATCGTCATCACGGGTGCTGCCGGCGGCTTCGGGCGCCTGGTCAGCCAGAAGGCCGCGGCGCGCGGCGCCAATGTCGTTTGCGGCGACGTCAACGAAGAAGGGCTTGCCGAGACGGTGAAGCTGGTCGCCGATGCCGGCGGCAAGGCGTCGGCCAGAGTGACCGATGTCACCGACCTTGCTGCCATGAAGGCGCTTGTCGCGCATGCCGTGGCGACGCATGGCGCCGTCGATGTGATGATCAACAATGCCGGCATCATGCCGCTCGCCTTCTTCGCCGATCACGCGGCAGCAAGCGCGGCCTGGAGCAAATGTATCGATATCAACATCAAGGGCGTCATGAACGGCATCATCGCCGCCTACGATCCGATGATGGCGCAAGGCCGCGGCCATGTGATCAACATCTCCTCCATCTACGGAAATTTTCCGGTCGTCGGCGCCGCGGTCTATGGCGCCACGAAATCCGCAGTGAACTTCCTGTCCGAATCGCTCCGCGTTGAAGCGGCCGGCAGGATCAAGGTCACGATTATCAAGCCGACAGGCGTGCCCGCCACCGGGCTCGGCGGCGCGATCGTCAATCCCGAGGCCGTTGTCGGCATCCTCGGACAGAACACCGCCGCCTATATCGGTTCGATGACGGCGATCCTCGAAGGCCAGGTGCAGGACGATCGCATCAATCCTGACAGCACCGCCTATGCCGTTCTCGATCCGGCTTACATCGCCGATGCCGTGATCATGGCAATCGACCAGCCCTGGGGTGTTTCGCTCGGCGATATCACCATCCGCGCCGCCGGCGACGCCTATATTCTCTGAGCGCCCCTCAACCGCTCACGCCTCGGGCCGCGACCAGATCCAGCTGCCGCCGACAAGCGCCGCGACGAGCGGCGCCAGCGACCAGGGCAGCGGCGCGACGATCAGCGCGAAGACCGAACTGACGGCAAAGGCGGCCGTCGCCGCCAGCTTGCCCTTGCGCGAAATCGCGCCGCGCTCCCGCCAGGCGCGGATATGGCCGCCGAAAACCGGATGCTCGACAAGCCATTGTTCCAGCGCCGGATTGCTGCGGGCAAAGCAGAAGGCGGCCAGAATGATGAAGGGCACCGTCGGCAGCAGCGGCAGCAGCACGCCGATGCCGCCAAGCGCCAGCGCCAGAAAGCCGCCAAGAAGATAGAACGTTCGGGTCAATCGGAACTCCGTGAGGCGCGGCGCCCGGTCCGGGAAGTCAGGGCGCCGCCGAAAGAACATGAAGCGCGGCCGGCGGTCCGCGAAGCATCATCTTCCGCGAAATCGCCCCGCAACGCCAGTCCGCGCCTGGCGGGCCCGGAACGGACCGGATCGTCCGGGGCGAGAGCGGGGCGGGGGTTGCGTTCGATCTGGTGACAGGAAAGTTTGTATACGAATGAATGTGCCCCGGCGTTGTTGCGCCTCGCAATGACGATTCCGCGACTCCGAGTGCAGGAAAGGCGGTCATCATTTCGTATGAAGGACGCCTTGTCCGGCAATATGTCCTTCAGACCGGAGATAATCCCAACTTCTCCCCATCCACCGAAATGCTTGCCCCGGGGATAAGTTCTTTTGCACCGCGCCGGCTGTCGGCGGGTCCGACTTGTCCCCGCCGCCACCATCCCGATTCGCGTGCCGCGCGAAAAGCGCATCCCCCGAAACCGGGGATAACTTTCTTGCTCATCCGTACACGAATGAAACTTGTCCCCGTTTATGACAGTTTTGTGACAGTTGCGTGACAGAAGGGGGGTGCGCCGTGTTTTCGCTGTCGACGGCGCTGTCGCGCGCGTGCCCCTGCGCCCCGGGGATAAACCGGACTTATCCCCGCCTGACGCCGTCCAGCACCAGCCTTGTGTGAATGTCGATCAGCTCCTGCTGGCCGATGCGGCCCTTCGGCTCGTACCAGGTGCAGATGCCGGTCAGCATGGCGAGAATCGCATAAGCTGTCACCCGCACATCGCCGATCGCGAAAAGCCCTTGCGCCGCGCCCGCTTCGAGGATCGCGCAGAGCCGGTTCTCATAGGCCTGCCGCAGCGCCACGATCGTCGCGCGGTTCTCGGGCTCGAGGCTGCGGATTTCCGACGAGCCGATAAAGACTTCGCGTTTCCTTTCAATATGATAGCTGAGATGGAAGGCGGTGAAGGCTTCGAGCCGCGCCTGCGGCCCGTCCAGCCCCTCAAGCGCCGCATCGACGCGTTCCAAGAGCGCCGTCATGTGGTCGTGAATGAGGACGAACAGCAGTTCCTGCTTGGTCTTGATATGGTTGTAGAGCGAGCCCGGCTGCAGGCCGACCTCGGTTGCGAGCCCCCTCAGGCTCATCGCCTCATAGCCATGCCGGTAGATGAGGTCGAGCCCGGCCTCGCGGATCGCGGCCAGCGTTTTCGGGCCGGAGGAGCCGGCGGTCCTGCTCATTTTCGGCCCTTTCCGGCCATTCTTGCCTCTTGCTCGCCGCTGGAAACAAACGTATGATCGTTTTTATATCGCGATAAGGAAAAAGTCCATGGGCCATAACGACTACCCTTCGCTCGATTTCGACCTCGGCGAAACGGCGGACATGATCCGCGCTTCGGTGCGCGCCTTCGCACAAACGCGCATCGCGCCGCGCGCCGCCGAAATCGACGCAACCAACGTGTTTCCGCGCGATTTATGGCCGGAAATGGGGGAACTGGGCCTTCTGGGCATCACGGTGGAAGAGGAATTCGGCGGTGCCGGCCTCGGCTATCTCGAGCATGTCGTGGCGATGGAAGAGATCAGCCGCGCTTCGGCCAGCGTCGGCCTTTCCTATGGCGCCCATTCCAATCTCTGCGTCAACCAGCTCCGCCGCTGCGGCACGGATGCACAGAAAAACAGGTATCTGCCGAAGCTTATCAGTGGCGAGCATGTCGGCGCGCTGGCGATGTCCGAACCCGGCGCCGGTTCCGATGTCGTCTCGATGCGCCTGAAAGCCGAAAGGAAGGGCGACCGTTTCGTGCTGAACGGCACCAAGATGTGGATCACCAACGGGCCCGATGCGGAAGTCCTTGTGGTCTATGCGAAAACCGATCCGGCCGCGGGCCCGAAAGGCATCACCCCCTTCATCATCGAGAAGGGCTTCAAGGGATTCAGCGCCGCGCAGAAGCTCGACAAGCTCGGCATGCGCGGCTCCAACACCGCCGAACTGGTCTTCGAGGATTGCGAGGTTCCGGCCGAAAACGTGCTGGGCAAGCTCAACGAGGGCGTGCGCGTCTTGATGTCGGGCCTCGACTATGAGCGCGCGGTGCTGGCCGCCGGGCCCTTGGGCATCATGCAGGCCTGCATGGATGCGGTGATCCCTTACGTGCATGAACGCAAGCAGTTCGGCGAACCCATCGGCACCTTTCAGCTGATGCAGGGCAAGCTCGCCGACATGTATGCGACGATGAATGCCTGCCGCGCCTATGTTTATGCGGTGGCCAAAGCCTGCGACCGCGGCCAGACCGCGCGAAAAGATGCAGCCGGGGCAATACTTTACGCGGCCGAAAAGGCGACCTGGATGGCGCTCGAGGCGATCCAGGCCCTGGGCGGCAACGGCTATATCAACGACTACCCGACGGGCCGCCTCCTGCGCGACGCCAAGCTCTACGAGATCGGCGCCGGCACGTCGGAGATCCGCCGCATGCTGATCGGCCGCGAACTTTTCAACGAAACCGCGTGAGCGTCCCATGTCCGTTCTGAAGTCGAACGTCAATGCGCGCGACCCGCGCTTCAAGGCCAACGCAGAGGCGATGGCAAGCCTCGTGGCGGCCCTCGCCGCCGAGCGCGCCAGGGCAGCCGAAGGCGGCGACCAGCGCTCCCGCGAGCGCCATACGGCCCGTGGCAAGCTCCTGCCGCGCGACCGCGTCCACGGGCTGATCGATCCGGGCACGCCCTTCCTCGAACTCTCGCCCATGGCCGCCCATGGCATGTATGGCGAGCCGATCAACGCGGCCGGCATCATCACCGGCATCGGCCGCATTTCGGGGCAGGAATGCATCATCGTCTGCAACGACGCGACGATCAAGGGCGGCACCTATTACCCGGTCACGGTCAAGAAACACCTGCGCGCCCAGGAGGTTGCGCTCGAAAACAATCTGCCCTGCTTCTATCTGGTGGATTCCGGCGGCGCCAACCTGCCGAACCAGGCCGATATCTTCCCCGATCGCGAGCATTTCGGCCGCATTTTCTACAATCAGGCCCGCATGTCGGCCAAGGGCATCCCGCAGGTCGCGGTCGTCATGGGTTCCTGCACGGCGGGCGGCGCTTACGTCCCGGCCATGTCCGACGAAACCGTGATCGTCCGCAAGCAGGGCACGATCTTTCTGGGCGGCCCGCCGCTGGTGAAGGCGGCAACCGGTGAAATCGTGACGGCCGAAGATCTCGGCGGCGCCGATGTCCATTCGCGCAAATCCGGCGTTACCGACCACTACGCGATGGACGATGCCCATGCGCTGGCCATCGCGCGGCGCATCGCGGCGACGCTCAACCGCCGGAAAACAATCGACATTCCGCTGCGCGATCCCGTTGCGCCGCTTTATGACGCCGCCGAACTCGACGGCATCGTGCCCGCCTCGCTCTCGGTGCAATACGACGTCCGCGAAGTGATCGCGCGCCTTGTCGACGGTTCGGAATTCGACGAATTCAAGAAACTCTACGGCACCACGCTGGTCACGGGCTTTGCGCATATTCACGGCATGCCGGTGGGGATCGTCGCCAATAACGGCATCCTCTTTTCGGAGTCGGCGCTGAAGGGCGCGCATTTCATCGAGCTCTGCTGCCAGCGGAAAATTCCCCTGCTTTTCCTGCAGAATATCGCGGGCTTCATGGTCGGCCGTGAATACGAGACCGGCGGCATCGCCAAGGACGGCGCCAAGCTCGTCACGGCGGTGGCCTCCGCCAATGTGCCCAAGGTCACGCTGATCGTCGGCGGCTCCTATGGCGCCGGCAATTACGGCATGTGCGGCCGCGCCTATTCGCCCCGCTTCCTTTTCACCTGGCCCAATGCGCGCATTTCGGTGATGGGCGGCGAACAGGCGGCAAGCGTACTGGCGACCGTCCACCGCGATGCCGAGAAATGGACGCCCGAAGAGGCCGACGCCTTCAAGGCGCCGATCCGCGCCAAATATGACGAGGAAGGCCATCCCTATTTCGCCACCGCCCGCCTCTGGGACGACGGCATCGTCGCACCCTCCGAAACCCGCCGTGTTCTGGCGCTGGCCTTTTCGGCAGCGCTCAACGCACCGATACCGGAGACGCAGTTCGGCGTCTTCCGGATGTGAGGGAAAAGAAATGTTCAAATCCCTCCTGATCGCCAATCGCGGCGAAATCGCCGTCCGCGTCATCCGCACCGCGCGCCGCATGGGGCTGAAGACCATCGCGGTCTATTCCGATGCCGACGCCAACGCTTTTCATGTCGCCGAAGCCGACGAGGCCTGGCGCATCGGCCCGGCGCCCGCCGCCGACAGCTATCTGCGCATGGACGCGATCCTCGACGCCGCCCAGCGTTCGGGCGCCGGCGCCATCCATCCGGGCTACGGCTTCCTCTCGGAAAACGCTGCCTTTGCCGAGGCTTGCGAGAAGGCGGGCATCGTCTTCGTCGGCCCGCCGCCAAGGGCGATCCGCGCCATGGGGCTGAAGGACGCCGCCAAGGCCTTGATGGAAAAGGCGAAAGTGCCGGTGGTCCCCGGCTATCACGGCGACAATCAGGACGCAGGCTTTCTCGCCCAGCAGGCCGAAAAGATCGGCTATCCCGTGCTGATCAAGGCGGTCGCCGGTGGCGGCGGCAAGGGCATGCGCCGCGTCGACGATCCGGCGCAGTTCGGCAAGGAACTCGCAAGCGCCATGCGCGAGGCGGGCGCCGCCTTCGGCGACGAGCGCGTGCTGGTCGAGAAATATGTGGCGCGCCCGCGTCATATCGAAATCCAGGTCTTTGCCGACAGTCATGGCAATGCCGTCTCGCTGCATGAGCGCGACTGCTCGCTGCAGCGCCGCCACCAGAAAGTGATCGAGGAGGCCCCCGCGCCCGGCATGCCGCCCGAAATGCGGAAGGCCATGGGCGATGCGGCGGTCGCGGCGGCAAAAGCCATCGGTTATCGCGGCGCCGGCACGGTCGAATTCATTGCCGATGCCTCCCACGGGCTGAAACCCGACGGTTTCTGGTTCATGGAAATGAACACGCGCCTCCAGGTCGAGCATCCGGTCACCGAAGCGATCACCGGCCTCGATCTCGTCGAATGGCAGTTGCGTGTCGCCGCCGGCGAGCATCTGCCGCTGGCGCAGAAGGACATTCCGCTTGTCGGTCATGCGGTTGAGGTGCGGCTTTATGCCGAAGACCCGGCGAAGAAATTCTTTCCCTCGACCGGCCGTCTGGCCCGCCTGCGCGCGCCCGAAAACATGCCCCATGTCCGCATGGACATGGGCGTGCGCGAAGGCGACGAAGTGACGATGTTCTACGATCCGATGATCGGCAAGATCATCGCCCATGGCGAAACGCGCCGCATCGCGCTGCGCACCCTGCGCGGCTTTCTCGCGCGCATGGAAGTGGCGGGCCCGAAAACCAATCTCGGTTTTTTGATCGAAACGCTGGGCCATGACGCCTTTATCGAAGGCGACATCGACACCGGCTTCATCGACCGTCATCTCGAGGCGCTGGTACCGCCGGCCGAACCCTCGCCGCGCATTCTGGCGCTCGCCGCCGCCGCGCATCTGAAGGCGCGCGCGCGTGCGGCCGGGGCCGATCCCTCGCCCTGGTCGGCGACCGATCAATGGGTGCTGGGCGGCCGTCGCGCCGAAACCGTCGACTTCATCGTCGGCGGCGTGCCGCATCTGATGAAAATCGAGCCCGATGCCGCCGATCCCACCCTTATCCGCATCGATGACGGTGCATCCGTGGTGACGAACGCCAGCATGACAGCGGACGGCACCTTGTCCGCGACCGTCGACGGCGCAAGGCTTGCCGCCGCCTTCGTGCCGTCATCCGGCGGTTTCACGCTGATCCATGAAGGCATCGCGACCGAATTCACCGTCGTCAATCCGCTCGATGTCGATGTCGCCTCCGACGCCGACACCGGCGCGCTGAAGTCGCCGATGCCGGGCAAGATCGTGCAAGTGCTGACGGAAGCCGGCGCAACCGTCAAGAGAGGCGCGGCGCTGGTGGTCATGGAAGCGATGAAGATGGAGCAGACGCTGCTCGCCGCCGCCGACGGCAAGGTCGCGGCCGTCAATGTAAGCGTCGGCGATCAGGTCGAAGCCGGCGCCGTGCTGGTCGCCTTCGAGGAAGCGGAAAAATGAGCGCACCGCTCTGGTCGCCCACGCCCGAGCGTGTCGCCGCCTCGGCCATGGCGGCATTCATGGCGCGCGTCAATGCAAACCATGGGCTGACGCTCGACGGCTACGACATGCTGCATCGCTGGTCGGTTACGCATCCCGAGCTTTTCTGGAACGAAATCTGGGACGACAGCGCCGTCATCGGCGACAAGGGCAGCGTCACGCTGCTCGATGCCGACCGTATGCCCGGCGCGCGCTTCTTCCCCGAAGCGCGGCTGAACTTCGCCGAAAACCTGCTGCGCGGCGCGGGCGACGGTCCCGCACTCCTTTTCAACAACGAAGGACGCATGGCCGCACCACCCATCAGCCATGCGCAACTGCGTGCCGACGTCGCGCGTCTCGCCGCAGCGCTGAAATCATGGGGCGTTGCGCCGGGTGACCGTGTCGCCGCCTTCATGCCGAATTGCCCCGAAACCATTGTCGCCATGCTGGCCGCCGCCAGCATCGGCGCGGTCTTTTCGTCCTGCTCGCCCGATTTCGGCGTCAGGGGCGTGCTCGTCCGCTTCGGTCAGATCACGCCGAAAGTGCTGATTGCCTGCGATGGCTACCGCTATGCCGGAAAGGTGTTGCCCGCGCATGACAAGCTCGCCGAAATCATCGCCGGCCTGCCGACGCTCGAGCATGTCGTTACCGTGCCTTTCATTGGCGAGGGCAGAAAGAATCTCGCAAAATCAAGCGACTGGCCGGACGTGCTGGCATCTGCTCCCGGCACGCCGCTCGGTTTCGCGCGCCTGCCGTTTTCGCATCCGCTCTACATCATGTATTCGAGCGGCACCACCGGCGTACCGAAATGCATTGTCCATTCGGCGGGCGGCACATTGCTGCAGCATCTGAAGGAACACCGCCTTCATTGCGATCTGCGGCCCGGCGAGCGTCTTTTCTACTTCACCACCTGCGGCTGGATGATGTGGAACTGGCTGGTCTCGGGGCTCGCCGCCGGCGCGACGCTGGCGCTTTATGACGGCTCGCCCTTTGCACCGGGCCCGCACGTCCTTTTCGACTATATCGACGAAGCGAAAATCAATGTCTTCGGCACCTCGGCAAAATTCATCGACGCGATCAAGAAGGAAGGCCTGAAGCCCCGCGAGACGCATGATCTTGCCTCCATGCGCATGATCCTTTCGACCGGTTCGCCGCTGGTCGCCGAAAGCTTCGATTATGTCTATGCGGATGTAAAACAGGACGTCGCTCTCTGCTCGATCTCGGGCGGCACCGACATCGTCTCCTGTTTCGTTCTTGGCAGCCCGATGCTGCCCGTCCATCGCGGCGAGATACAGGCCAGGGGTCTCGGCATGGCGGTCGAGGTATGGAACGACGAGGGGCGGCCGGTTACGGGCGAGAAGGGCGAACTGGTCTGCGTCAAACCTTTCCCCTCGATGCCGGTCGGCTTCTGGAACGATGAGGACGGGGCCAGATACCGCGCGGCCTATTTCGAGCGTTTTCCCGGCGTCTGGTGCCATGGCGACTTCGCGGAGATCACCGAAAACGGTGGCATCGTCATTCACGGCCGTTCCGATGCGACGCTCAATCCGGGCGGCGTGCGCATCGGCACGGCGGAAATCTACGCCCAGGTCGAGCAACTGCCGGAAGTGCAGGAGGCACTGGCCATCGGCCAGGATTTCGCCGGCGATGTCCGCGTCGTGCTCTTCGTGGTGATGAAACCCGGCCAGGCGCTTGACGAGCCGATGCGCGCCCGCATTCGTGGCCGTATCCGCGAAGGCGCAAGCCCGCGCCACGTCCCGGCGAAAATCGTCGCGGTCGCCGACATTCCGCGCACCAAATCCGGCAAGATCACCGAGCTTGCCGTGCGCGACATCGTGCATGGCCGCCCGGTGAAGAACCGCGAGGCACTGGCGAACCCCGAAGCGCTGGAGCTTTACAAGGACATCGCAGACCTGAAAAGCTGACGAAAGTACAAGGGTCGGGAGGATCGCCATGGCAAAGAGCGAAGCGGGCAGGCCGGTAACGCCGGACGTGTCGCATGTGCGGGGGCCCGACACGCCGCCCCTGCGCGATGAAACCATCGGTCAGGCGCTCAGCGCCGCCGCCGCCAGATGGCCGGAGCGCGAGGCGCTGGTCTCTGTCCATCAGAACATCCGCTGGACTTACAAGGAACTCAACGACAAGGCCGAGGCGCTCGCCGCCGGCCTGCTGGCGCTCGGGCTCGCGCGCGGCGACCGCGTCGGCATCTGGGCACCCAATTGCGCCGAATGGACGCTGACGCAATTCGCCACCGCCAAGGCGGGCATCATTCTGGTCAACATCAACCCGGCCTACCGCCTCTCCGAACTCGAATACACGCTCAACAAGGTCGGCGTGAAAGCCTTGATCGCGCCCGAGCGTTTCAAGACCTCCGAATATGTCGAGATGGTCGAAACGCTGGCGCCGGAAATTGCCAAATCGACCGGCGAACTCGCATCCGCAAAGCTGCCGCATCTGAAACACGTGATCCAGATCGGCGGCACCCCGCGCACCGGCTGGCGCGCTTTCGACGATATTTCGGGCCTGGCGGGCGAAGCCGAACGCAAGGCCGTCGCGGCGCTGGCCGACGAGCTCGACTGCCGCGACGCCATCAACATCCAGTTCACCAGCGGCACCACAGGCCTGCCGAAAGGCGCGACGCTCTCCCACCACAACATTCTCAACAATGGCTTCATGGTCGGGCGCTCGATCGGCCTGAAGGAAGGCGACCGCCTCTGCATCCCCGTGCCGCTCTATCACTGCTTCGGCATGGTGATGGGCAATCTCGGCTGCCTGACGCATGGCGCGACCATGGTCTACCCGGCCGACGCCTTCGATCCGCTGGCGGTGCTGCAGGCGGTCGAGAAGGAGCGCTGTACCGGTCTCTATGGCGTGCCGACCATGTTCATCGCCGAGCTCGGCCATCCCGATTTCGCGAAATTCGATCTCTCCTCATTGCGCACCGGCTGCATGGCCGGCTCGCCCTGTCCGGTCGAGGTGATGAAACAGGTGATCTCCCGCATGCATATGCGCGACGTGACGATCGCCTATGGCATGACCGAGACGAGCCCCGTGAGTTTTCAGACCGGCGAAGGCGATCCGCTCGAACGCCGCGTCTCGACCATCGGCCGGGTGCAGCCGCATCTCGAATGCAGGATCGTCGATCTCGACGGCAAGACCGTGCCCTGCGGCGAGCCCGGCGAGCTCTGCACCCGCGGCTATTCGGTGATGATCGGCTATTGGGACGACAAGGAAAAAACGGCCGAAGCCGTCGACGCCGAAGGCTGGATGCATACCGGCGATCTCGCCACCATCGATGCCGAAGGCTACGGCAACATTGTCGGCCGGTTGAAGGACATGGTGATCCGCGGCGGCGAAAACGTTTACCCCCGCGAGATCGAGGAATATCTCTATCGCCACCCGAAGATCGAGGATGTTGCCGTGGTCGGCGTCCCCGACCCGAAATATGGCGAGGAAATCTGCGCCTGGGTGAAGCTCAAGCCCGGCGAAAGCGCCACCGAAGAAGAGATCAAGGCCTTCTGCAAGGGCCAGATCGCGCATTACAAGGTGCCGCGCTATGTCCGCTTCGTGCCCGAATTTCCGATGACGGTCACCGGCAAGGTGCAGAAGTTCCAGATCCGCGACGCGATGATCGCGGAACTGAAGCTCGATGTCGCGAAAACGGCATGAACGTGAACAAGGAGCATGCCTTGCCCCCCGCCCGGCCTGTTCGTCCGCATCCGGAGAGTCGGACCTTGCCGCCGACACGATGTTTCTCGTTTCGCATTTCTCGATGCGCCGCGAAATCGGCGCCTGATCCGTCGCCGCCGGACGCCTGTGCCCCGGCCTTTGCCGCCGCCCGCCAAAGCTGTAGTCTCTCCCCAACATGATGTGCCGCCGGTCAACGGCAGGCAGGACAGGGACGGGACGATGGAAACTCCGAAAGACGCAACCGCGGCAACGCGCCGTGCTCACGAAGCATTGCGCGCGACCTTGCCGCCGGACACACCCGACGATTTCGCACTCGCCCGCAAGGGTTTCATCGGCACGATTCCCGATGCGAAGGTCTTGAATGCATCGGGTCACGCCGTCTGGGACATGAGCACCTTCGATTTCATCGACACCGAACATGATGGCTGCGCCGGCTGTCCCGACACCGTCAATCCGAGCCTCTGGCGTCAGGCGAAGCTCAACGCGATCCACGGTTTGTTCGAGGTGACATCGGGCATCTATCAGGTCCGCAACTTCGATCTGTCGAATATCACCTTCATCGAGGGCGATACCGGCTATATCGTCATCGACCCCCTGATCTCGGCCGAGCCGGCGGCCGCCGCGCTGGCGCTGATGCGCAAGCATCGCGGCGACAAGCCGGTCACGGCCGTCATCTACACCCACAGCCATGTCGATCATTATGGTGGTATCTATGGCGTGCTGAGCGACGCTGACATCGCGCGCGGCCTCCAGATCATCGCGCCCGAGGGCTTCCTTGAGGAAGCCGTCAGCGAAAACGTGCTGGCCGGCAACGCGATGGGCCGCCGCGCCACCTATATGTATGGCGCGCTGCTGCCGCGCGGACCGAAGGGCCATGTCGATGCCGGTCTCGGCAAGACGGTCTCGATGGGCTCGGTCAGTCTGGTGCCGCCAACCGTCAGCATCGCCGAATCCGGCACGATGCTGGTGGTCGACGGCATCGAGATCGTCTTCCAGGTGACGCCCGGCACCGAGGCGCCGGCCGAGATGAATTTCTATTTCCCGCAATTCAAGGCGCTCTGCATGGCCGAGAACTGCTCCTGCCATCTTCACAATCTCTACACGCCGCGCGGCGCCCAGGTGCGCGACGCGAAGGCCTGGAGCCACTATATCGATGAAGCGATCGACCTTTTCGGGCCGCATACGGCTGTGATGTTCGCCAGCCATCACTGGCCGCGCTGGGGCGGCGAGGCGACGGTCGCCTTCCTGAAGAAGCAGCGCGACCTCTACAAATATGTCCACGACCAGACGCTGCGCATGGCCAATCACGGGGCAACGCCGCTCGAGATCGCCGAAGAACTGACGCTGCCGCCGACATTGACAAGCGAATGGTACACACGCGGCTATTACGGCACGCTCAATCACAACGCCAAGGCCGTCTATCAGCGCTATCTTGGCTGGTTCGACGGCAATCCCGCCAATCTGCACAAGCTGCCGCCGGTCGAGGCGGGCAGGCGCTATGTCGATCTGGCGGGTGGTGCCGATGCGCTGCTCACCAAGGCGCGTGCCGCGTTCGACAAGGGCGACTATCGCTGGGTCGCCGAAATCGCCAATCATCTGGTCTTTGCCGATCCGGCCAATGCCGCGGCGCGCCATCTCCAGGCCGATGCGCTGGAACAGATGGGCTACCAGGCCGAGTCGGGCCCGTGGCGCGCCTTCTATCTGACGGCGGCGATGGAACTTCGCAATCCGCGCCCGCCCTCCGACGTGCCACGTCAGGGTGCGGCCGGGCAGATGCGCACGCTGCCGGCCGAGCAGCTGCTGGATTCGCTCTCGGTGCGCCTCAATGGCGGCAAGGCCGGTGCGCGCCAACTGGCCTTCAACCTGACCTTCACCGACAGCGGCGAAAGCTTCGCCTTGGTGCTGGAAAATGCGGTGCTGCACCACTACAAGGACAGGCACTTGCCGAATGCGGTCGCAGTTGTGCTGACGCGCACGGCGCTGGCCGATCTGGTGATCGGCGAGACGACGCTCGAGGCGGCAGCCGCAGCGGGAAAGGTCGCGATTGAAGGCGATGCGAAACCATTCGGCGATTTTCTGTCGCTGCTCGATCGTTTCGACTTCTGGTTTGAAATCGTGATGCCGTGAGGCGCACGGGAGGGAAAATGAAAAACGACGTCAACCGCCAGTTCCGCCTCAAGTCGCGCCCGACGGGCCGCATCGAGACCTCGAATTTCGATCTCGCGAAGGAGCCGATCCCCGAGCCGGGCCCCGGCCAGGCGCTGGTGCGTGTCCTCTATCTCAGTCTCGATCCGACCAACCGCATCTGGATGAGCGACATGGATCAGTATATGCCGCCGGTCGAGATCGGCGCGGTGATGCGCGGCGGCGGTATCGGAATCGTCGTGAAGTCGAACTCGGCCCGCTACAAGGAAGGCGATCATGTCAGCGGCCTGACCGGCTGGCAGGACTACTGCATTGCCGATGAAGGCGCCAACGCGATGAGCGTGCTGCCGAAGGGCCTGCCGGTCGGCCTGCCGACCATGCTGGGCGCCTGCGGCATGACCGGTCTGACCGCCTATTTCGGCCTGCTGGAACTGGGCGAGCCGCAGCCCGGCAACACGGTGGTCGTCTCGGCGGCGGCGGGCGCCGTCGGTTCGGTCGTCGGTCAGATCGCGAAGATCAAGGGCTGCCGCGCCATCGGCATTGCCGGCGGTCCCGACAAGTGCCGCCACATCGTCGAGGATCTGGGCTTCGATGCTGCCGTCGACTACAAGCGCGCCGACTGGCGCGACCAGCTGGCGGCGGCGACGCCGGACGGCATCGATGTCAATTTCGAGAATGTCGGCGGCGAAATCATGGAAGCCGTCATGGCGCGCATGAACCTTTTCAGCCGCATGCCGCTCTGCGGCATGATCTCGGGCTACAACACCGGCGAGCCGATGCGTGCCGATTTTTCGCCGATCCTGATGCGCCGCATCACGGTTCGCGGCTTCATCGTCATCGACTTCATGGCGAAGTTCGCCGAAGGTACGATGCAACTGGCGCAATGGGTGGCGGAAGGAAAGCTCAAGCACCGCGAGACCATTGTCGACGGTCTCGAACAGGCGCCGACCGCTGTCAACAAGCTCTTCGACGGCGGCAATATCGGCAAGCTGGTGGTCAAGGTCGCCGACGCACCCTGACGCCTCACTGCGGTGCGCCGGTCGGCTCGCCTCGCGCGACGCGGGTCGTCTTGCCGGCATTGCTGCGCAGATGCGCCGTATAGGTGATCTTGCCGCCGGTCTCGACCTTGGTGATTGTCGCGTCGACCGGAAATTCCGTGCCGTCCTTGCGGCGGCCGGTCACCGGCCCGCGGTCGCTCATCCAGCGCGAGGCCTCCTTCGACGTTCCGAAGGCCTTGACCTGGCCGGCATGCGGCCGCCGGAAGCGTTCGGGCAGCAGCATGTCGAGCTTCTGTCCCAGCACCTCTTCGGCGCGGTAGCCGAACATCTTCTCGGCCTTGAGGTTGAAGAATGTGATCTGCTGATCGGCATCGACCGAGATGATGCCGTCCTCGGCCACCATCAGGATGCGCGAGAACAGCAGGTTGCGTTCCTTGTAGGCGACCTGTTCCTGCCGCCTGACGCTGTTGTCGCGAAAGGTGATCAGGAAGCGCGGCGCGCCGCCGATCCGCGCTTCGACCACGCGCACATCGACCGGCATTTCATGGCCATCCTTGCGCCGGCCGATCAGGTCGAGAAAGCGCGACTGTTCGTGCTCGGGCTCGGCCGCCCAGCGCGCCAGCCATTTGACCGGGTCGGCGCGCCGTCCCGGCTGCTGCGGCACCAGCACGGTGATGCTCCGGCCGACGACTTCCGCGGCCGTGTAGCCGAGCAGCCGTTCGGAAGCCGGATTGAAATAGGTGATTTCGCCGTCCGGCGTCGAAACGATGATCGCCTCGGGAATGCCCTCGACCAGCGCCCGGTGAAAATCCGGCAACTCGTCGTCGCGCGCACCGCTCTGGGGTGTCTGGCTCATGTCGTTCTCTCTCCCTCGTATGCTGCGCGTCGTCGGCCCCCCGGGGGGTGAGGATTCCGGCGGCATCGCGCCGCCGGAACCTCCTGTCGCTTCGCGCCGCCTAGGCGGCCGCTTCGCCGGTCGGATGACCGCCTTCCATCGCCTGCAGCACGCGGATGTCGTCGAACACCGGAATGCCCGCCTCATCGTACTTCTTGCGTGCTGTCGGCGTCAGCAGGCCGACACGGGCCAGCGCCGGCATCATCAGGTCCTTCAGCGCATGCACCTGTCCGGGCGGCAGGTCGCGGGTGATGCCCTGCTCCTCGGCCTCCTTGAGGCCCTTGAAGAAGTCGTCGGCATCGATGCCGCTATTGGTCAGCACTTCCATGAAACCCGGATCGACCTTGTTGGCGATCGTTCCGGCGGTCTGCGCCTTGACCAGAATGTTGACGGCCTGGAAGGCGAAATCGGCCAGTTCCTCCAGATCGTCCTTGTGCATCTTCTTGAACACCGGTCCGAGGAACACATGCCCGAACGAGACATGGCGGCTCTCGTCGCGCATCACGTTGAAGGTCAACTGCTTCAGCAGCGGGCAGGTGGTGGTGCGGTACATGTTGTTGAAGGCGCCGAGCGCAAGGCCCTCGACGATCATGTTCATGCCGATCATCACCTTCTCGTAGCGGTCCGACTGCAGCGTCACGTCGATCAGCTGCTTGAGCCAGGGCGACATCGGATAGATCAGCGCGATCTTGTCGCAATATTTCGAATAGACCTCGACATGCCGCGCCTCGTCCATGGTCTGTGTTGCGGCATAAAGCTTGGCGCCTTCGTCGGGCACCGAATGCGTGACGCAGGCTGCCGTCATCAGCGCGCCCTGTTCGCCATGCAGGAACTGCGACAGCAGTTGCGCCGTCGAATGAGCGGTGAAGGTTTCCTGCTGCGACTTCGACAGCTTCTTGAAGAACGGCATCTTGTGATAGATGTCGCTGTCGTTTGCGATCAGCGGGCGCGACGGATCGACTTCCGTGTCCCAGGGCAGCAGATCGTCGGAATCCCACTGATTCTGCTTGGCGCGCTTGTAGAGATCCTCGACCTTGTCTTCCGAAAAGATGTAGTTGAACGTCCAAGCGATATCCATCGGATTGCGGTAGATGTCGTCCGGCGTCATCGAGACTTTCCAGTCGCCTTTCGAGACGACCTTTGCTCCGGCATTGGCACTCATGGTCTTCCTCCTGAGTTGGCCGCTTGTTTTCTCTTCTGTGCGGCCGGTGGTTCCTGGTCTCGTTAGTGCTCTGTTCTCGCTAGTACTGGCGCGCGGGCGTCTTGACGACGAGCCCCGCGAGCGATGGTTCGACCTTGATCTGGCAGGAAAGCCGGCTGTTCGGTTGCACGTCGAAGGCGAAATCGAGCATGTCGCGTTCGAGCTCGTCCATCGGCGCGAGTTTCTCGAACCAGCCCTCCTCGACATAGACATGGCAGGTCGCGCAGGCGCAGGCGCCGCCGCAATCGCCCTCGATGCCGGGGATGGTGTAGCGCACCGCTCCCTCCATCACCGACAGCCCGTCGGCGACATCGACATTGTGTTCCGTGCCGTTGAACTCGATATAGGTGACCTTCGTCATGTTCCTCGCCGCCGGTCGTTTCCCGATGCTCCCGGCGCGGCGCCGGGATTAGGGCAAAGCCCCTAGAAAAAATGTACCTATTTCGGGCGCGCTGGCGCCGCGACAAGGTGTCCGCCCGGGCTTGCCGGGGTGCGGCAGATCGTCCGGCCCTTTTTGCTGCACTTGCGCAGGAATTTCTTGTGCGGCAGCGAAGAAAGCGCCGCCGCCGGACCCTCCGTAGACGGAAGAAGGGCACGTCGGCCGGGCCGGACCGGGCCGTTAACCCTGGCCGTTTCGGGTCCGAATCCGGCTGTGTCGGCCGCCGGGCTTTCCTGTATAGTTCTCCTCCGGAACGGTCCGCCGCGGTCGGGGGCGTTGCAGAAAGAGTGGTGTCGGATGAACGGAATTGAATTTGCCCCTGCAGGGCTCGGGCGCATCGCGGCCCTGCTGCTGGCCCTTGCGGCCTTTGCCGCGCCGGCGGCCATGGCCGAGGAGGCGCCGCCGCCGGCCGATGGCGACATCCACTACGAACTGTCCGACCCGGTCGACTCGCCGCCGGTCAACTACCGTTCGGGCTACGACGCCGAATACGACACGCAAGGCCTGCACGAGGCGGAGATGTATGCCGAGGAATATGAGCGCCGCAAGCGCGAGGAAGAGCGCCGCAAGCGCGAGCAGCTCGACAAGATCAACGACTTCACCAGCGGTGCGCGGACGACGAAGGGCATCACCGACGGGTCGCGCTACTGACCGGTCTCAATAGTCCCATTTCCAGTTGATGCCGCCGCCGCTTGAGGCGTCCTGGCCGATCCGCGTATCGACGCTGATATTCTCGTTGAGGTCGATCTCGACCTTGACCGATGAATCGCTGGCCAGCGCGCCCTGTTCGACGCCGACATAGAAGCCCTCGCGCAGATATTTCCCGGCCGCCACCGTTGTCCCGCCCGAGGCCCCGGCATCGACGCGCAGCACGTCGAGCCCGAGCGAACGCTGCATCTCGCCCAGCAGCCCGAAGCCGCCGATCCCGCCGGCGCCGGAAAGCTGCGCCGCCGTGTTGGCCAGCTGCGCGGCCTCGAAGGCACTGAGCTCGCCGACCCCCTTCTCGAACAGGATTCGCGAAATGATCTCGTCCTGCGGCATGTCGGGCTGCGCGCGCAGCGCGATGACGGGTGCCGAACCGCGTCCGCTGACCGCGACGGTCGCCTTGAAATCGCCGCGCCCGTAATCGAGGGCGATGTCGATCTCGGGATCGGGCGGGCTGGCGCCGCGGAAGGTGACGATCCCGCGCGACAGCGTGAAGCTCTTGCCGGCGAAGTCGAGCGTGCCGCGCAGGCTGCGCAGAACGCCGCTGATGCGCGGCGCATCGGCCGTGCCGCCGACGGTCAGATCGCCGCTCCACAACGCGTTGACGCCGCGGCCCGAAAGCTGCGCCGGCGGATTGCCGATCGCAAGCGCCAGGTCGAGCGCGACCGGGAAGGGCACCGCTTCCTCGACCGTCCGCCGCGCCGCGCCGTCGTCCGGCCCGTTGATCTCGATGACGGCGATATGCGGCACCCCGGAAGGCAGCTGCTCGGGAATGACGAACAGCGCGTCGGTCGTCGTCAGCGCGCCGCCGAGCCGGAACGGCTCTTCGCGGGTCGGCGGCAGCGCAGCGCCGGTCAGGGCCAGATCGCCGCTGATCGCCAGCGTCAGGTCGCGCCGCCGCGCCACCTGCAACCCGGAAAACCGTGCCGCGATCCGCACCGCCTCTGCGCGGTCGGCCGCCAGCGAGATCGTGCCCCCGGCATCGAGCCGCCCGGCGCCGCCGTCGCGCGCCGTCAGCGTGAAATCCAGCACCTCGCTGCGTGCCCCCTCGATCCGCAGCGTGACGTCGCGGAGCGCCGTGCCGGTGACGAAATTCTCGAACGTGCCCTTGTCGAGCGTGGCGCGGCCCGAAAACAGCGGCGCCGAAATATCGCCGCTGGCGCCGAGCGCGATCGCGGCATCGCCGGTCAGCCGCTGCCCGGGGAGATCGGCCAGCGCCATCAGCGAGGCGATCGGCCCGTGCCAGGTCAGGTCGCCGCTGACCGCGCCGCGCGCCGCCAGCATCGGCCAGGCGCCGGCCGGATCGCGCACCAGCGGCAGCGTGGCATTGAGCCGGAACGGCTCCTCGGAAACGCCATGCGCCAGCGCCGTCAGCGTCAGCCGCCGCGCCGCCCACGTGGCGTCGAGCGTCGCATCGAAGGCGGGCTGCGTGTCGAGCCCGGCATCGGTCAGCCGCACGCCGGCAAAGCGCAAGGCCATCTCGCCGCTTTCGCGCCCGCTGTCGAGCCGCACCCGGCCGCTCATTGTGCCCCCCGCCGCATCCGACGGCAGCAGCGGCGTCAGCAGCGCCAGCGGCAGCGTCTCGGCCTCGAAGGAAAGCTGCACCGCGCGGCGGCCGAGCCGCATCGCGCCGTCGAGCCGCCCGGCGCCGTCGGGCCCGGCAAATGCAAGCGCCAGTTGCGGCATCTCGAGCCCGCCCCCCGCTGGCATCCCGAGCCGCAGCGGCTGGGCGAGCGCCATCGAGGTCTCGCCCAGCGTCAGCGACAGCGCCGTCACCGTCAGCGCGTCCGCCTGCCAGATCCCGTCGGCCGAAAACGCGACCGGCTCGTTGCGCAGCGTCAGCCGCTCGCCGGCGAGCCGGGCCTCGAGCGCAATGGCGTCGAAGGGGCCCGTCGCACGGGCGGCGATTTCATTGAAGACCGTGTTGCCGGCCGCGCCGCCCGCCGCGCCGAGCCGCGCCGCAATCCGGCCGGCGCCATGGAGGTCGCGAAGCGCCGCCGTCAGTTCGACCTGGTCGAGCGACAGCGTCTCGCCGGCAAGGGCCGCGAGATCGAGCTCGATCCGCCGCGCCGTCAGCGACAGACTGGCATCCTGCATCCCCTGCCGCTCGCCGAGCGTCAGCGCCATCTCGCCGCGCCCTTCGAGCGCCAGCCCGGCCAGCCGCCCGAGCGGCGCCAGCGCCACCCGCCGCCCGGCGATCTCGCCCGCGGCGATCCCGTCGGGCGACAGCGTCACCGCGCCGGTCAGGGCCGCGCCGAACATGTCGGCCTCGATCGCGGCGAAACGCGCCCCGCCGGCCGCGGGCAGCGTCACCTGCGTTGCGATCCGCGCCCGCCCGTCATCGCCCTCGAGCAGCAGCAGCGCCGGGCCGCTGCCGCCTTGCGTCAATGTCGTGTCGAGCGTCGCCCGCGCGATGTCGATGCCGGCTGCCGCGCCGTCGCGGAGTTCGGCCGCAAGCACCAGCCGCGCCGCGCCCGGGGCGCCGCTGATCTGCGCCTCGGCCGTCAGCGCGCCGCGTGCCACATCGCCGGCAACATCGCCGATCTCGGCAAGCGTCAGCACCGCGGCGCCGTCCATCGCGCCGGCCGCGGTCATCGCGAAGCGCCCCGTGAGCCGGTTGTCGCCGGCCGCCGCCGCGACATCGCCGAGCGACCAGCCGCCGCCTGCATCGAACCCGGCATCGCCTTCGGCCGTCAGCCCGGCCGCCAGCAGCCGGTCGAGCGCCGCATCGCCGGTCGCGACCGGCCCGGCCCGCAAGGTCAGCCGCCCGCTGCCCCGGCCATCGGCGAAACGGAACCCCTCGATGCGCGCCTCGACCGCGCCCGACATTGTCTGTCCACTGAGTATCCCGAGCGGCGCCAGATCGGCGAACACGGCCTCGATATCGCCGTCGGCTTCCGCCGCGCCGCTGCCGAGATCGATCCCGGCCCGCCCGGCGAAATGCGCCGTGCCGCCGAGCCCGCTCAGCGCCGCCGTCGCGATCGTCGCCTGGCTCAGCGCCGCATCGGCCTGGCCGGTCAGTTGCCAGCCGCCCGGTCCGGCATCGCCGCCCGCGCCGTCGAACAGCGCCGCGAGGCCCTCGGCCGTCCCCGCCGCCTCGATGTCGTAATGCCCGCCGCGCCGCACCGCCGTTGCATCGCCGGCCAGCGTCAGCCCGCCGGCCGCCACGCGCGCCTCGGCCAGCCGGTAGCTGTCGGAACCGGTCTGGGCCAGCCGCCCGCTGGCGGTCAGCGCCCTTGCGTCATCGAGGAAATCGAGTTCGCGCGCCACCGTGTCGCCCTCGGCCGCGAGCCGGAAACGGAGATTGGCCCGCTCGCCCAGCGCGCCATGCGCATCGGCCTCGAGCACCAGCGCCGGCCCGGCATCGACCGCGGCCCGCCCGGTCATCAGCCCGGCCAGGCTCTGCCCGTCGATCTCGATGGCAAGCCGCCCGACGCCGTCGAGCCCGGCCAGCCGCGCCAGGGCGCTGGGCCGCCCGGCCTCGCCATCGGCAAGGCTGAGCTTCAGCAAGCCCCGTTCGGGCCCGGCGAGGAAGCGGTATTGCAGATCGGCATGGCCGGCGCCGCCATCCGGCCGCTGCAGCAGCAGCGCGATGTCGCTTTCGCGCCGCCCATGCAGCAGATGGCCCTGCGCGGTGAAACGGATCTCCTCGCCGGCCAGCGCCGCACCGAACGTCATGTCGCGCGCATTGAAATTGTCGAGCCGCAGCGTGACCGGCAGCACCGGCAGGCGCGGCAGCACGAAATCCTCGCTTTCGCTTCCGCTCTCGGCCGCCAGCGGCGCCCGCGCGACATCGAGCCCGCTGAGGTCGAGCCGCGTGACGTGAACCTCGCCGCGCCACAGAGCCAGCGGCCGCCAGTCGAGTTCGAGGCTCTCGAGCGTCGCCCAGACGCCCTCGGCATCGGAAACGCGGATATCGCCGAGCCTGAGCCGTCCGGGCCAGACGCCGTCGAGCTGGCCGATCTCGATCTGCGTCTCGCCGTCCCGCGCCGCCGCCAGCGCGGCATCGAGCAGCCGCTCGCGCAGCGGCGCGATGTTGACGAGCCCCAGCCCCAGCGCGATCGCGGCGAGCCCCAGCCCGAGCGCGAACAGCAGCACGGCGAGCGCCCGCCGCGCCAGCATCCCGCCGAAATTCTGAGTCGTGTCCGCCATCAGCCCCTTTCCATCAAAATGCCTGCCCCAGTGACACATAGATCTGGAAGGCATCGTCGATGCCGCGCCGCCGGTCGAGCGGCACCGCAACGTCGAAGCGCACCGGCCCGATCGGCGTGTAATAGCGCAGGCCCAGCCCCGCGCCCCACAACAGCCCGTCATCGAAGGTGGGCGCCAGGCTCTCATAGGCCTGCCCGCCATCGACAAAGCCGACCACGCCGATCGTCTCGCTGACGCGGTAGCGCGCTTCGGCCCCGGCCTCGGCGACCGAGCGCCCGCCCAGCGGCGTGCCGGTGGCGCTGAGCGGCCCGGCCAGCTGGTAGCCATAGCCGCGCACCGAGCCGCCGCCGCCGGCATGGAAGCGCAGCGAGCCCGGCACATCGGTGGTGGCATCGGCCAGGATCGAGCCGTAGCGCGCCCGGAGCGCCAGCGTCAGCGCCGGCCCGAAGCGGAAATAGGTCGCGCCCGTGGCCTCCAGCCGCGCAAAGCTGGTCGCTTCCCGGTCGGCGCCGCCGAAATAGGGCGCGCCGGCCAGCGTCGCCCGCACGCCTTCGCCGGGGTCGAACAGATCGTCGGAACTGTCGTAGCGCATGACCACCGGAAACCCGATCAGCTGATAATCGGTCCGCCCGTTGGCATCCTCGGTCTCGGTCAGCTCGAAACTGACGCCGGCGCTGCCGGTCAGCCGCGCCCCGAACGGGCGCTCCAGCGAGGCGCCGGTGCGCAAGCGATATTCGTTATAGGCATCGGTGCGCGCATTGGCGATCTCGGCACTGACGAGCAGGCTCTGCTTCGGCCGCAGGAAGTTGGGCTTGCGGAACTCGGCCGTGCCCTTCTGTTCGATCTCGGCGATCGACAGCCCCAGCACCAGCTTCTCGGCCCGGCCGAACAGGTTGCGATGCTCCCAGCTGCCGCGCACGCCGGCCCCCTCGCTCGACGACCAGGCGGCACCCAGCCGCACCGTGCGCGGCGCCCGCTCGGCAAGTTCGATTTCCTGCACCGCGCGGCCATCGGCGTCGACCGCGCCCGACGTCACCGACACGCTCTCGAACAGGCCGCTGTCCCTGAGTGCCGCCGTCGTCGCATCGACCGCGCGCCGGTCGTAGGGCGCGCCGGGCGTGATCCTGGCCAGCGAGGTCACATAGTCGGCCTCGGTCCGCCCGTCGGGGTTGCGCACCAGCAGCGGCCCGAACAGCAGCCGCGGGCCCGCCGTGATGGTCAGCGTCACATCGGCCTGGCTCGACGAGAGATCGACCACCACCCGCCTTTCGGCAAGCTCGGCCTGCGGATAGCCGTGATTGTGCAGATATGCGACCGCCGCCCGCGTCAGGTCGATGACGCGCGCGGCCCGCACCGCGCGCTCGGGCGCAAGGCCCAGCGCCGCCCCGTCGCGCGGCAGCCCGCGTGCCTCGGCCTCGCCCTCGGGCAGATCGGGATAGACGATCTCGAAACGGCGGATCATCGCCCGCTGTGCCAGCACCACCTGATAGATCACCTCGAAGCCGCCGCCCGCCGCCTCGCGGATGACCGGCGTCACCCGTCCGTTGTAATAGGCTTCCGAGCGCAGCACCTCGACCAGGCGCCGGCTGTCTTCCTGGGCCCTTCGGCGCAATTGCGCCAGCGTCGTCGGCGGCGGCACGCCGTCTTCGGCCTCGGCGTCGAGTTCGCGTGCGTCTTCGAGCATCTGCCGCAGATCGTCGGGGACCCGCCGCCCGCTGACCCGCGTCGTGAAGGAAAGTTCGCCCGGCACCCGTTCCCAGGAAGGCGCCGCCGCCGCCGCGTCGCGCGCCACTTCCTTGTCCGCCTCCGCCGCTTCGGCCGCGTCTGCCGCGCGCGCGACATCCGGCGCCGCAAAGGCAATCAGCGCGACCAGCGCCAGAACAACCGCACCTCTCTTCCCACCCTCCCCTTGTGGGGTGAGGCGCGGTTTGCGGCACGCAAACGAAAAGGTCCGGTGGACCTTTTCGAGCGCCGAACGCCCGGAGCGCAAGCGCAGGGCCGGGCCGTCAAACGATCGCAGATCGTTTGGGGCGGGGGACTCCGCTATCGGTGATTGGCGGGCGTCATGTTGCCCGTTCCCGTCCCAACCATTCAGTGTCATCCCGGGATTTATTCCCGGGACCCAATCCACGTCGATGCTTGTTGCCGGAATTGTTCGTGCCCCGGCGCGGCGCCGATGCATGGCTTCTTTATCTCTGCCGAGGGAAGCGCCGGCCGGAAACCACACCGCACGAAACCAGGCCGAAAGGCCCCGCAGCCCCGTCCGGGCGGCCGGCACCGCCATCCGGCCGCGCCGGCCCCATATGCGGGCATCCCTCACCCGCATGGTCGCTCCGCCGCCGAGGCACCGCCCGCGCTCATTGCCACTCCACTTGCCGTGCGCCGCCGGCGCCCGAATTCACCATTAAGGGGCCATAATGGCAGAAAATGGCGGCAAGGGGGCATTCGCCGCCGGCGCGGGGCGCTTCTATGAGGTCGGATATCCCCATCGGGCGACGAAGCCGACATCGCCGGGGTCGAAGGCGGCGTCGGGCTGCCGGCGAAAGCGCCCGCTCGAGGCGGGGGTCTCGACCGTGGCGGCGAACCGGCTGATGACCGCCTCGGGGGGCTGGTGCCCCAGGAAGCGGCAGAGCGCGCCGCACACCGCCGCCGGTTCGCGGCACAGCCGGTCGAAGTCGAGAAACATCACGCGCTCGGGATGGCGCCGGGCGATGGCGCGCATCCGCCGATGCGCGGCACACCAGTAGGCCAGCGAGTCGCGTGGCGTGAGCGCGATGTCGCGGTTGAGAAGAACCGGCCCCCAGAGCTGCAGCTGGTTCTGGTTCTCGCTGAACGCCATGTCGAGTCCGTTGCGGGTGACATGGACATAGCGCAGCCTCGGGTCGAGTTCGAGCAGCCGGTCGATGACGATATGCGTATTGGGCGCCTTCCATCCCCAGCGGGCGGGCACCGCCATGTCGGCCGTGTCGAGCAGCGAGGCGGCGCGCGCGCGCAGCCAGTCGGCCTTGTGCTGCGGGCGCGGCCGCGCCGCCAGCGCCTCCACGATGCGCGACAGGCGCGCATCGGCATCGAGGCCGCCGGTCATCCGGCGATAGAAGATGCGCACCAGGCGCTCGAAGACATGCGGCGGCTCGACCAGCACGTCGGGGCGGATGAAGAGCAGCGTGAACCACAGATTGTCATGGGCGCGGTTGAGGTCCGATCCCATGTAGTAGCCGGCATCGTCAAGGAAGCGGGCGACCACCCGCGTGCCGCTGCCGCCGATCGCGCCGACGGCCACCGGTGCCGGTTGCGAAGCTGTCATGAAGCCCCCCGTCCGCGCCGCATCGGCGCCCCCGCTCAGCGCTTCAGCACCGCCTTGACCAGCGGCCCGTAAGGCGAGCCGCCCAGCATCGCCAGCTGCTGCTGCGCCGAGACATCGTTGATCGGCTCCTGCGGCCGCGCGACGGGGTGCACCGCGCGCCGCAACGGCCGCGTGCCGGCCGGCATCGCGATGATATCGGCAATCGCGCGCGGCACATCCATCGGGTCGGTGTCGCCGCCGCCGCCGCCGGCAACCCCCATCTGCGCCGTCATCTGCGGATAGGCGGCCAGCAGCGCCTCCGGCGTCCGCGCCTTGAGCGCCGCCGTCGGCGCCAGCTGCTTCTCCCAGATTTTCGTCGGATAGCCGCCGGGCTGGATGATCGTCACCTCGATCCCCTGCGCCACCGTCTCATAGGCGAGCTGCTCGCTCAGCGCCTCGAGCGCGAACTTGGTCGGCGAATAATGCCCGACGCCCGGAACGATCAGCCGCCCGAGCTGCGAGGTGACATTGAACACCTGCCCCGCGCCGGCCGCGCGCATCGAAGGCAGCAGCGCCCGGCACATCCGCTGCGCGCCGAACACATTGGTGTCGAAGATCAGCCGCGTCGCTTCCATGTCCTGGACCTCGATCGGCCCCGACAGCGCCATGCCGGCATTGTTGACCAGCACGTCGATCGTCCCGCCGGCTTCCGCAAGCGCCTGCGCCACGCCTTCCGCAACTTGCGCCTCCGAGGTCACGTCGATCTCGATCACGCTGATGTCGAGCCCGTCGCTGGCCGCCAGCGCCCGCAGCTCGTCGGCTTCCGCGCGCGGCAGGTTGCGCATGGTCGCGAACACCTTGGCGCCCAGCCGCGCATAATGCTCGGCGCCCAGCCGGCCGAAGCCCGACGAACAGCCGGTGATCAGGATCGACTTGCCCGAAAGGTCGGGCGCCGCCGCCGCCGTTTCGGCCCGCGCGCGCGCGCCGCCGGCGGCCAGTGCGGCCGCGGCCACGCCCATCATCAGGTGACGGCGGTTGATCGCGCCTGTGTTCGTCATCGGAAGCTCCTCGTGTTTCATTTTCCCGCGCGCCGCCCGCAACCGGCGCCGCAGCGCGCGCCTTGACGGCTCAAGCGGCCATCATGGCAGAAAAGCGCGGGGAGGGGGGCGGGGCGGGGCGAAAAAGGCGCATGGCGCCTATGCGCCAGAAGCAGACTTTCCTTCGCCCGGCTCGTCGGTAAGGCCGGCACCATCCGCGCGAGCACTTTGCCGACGGCCTAAGGCGATCAGCTCTCACCCCAGCCGTGGCGGAAAATGCCGATGACGGCTTCGATGTGCCGTTTGACGAAGGCATCTGAAAAAGGCTCTTTCTTCCAGATGCGCCGCGCACCGGCGGGCGAGACGAAGACGAAGTTCATCGCTCCCGCCAGCGCATAAAAGTCGTAGACGCTTTTCGGGCGGCCGCTCGCTTGCGAGATCATGTCGGCAAAGCGGCTGACATGCTTCTCGGCGATGTAGTCGCGGCGGCCGGACTCCACATTCGCTTCGCGCATGATGAAGTTCAGCATTTCCGGATGGCGCGCGCTGCCGCGGATATAGGCCGCGATGAGCGCGGCCAGCTGGTCGCCCCCGCGCTTGGGGAGTTCATCTGCGAACAATTCCCGGATGGCGGTCTCCGACTGAGCGAAGGCCAGATCCACCGCTTCCCGCCACAGCGCGTCCTTGCTGTCGAAGTGATACCTCAACAAACCGCGCTGGACACCGGCCTCTTCCTCCAGGGCAGCCACAGTCACGCCCTCGAAGCCGACGGTCGCAAACATCTCGATGGCCGCCGCCAGCAATCGCTGGCGGGTCTCTTCGGCACGCTTCTGCTGCGCCCTCTGGCGCGTTTTGGGGGAACGCAAGGTCATTTGACGCAAGACACTATCAGAGTCGGCACCCGAATTAACCAGATACTATTTTTACTCTTGAACAAAAATAATTATTTTCTCTAGTATGCAAAATTAGTGAAGTGTTCATCGTGACTTTGAGCTCCGCCATCCGGCGGAAGGGGGCGTCCGCTCTTTAAAAGATCGCGTGAAAAGAGCGCGTGCAATTTCAAACGGGGGGTGACGGGTCGTCATGTATCGCGGCTCGCGAATGGGGCAATGGCAAATCTGAATGCACTCGCGGCGCGGCGGAAGGCGCGCCGGGCGAAATTTTTGGACAATCGCTGGTTCGTTCAGTCGCTCACGGCACTCGGCCTGACCCTGACGGTCATGTCCGGCACGGCCTCGGCGGCGGATGCCACCTGGACCGGCACAACGGCCGATTACAACACCGGCACCAACTGGGACACGAGCACCGTCCCCGGTTCGGGCGACACCGCCACCTTCGACAATACCGCCACCAACCAGAGCGTCACTTTTTCATCGAGCCCGATCAGCGTCGGTGGCTGGACGCTCAACAGCGGGAACTACGATTTCACGATCGGCAGCGGTCAGCACCTCACTTTCGACGGTGCCGGCATCATCAACAATGGCGCCAACATCGTCGACAGCTTCGCCATCACGAATGAGGGCAGGCTGGACTTCTCCGGCGCCAGCTCAGTGAGCGGCGGCAGCTTGAGCACCACCATCACCACCAACAGCGGAGGCACCACCTACATCGGTGACACCGCCAGCGCCAGCAACGCGCGTTTCTACATGTATGGCACAGGCTCACTCGACATCTCCGGCCTTGCGAACAGCGGCACCACCGTCAGCTTGTTTGGGGGGAGCGGCGACATCTTTCTCGGTTCGAAGAACCTGACATTCGGCGGCACCAGCGTGGTCGCCACTTTTTCCGGCGTGATCCAGGACGGCGGCGACGGCGGCGGCACCGGCGGTTCGCTGACCAAGGACGGGGGCGCCAGCGTACTGACGCTGAGTGGCGCCAACACCTATACCGGCGGAACGGCGATCAACAGCGGCACGGTCGTGATCGGCAACGACAGCGCGCTCGGGACCGGCGATGTCACGATGGCGAGCGGAGCGAACATGTTCTTCGCCGGCGATTACACCGTCGCCAACAATTTCGGGCTGACCGGCAATACTTACTTCAACGTCGTTACTGGCTCTGCCAGCACACTCTCCGGGATCATTTCCGACACCGGCGTCACGCCCGGTGTATTGAACAAGTCGGGCAGCGGCACGCTGGCGCTCTCCGGCGCCAACACCTATACGGGCGGCACGGCCATCAATGCCGGTACGGTTACGGTTGCCGACGACGATGCGCTCGGCACGGGCGATGTGACGATGACAGGAGCGGCGACGCTCGGCTTTGCCAGCGGCACTTTCACCCTCGCCAACAATTTCGGCCTGACGGGCACGCCGACCTTCTTTGTCGATACCGGCAATACCGACACCATCTCCGGTGTGATCTCCGACAGCGGCGCGACGCCCGGCGCGCTTGAAAAGACGGGCGATGGAACGCTCGTGCTGACCGGCATCAACACCTATAGCGGCGGCACCATCGTCAATGGCGGCACGCTGAATGTCCTGGCCGATAGCGGGCTCGGCGATTCCTCGGGCGGCGTCACGCTCGACGACGGCACGCTGCAATGGGGAGCGGCTTTCGATTCTGCGCGCGACATCGCTCTGGGCAGCGGCGGCGGCACCTTCGATACCAACGGCTATAGCTCCACGCTTTCCGGCGTGATCTCCGGCGATGGCGCATTCACCAAGAAGGGCGCTGGCACGCTGACGCTGTCGGGCGTGAACACCTTTACCGGCGATACGACGGTGAATGCTGGCAACCTCGCGATCAGCGGATCGCTGGCGTCAAGCCAGATCACTGCAAGCGGCGGCACTCTGCGGTATATCGGCTCCGGCACGGCAGGCAGCGCCACCCTCACCAGTACCCTCTACAGCATTGACTTCTACGGCAACAGCACGGCCGCCAACGCCACCATCATCGACAACTGGAGCCTGGGATTCCACGACTCCAGCTCGGCCGGCAGCGCAAACATCACCAGCGGCCAGTTCATGGACTTCAGCGATTCCAGCACGGCCGGCAACGCTACCATCGTCAACAATCACAACCTGTCCTTTGCCAACACCAGTACGGCCGACAACGCAACGATCACCAACAACGATGCCTCCGCGAACTTCTACGATACCGCCAGCGGTGGCACCGCGCGCTTCATTCTGAACGGTACCGGCAATCTCGACATTTCCGGTCTCTCAAGCAGTGGCACGACCGTCGGCTCCATCGAGGGGGATGGCATTGTTTATCTCGGTTCCAAGACCCTCACGGTGGGCGGCAACGATCTCGACACCACCTTCTCCGGCACGATACAGGATACCGGCGGCTACGTTTCCGACACAGGCGGCTCGCTGACCAAGGAGGGAACCGGCAATCTGACCCTTTCCGGCGCCAGCGCCTACACCGGCGCAACGACGGTGAACGGCGGAACGCTGTTCGTCGACGGATCGCTCGGCAGCTCCAGCCTGCTGACGGTCAATTCAGGCGGCATACTTGGCGGCAGGGGCGCGGTGGCAAACACCGTGATCGCCAGCGGCGGCACGCTGGCGCCGGGCAACTCCATCGGCACGATCACGGTCGCCGGCAATCTCACACTGTCTTCCGGCTCAACCTATGCCGTGGAGGTCTCGCCGAGCGCGGCCGACATGACGATCGTGACGGGAACGGCAACGATTGCGGGCACCCTCACCACGACCTATTCCGGCGGCAGCTATACGGCGGGGACCCAATACACGCTCCTCAGTTCCGTCGGCGGGCTGAGCGGTACTTTCGCGAGCGTCAGCTCGACGAACCTGCCCTACGGCTTCATCGCGGATGTGAGCTACGATCCGAACAATGTGTTCGTGACCCTGACGCAATATCTCGATTCCGGCGAGGGACAGATCTACGCGAGCGGAACCACGGCGGCCATCGCCGATCAGCGGATGCTCCGCAACGCCGTTCTGGACCACCTGCTTGCGCCGGGAGACGGCACGGTGCTCTGGGGCCAGGGCTTCGGCGGCTACAACAAGTTCGACGACGGGCTGACGATCGACCATCACCACAGCGGCGCCATCGCCGGTTTCGATCTGCCGCTCGACAACGGACTCCGCGCCGGTGTGGCCGCCGCCTATACGAGCGCCGACACCTCCGTCCCGGCCCATGACGGCAGCGCCGACGGCGATGCCGGTCATGTACTCGTCTATGCAAGCTGGACGGAGGGGCCCTTCGCACTGCGTGGCGGCGCCGCGCTCGGCTGGGGCAGCAGCGATGTCACGCGCAGCGTTTCCTCGGTGGGCGAAACCAACACAAGCAACCGGCCCTTCCGGACGGAACAGGTATTCGCGGATGCGGGCTATGCCTTCGACATCGCGGGCGCGAGCCTCGAACCGCATCTCGGCCTTGAGCATGTTCGCGCCTCGACCGGCTCCTTTCAGGAGACCGGCGGACCTCTCTCGAATTTCTCGGGCGCCGGCAGCGATGCCTCCGCCACCTTTACAACGCTCGGCATCCGGGCGCTCGTCGACAGCATTCCGGCCGGACCGTTCAAGGTGAGGCCGAGCTTCGATCTGGGCTGGCGGCGCGGTTTCGGCCTGTCCCGTCCCCGCCAGAGCGTAACGGTCAACAACACGGGACAGGCCTACGTCTTCTACGGAACCCCGCTTGCGGAGGATGCGCTCACCGTGAATCTCGGCGCGGATATTCTCATCGCACCTTCGTTGCGCCTGCATCTCGGTTACGACGGCTTCCTGTCCAGCCATTCCCGCGACAACGCCGTCACCGGTAGACTGGCGTGGAGATTCTGAGGAAGATGCAGCATGCTGTATGTCCGCTTCGGGTCACAACCGGACAACGGCCCTCCCTTCCAACGTTTCACTCTCCGGCGCTCGATCCACCTTTCTCCGCCTCCCGCGTGAGCAGCTTCCCCCCGTTCCCCCATTCTCCGCTGGCGGGCAATCCCCCGATAGGCGACACTGCCCCCGGCGCCCTCCGGCAAGCGGAAGCGCCGCCGGGAGAACACCATGAAAGACGGCTCGAAATGATCGCCCGCGCTTTCCGCCCGCTGCTGACAATCCTGGTCACGGTTCTGGGCCTCGCCTTCGCCGCCTCGGTCTTTTCGCCTTCGGCCCGCGAGCTGATCGAAGATGCCGTGCCGGTCTGGGAGAAAACGCGCCCCGCCGAGGACAAGGTGCGCCAATGGCTCGGCCTGCCGGCAAGGGATCGCGGGCTCTGGCCCTTCGACTGAGCCCCGTTTGACCCCCCTAATGCATCGCATTACCCTCTCTCCCATGAACGATCCCGAAACCGCGCAGAAGCCGGGCCGGCGCAACGACACGCGCCTGCGCCTGATGCAGGCCGCCGAAAGCCTTTTCGGCGAGCGCGGGCTGCATGGTGTCACCCTGAAGGAGATCAACGCGGCCGCCGGCCAGCGCAATGAATCGGCGCTGCATTATCATTTCGGCTCCAAACCGCAACTCGTCGACGCCATTCTTTCCCACCGCGCCCGGCAGATCGACCGCCGCCGCGTCGAGAAGCTCGACGCGCTGGCCGCCGCCGGCGCCGCGCCGGCGCTGCGCGCCGTGCTGCGCGCCACCTTCGAGCCCATCACCGAGCTGCTCGACAGCGACGACGGCGTCCGCTTCGTGCGCTTCGCCGCCCAGGTGCTCAACGATCCGGATTTCGACCTGCCCTCGGTCGCGCTGCGCAGCGGCTATGAAGGCATTTCCCGCGCCAACGCGCTCGTCGTCGCGGCGCTGGGCGACCTGCCGCCCGAAATCGCGGTCCAGCGCCAGCGCTTCATGCTGGAAATGGCGCTGACCTCGCTGGCGATCTGGACCCGCCGCGGCGACGCCACGGCCGACGCCGCGGCCCGCGCCTTCTTCGTCGCCAACCTCCTCGACGAAATCGCCGGCGCCCTCGAAGCCCCCGTCGCCGAGGAAACGCTGGCCGCGCTGCAGGCCACGCAAAAAGCCTGAGCCGCGCCTCTTTCTCACCATTGAATAAAAGTGTCACCCCGGCGAAAGCCGGGGCCCAATCCACGTCGCCGCAAGCGGCGAAGGAAGAAATTGGCACGCGGAGACGCGGCCTGTCCGCCGTAGCTGCGACCCGTCCGCCGAAGCTCCGACCTGTCCTCCGAAGCTGCAAAGCAGCGCAGGAGGAAGGAGCGTAGGTGGAAGCAGCGCAGGAGGAAGGCGCGGAGAAGGGAAGAATGGTTCACGCAGAGGTGCAGAGACGCAGAGAAGAAAAGGATTTTGGCGCTGCGCGCCGGATAGTGTTGATGCGTTTGCCAAAACCAAAAGTGTCACCCCGGCGAAAGCCGGGGTGTGGATTCACATTTGAAGTGCAACAGTT
>NZ_CAXBIB010000016.1:0-89202 GCF_963975745.1 uncultured Parvibaculum sp. | reverse complement strand
CGATCCGCCCCCCCTCTGACGACCAAAGCACACTGTGTTTTGCAGAGGAATCCCTTGGGGAGAGAAATTGCACGTGGTTCTTGAGCCCGTTCCTTTGCCCCCTATTCAGAGTCATACCGGCTTTCGCCGGTATGACACCGCTTTTTTGGCAGCCCGAGAAACTCAAACATAACGTGCGATTGGCCTCCCCAAGAGGAAGGTGGAATCGGACCTTATGGCCTCGCAGTGTCAAATATCCGCATAGACGTGCTTTTCCGCCTGGCCGCCCGGATGGGTGACGGCGCCCTTGCGGGCGGTGCCGACCAGCTGGGCATATTTCCACAGCACGCCCGAGGCATACATGGTCTCGCGCGGTTTCCAGGCCTTGCGGCGTTTGTCGAGCGTCGCCGCGTCCACCTCGAGATCGATCGTGCCGGCCTCGGCATCGATGGTGATGATGTCGCCATTCTCGACCAGCGCGATCGGACCGCCGACAGCCGCTTCCGGGCCGACATGGCCGATGCAGAAGCCGCGCGTGGCGCCCGAGAAGCGCCCGTCGGTGATCAGCGCCACCTTGTCGCCCATGCCCTGACCGTAGAGCGCAGCGGTGGTCGACAGCATTTCGCGCATGCCCGGTCCGCCCTTCGGACCTTCATAGCGGATGACCAGAACCTCGCCTTCCTTGTACTGACGTTTCTCGACCGCCTCGAAGCATTCTTCCTCGCTGTCGAAGCAACGTGCCGGGCCGGAGAACCGCAGATGGTCCTTTTCCATGCCGGCGACCTTGACGATGGCGCCGTCCGGCGCCAGCGAGCCCTGCAGACCGACAACACCGCCGGTCGGCGACAGCGGCCTGGACAGCGGATAGACGACCTTCTGATCGGGGTTGAACTTGACGTCCTTGAGGTTGTCGGCCAGCGACTGGCCGGTGACGGTCAGGCAATCGCCATGCAGATAGCCGCCATCGAGAAGCACCTTGAGAACCATCGAAACGCCGCCGACATCATGCAGATCCTTGGCGACGTAGTTGCCGCCCGGCTTGAGGTCGGTGATGTAGGGCGTCTTCCTGAAGACCTCGGCGACTTCCATCAGGTCGAAATCGATGCCGGCCTCATGCGCGATGGCCGGCAGATGCAACCCGCCATTGGTCGAGCCGCCGGTTGCCGCGACGATGACCGCGGCGTTTTCGAGCGACTTGCGGGTGACGATGTCGCGCGGGCGGATGTTGTTGGCCAGCAGATGCATGACCGCGCGTCCGGAGGCCTCCGCATACTCGTCACGGCTCTCATAGGGCGCCGGAGCGCCACCGGAACCCGGTAGCGCGAGGCCCATCGCTTCCGCGACGCAAGCCATGGTGTTGGCCGTGAACTGGCCGCCGCAGGAGCCGGCCGAGGGACAGGCCACGCATTCGAGCTCGTGCAGCTCCTCATTGCTGAGATTGCCCGCCGAATGCTGGCCGACCGCCTCGAAGACGTCGACCACGGTGACGTCCTTGCCGTGGAACTTGCCGGGCAGGATCGAGCCGCCATACATGAAAACGGAAGGCACGTTGAGGCGGACCATCGACATCATCATGCCGGGCAGCGACTTGTCGCAGCCGGCCAGGCCGACCAGCGCATCGTAGCAATGGCCGCGCATGGTCAGTTCGACCGAGTCGGCGATGACATCGCGGCTGGCCAGCGAGGACTTCATGCCCTGATGGCCCATGGCGATGCCGTCGGTCACCGTGATGGTGCAGAATTCGCGGGGCGTGCCCGAAGCCATCGAGACGCCGCGCTTGACCGACTGCGCCTGACGCATCAGCGCGATGTTGCAGGGCGCAGCCTCGTTCCAGCAGGTCGCCACGCCGACGAAGGGCTGATCGATCTCTTCCTCGGTCAGACCCATCGCATAGTAATAGGACCGGTGCGGCGCGCGCTCCGGTCCGACCGTGACGTGGCGGCTCGGCAGTTTCGATTTGTCGAATTTACTGGCGGTCATGTTCTGGCACGGCCCCGCAAGGGGGCCTCTCCGGCTCTACGGGATTGAAGTCGGGCGGATACTAGGCGGAAGGGCCCCGGGGATAAAGCCCCGAAATCCGCCGGTTGACCAATGGCACGGGGCGGGGGAACATCGCTGCAACCGGAACACCAGAAACCCACAATATCCGGGCACAGGGAGAATACACATGAAGGCCGCAGTTCTGCGCGAGGTCGGCAAGCCGCTTGCCATCGAGGACGTCAAGATCAACAAGCCCGGTCCGCATGAGGTGCTGATCCGCACCGTCGCCGCCGGCGTCTGCCATTCGGACCTGCATTTCGTCGAGGGTGCCTATCCCTACCCGCTGCCGGCCGTGCTGGGCCATGAAAGCGCCGGCGTCGTCGAGCAGGTCGGTTCCGAAGTGCGGACCGTCAAGCCGGGCGATCATGTGATCACCTGTCTCTCGGCCTTTTGCGGCCATTGCGAGCATTGCCTGACCGGCCACATGTCGCGTTGCGTCAGCCCCGAGACCAAGCGCCAGCAGGGCGAAGAGCCGCGGCTGGCCCGGGATGACGGGTCGATGAACCAGTTCCTCAACCTCTCCTCCTTCGCCGAGCAGATGCTGATCCATGAACATGCCTGCGTGGCGATCCGCAAGGACATGCCGCTCGACCGCGCGGCGCTGATCGGCTGTTCGGTGACGACCGGCGTCGGCGCGGTGATCCACACCTCGAATGTGCGGCCCGGCGAGACGGTGGCCGTGATCGGCTGCGGCGGCGTGGGCCTCGCGGCAATCAACGGCGCGGCGATTGCCGGCGCCGGCCGCATCATCGCCATCGACATGCAGGGCTCGAAGCTCAACCTCGCCAAGCAGTTCGGCGCGACCGACGTGGTCAACGCCAAGGACGGCGACCCGGTGAAGCAGGTGATGGACCTGACCGGCGGCGGCGTGCATCACTCCTTCGAGGCCATCGGCCTCAAGGCGACCGCCGAACAGGCCTTCAAGATGCTGGCGCGCGGCGGCACGGCCAACATCATCGGCATGATCCCGGTCGGCGTGAACATCGAACTGCATGGCGCCGACTTCCTGGGCGAGAAGCGCATCCAGGGCTCGATCATGGGGTCGAACCGTTTTCCGGTCGACATGCCGCGTTTCGTCGACTTCTACATGTCGGGCAAGCTGAAGCTCGACGAGATGATCTCGCGCCGCATCAAGCTCGACCAGGTCAACGAAGCCTTCGACGAGTTGAAGCGCGGCGAACTGGCCCGCTCGGTGATCATGTTCGACGCCTGATCGGCATCGCACAGACAAGGAAAAGGCGGCTCCAGGGAGCCGCCTTTTCTGTTGTGAGGCAGCAGTTCCTGTCGCGATTAATTGAGAGAATGAATCAAAAATACAAGTGTCACCCGGGATTTATTCCCGGGGCCCATTGGCGACTGCGGCAAGTGGTGAGGCGAGTGGGCCCCGGCAACAAGTGCCGGGGTGACACTGTTGTTTTTATAGGCACCCAGCCCAAAGCACCGCGAGGCCTACGCCACGCTTTCGAGCCGCTTCAGCGCCTCGGCAAGGCGCGCCATCGCCGCCTCGGCATCCGCCTTGCGCTCGCGCTGCTCCTCGACGACCTGTTCCGGCGCGCCGGCCAGGAACCTGGCATTGCCGAGCTTGGCGTCGATCTTCTTCACCTCGTCCTGCAGCTTGCCGACTTCCTTTTTCAGGCGCGCGGTCTCGGCCGCAACGTCGATGACGCCCTTCAGCGGCAGGATCAGCGTCGCCTCGTCGAGCACGATCTGTACCGCCCCTTCGGGGATCGCGGATGCGATCCCGGCGCTGTCGAGACGCGCGAGGCGCTGGATCAGGTCGCGGTGCCGCTCCAGCCGCGCCAGGCTTTCGGCGCTCGCATCCTTGATCAGCAGCGCGATCCTGGCGCCCGCGGGCACGTTCATCTCGGCGCGCACCGAACGCACCTCGGAAATGAAGCGGATGACCCAGTTCATCTCGGCATCGCAAGCCGCATCGCCGAGGCCCGAAAGCTGCGGCCACGGCGCCTTGATCAGCATTGTCGCGCGCTTCGGCCCCTGTTCGGCGGTGCGCTGCCAGAGCTCCTCGGTGATGAAGGGCATGAAGGGATGCAGCATCAGCAGGATCTGGTCGAGCGTCCAGGCAGCGGTGGCGCGCGTTTCGGCTTTCGCGGGCTCGTCCGAACCCATCAGCAGCGGCTTGGCGAATTCGAGATACCAGTCGCAGAAGACATTCCAGACGAACCGATAGGCCGCGCCCGCCGCCTCGTTGAAGCGATAGGTTTCGAGCGCCTCGGTGATTTCGGCGGCGGCGCGCGCCGCCTCGCCGGCGATCCATTTGTTGACGGTCTGCGTGAGCCCTGCCGGATCGAAACCCTCGACGCGGACGCATTCGTTCATTTCGCAGAAACGCGCCGCGTTCCAGAGCTTGGTGCCGAAATTGCGATAGCCCTCGACGCGGGGCTCGGCGATCTTGACGTCGCGCCCCTGCGCGGCCAGCGCCGCCATCGTGAAGCGCAACGCATCGGCGCCGTAGCGTTCGATCAGATCCAGCGGGTCGACGACATTGCCCTTGGTCTTCGACATCTTCTGGCCCTTCTCGTCGCGGACCAGCGCATGGATATAGACGGTGTGGAACGGCACTTCCTGCATGAAGTGCAGACCCATCATCATCATGCGGGCGACCCAGAAGAAGATGATGTCGTGGGCAGTGGAGAGCACGTCGGTCTTGTAGTAGCGCTTCAGTTCCGGGGTGTCGTCCGGCCAGCCCAGCGTCGAGAACGGCCAGAGCGCCGACGAGAACCAGGTGTCGAGCACGTCTTCGTCGCGCTTCAGCTCGACCGGCTTGCCATAGTGCCTTTGCGCATCGGCTGCGGCTTCCGCGTCGCTATAGGCCACGAAGATGTGACCGTCCGGCCCGTACCAGGCCGGAATGCGGTGGCCCCACCAGAGCTGGCGCGAGATGCACCAGGGCTGGATGTTGCGCATCCATTCGAAATAGGTCTTCTCCCAGTTCTTCGGCACGAAAGTGGTGGCGCCGCGCTCGACCGCCTCGATGGCGGGTTTCGCCAGCGTCGCGGCATCGACATACCACTGGTCGGTCAGATAGGGCTCGATGACGACCAGTTTCGATTTCTCGTCATGCGGCACCATGACGATCTTGTCTTCGACCAGATCGAGCAGCCCGAGGGCCTCGATATCGGCGAGGATCCGCTTGCGCGCCTCGAAACGGTCGAGGCCGCGATAGGCTTGCGGCACCTCGTCGTTGAGACTGCCGTCGGGGTTGAGAATGTTGATCTGCGCAAGCCCCTGACGCTTGCCGACCTCGAAATCGTTGAAGTCATGCGCCGGCGTGATCTTGACCGCGCCGGAACCCTGGCTCGGATCGGCATGTTCGTCGGCCACGATGGGGACGCGGCGGCCGGTCAGCGGCAGCTCGACGAATTTGCCGATCAGCGGCCTGTAGCGCTCGTCATCCGGGTTCACGGCGACGCCGGTGTCGCCCAGCATCGTTTCGGGGCGCGTGGTGGCGACGACAATGTAGTTGCGCGTCTCGTGGCCCGCCGGATGGCCCTCCTCGTCGGTCAGCGGCCACTCATAGGTGACGCCGTCGGCCAGCGGATAGCGGAAATGCCAGAAGTGGCCCTTGACCTCGATGTTCTCGACCTCGAGATCGGACACCGCGGTCTGGAGCTTCGGATCCCAGTTGACGAGCCGCTTGTCGCGATAGATCAGGCCCTGCCGGTAGAGCTCGACAAAGACTTTCAGAACGGCTTTCGACAGGCCCTCGTCCAGCGTGAAGCGTTCGCGGCTCCAGTCGCAGGAAGCGCCGAGGCGGCGCAGCTGGCCGACGATGGCGCCGCCCGACTCGCCCTTCCATTTCCAGATGCGCTCGATGAAGGCCTCGCGGCCCATGTCGCGGCGGCCGATATTGCCCTCCGCCGCCAGCTGGCGCTCGACGATCATCTGGGTGGCGATGCCGGCATGGTCGAGGCCGGGCTGCCAGAGCACGTCCTTGCCGCGCATCCGCTCGAAACGGATCAGCGCGTCCTGCAGCGTGTTGTTGAGCGCATGGCCCATATGCAGGCTGCCCGTGACATTGGGCGGCGGAATGACGATGCAATAGGGTTTGGCACCCTCCGGGCCGCCGGCCTTGAAGGCGCCGCTCTCTTCCCAAAGCTGGTAAAGCCGTTCCTCGGCCTCTTGCGGGCTGAATGTCTTGTCGAGCATGGGGGTCGGTATCCGTGAAAGGCCGGCGCAAATCAAGCCGCGCCGGGGCCCGTGTTACAGCACAGGCACCCCGGACCTATCAAGCATCGGCCGGGAATCGGGATGAATTTCGACCGGAAAAGGCAGAACCGGGCGCGTTCAGCCGCGGCGGCGGGCGATTCGCTCGATTTCCTCGGCGACCAGACGCTCGACCAGCGCCGGAAGATTGGCATCGAGCCATTCCTTCAGCATCGGCCGCAGCATGTCGGAGACGATCTCTTCGAGCGTCCGGCCGTCGCCGCCGCTGGCCAGCGAGCTGGCCAAGGCGCCGAAGGCGGCCGAAGCGGCCCTTTCGGCTTCGCCCGAGACGATCGGGGTTTGGCTCTGGGCAGTCATGACAGGCTCCTCAATATCGGGTTCCGCAGGCGCCTGGACGGCAGGCGCGGGCCGGGGCGCCGGTTCCGGCGCGGCCGCCACCACCGGTTCGGGCTCGGGGGCCGGCGCAGGCTCAGGGGCGGCCGCAAGCTCAGGCTCGGGCTCGGGCGCAAATTCGATGTCGTCGACGACCTCCTCGACCGCCGCTTCCGTGGCCGGTTCGGGCACATAGGGCGGTTCCGGCTCGGGCGCCGGCTCCGCCATCAGCGGTTCTTCGGGCAGCGGCTCGGTCAGTTCGAGAATATCGGCCTCGTCCTCGGCCGACAGTTCCGGCAGGGCCTCGTCCTCGGCCTCGGGCGCGGCGGCTGCCGGCGCATTGCCAGCCTCCTCGCTGCCGCTGTCCTCGGAGATGATCCGGCGGATAGAGGCCAGAATCTCCTCCATCGTCGGTTCCTGTGCCTGGCCCTGATTGCTCATATTCCGATCCTGCCTCTCCGGATTCCGCCCATCCGGTTCTCAAGAAATACCAAGAGAACCTTAGGAGAAGTTGAACGAATTTGCCAACTTCCCCTAAAGACTTCGCTAACCGGATGAAATTTATTCGTCGCCGGCGGTGCCGAAGCCGATCCACTTGTTGCGGACCTCTCCATAATTGGCTTCGGGCGCATAATATTCGACCGGCAGCTGCAGCTGGCGCGCGGTCAATTGACCGGTGGCAGCCAGCAGATTGTATTCGGCAACCGCAAGATCACGCTCGGCGCCGACCAGCGCGACACGGGCATTCAGCAATTCCTGCTCGGCATCGAGCACGTCGAGCGTGGTGCGGGCACCGACTTCCGATTCCTGGCGCACGCCCTCGACGGCGATCTCGCTGGCATTCACCTGCTCGCCGGTCGAGACGATCCGGGCCTGCGAGGCGCGCAGCTGCTCCCAGGCAATCCGTACCGTCTCGTCGACCTGGCGCATGGCGGCCGCCACTTCGAGCCGGCTGCGATTGTTGATCTCCTTGGCCTCGCGCACACGCGAATACTCGGTGCCGCTCTGATAGAGCGGGATCGTCAACACGCCGAGGATCGAGCTTTCCTCGACGTCGCGGACCGTCGTGGAGGGGTCGCGGCCATACTGGTAACGGGCTTGTACATCGAAGCTTGGCAGCAGCGCGCCCTTGGCGACAGACACACCCTGCCGCGTCGCCTTTTCGGTGTGACGTGCGGCCTCAAGAGTCGGGTTGTTCTGCGCCGCCAGTTCGCGAGCCGCGTCCTCGCTGGCCGGCAGTCCTTCGACACGCGACGGCTTTTCGAGCGAGCCCGGCGCCTGACCGACGACACGCGCGTAAAAGGCGCGGCTGGCCGTCAGTTGCGCCTCGGCGGCAATCAGATTGGAACGGGCCTGACTGAGGCGCGCCTCCGACTGCGCGACGTCGGTGCGCGTCAACTCGCCGACGCGGAAGCGGTCCTGCGTCGCCTCGAGCTGGCGGCGCAGTACGGTGACGTTGTTCTGATTGAGTCCGACCACGCCTTCGTCGCGGATCACGTCCATATAGGCCTGCACCGCCGCCAGTAGAGTCTGTTGTTCCACGCCGACAAGCCCCTCACGTCCGGCCAATACGGCAGATTCGGCCTGTCGCGTCGCGTTGAGGGTGCGGCCACCGGCAAAGAGGTTCTGATTAAGGGTCAGCGAGGCCGAACGAGGATCGACGATGCCGCTGTTACTGAAGGTGGCCGTAACATCGGTCTTTGTGCGGCCGACTGAACCTTGTGCTTGCAGTGAGGGACGCCAACCCGACAGTGCTTGCGGCACCAGTTCGTCTGTCGCGCGCAAATCGGCGCGCTGGGCCTGCAGGGTCGGATTGGTCAGATAGGCGGCTGTCAGCGCGTCGGTCAGGGTGTCGGCGCCGGCCGGGCCGGAGACCGCGAGTACGCCGGTCAGTGCGGTGGCGCCAAGCGCCACGGCCATCATGCGCTTCAGGGACGGCTTCAAGGGTCGTTTCATTGTCTCACTTCTCCGCAAAGAGGCGGTTTCGTCCCTCAACGCATCCGCGAATGAACCAGTTCGTCGACAGGCTAGAGGTAGTGCGTCCGAATTACTATTCCCAGCAGGCGCCGGCAATGCCGCCGATAGATGCAATCTGCCATCAGTTTCAGAAAACGAAGCTGTTCTCGGGCGAAAAACCGGGCAACGGGCGGATGTTGGCGTCGAAAGCGTCGCGGCCGCTCAACGTGTCGCCCGCCCGCACATGGATCCGGGCCCGGCCCGAAACAGCGTCACCCTGCACTGCGACAATCCGCCCGCCGTCCTTGAGTTGGGCCCTGAACGCCTCGGGCAGCGTGCCGATCGCCCCGTTGAAGAAGATCACGTCATAGGGCGCCTGCTTTGCAAAGCCCTCGGTCAGCGGTCCGGTCACGACCACGGCATTGTCCACGCCAAGATCGGCCAGCGCTGCAGATGCCTGCGCCGCCAGCGCGCTGTCGCTTTCGAGTGCGACAACGGTGCCGGCAATGCGCGACAGAACGGCCGTCGAATAACCCGTGCCGCAACCGACATCGAGCACCAGATCGTCCGGACCGATCGCCGCCAGCTGGACGAGCTTGGCGAAAACCCGCGGCTCCATCAGATACCGCGCCGCAGCACCGCCGTCGGCCACAACAATATCCTCGTCCACATAGGCGAGACCCTGCCAGGCTTGCGGTACGAATCTTTCGCGCGGCACGTCGGACATCGCCTCGATCACGCGTCCGTCGGTCACGGCGTTGATCCTCACCTGGCTCTCGACCATGTTGTGGCGGGCGGCTGCGAAATCGGTCATCGTGAAGGTCCTGGCCATACAAACGAAGAAGGGCGCGCGGGAGCGGTGCACCCGTCGCGTTTATACTGGCCCCGCTGCGCAAACTCAATTGACCGATCCAGCCAATTCGCCGGCGCCAACGCGCCAAGCGGCCGTTAAGGGCATTGAAATGCAAAAGACCGAATGATCGTTGTACCCGGGCCGGGGAATTGCTATACCCCGCCCGCCCTCGGAAATGGCCACGTGGCGGAGTGGTGACGCAGCGGACTGCAAATCCGTATACCCCGGTTCGATTCCGGGCGTGGCCTCCAGGGACCTGCCGTCAGGCAGAGCGGCAAGCACGGCCGGCCGGCAGATTTCAGCCCCAGGTTTCCGCAGTTGCCCGGGCCGGCGATGAATCGCCGTCAAGCTTCCGGTTCTCGGCAGCAAGCGCCGCCCCCCAGACCATACCCAGCAGCAGATAGAGATGTCGCCAGCTGTCGATGTCGATGATGACGCCCTCGACAAAATGCCCAACCAGGGCCGCACAGGCGACGATCAGCATGCCTTGTTGCGGACCTGGCACCGAGGCAGCGCGCCACCCCCTTGCCACTGACATCGTCACAAAGGCGACAAACGCCAGACCGGAGAGGAAGCCGCCGGCGACCAGAACGTGCAGATAGACATTATGCGTGTCGAGATTGTTGATCATGGCCCATTGGGCCGGACCGACGCCCAAAGGCTTTTCGAGAACCATGGAAAAGGCCCGCACCTGACTTTCGAAGCGCCCATGCTCCGGATCGATGTCGTAGTCCTGTGTCAGAGAGGCACGCTGTTCGAACAACGCCGACACCCTCGGGCTTGAAAGTGCAACCGCGACGACGATCGTCATCAGCAGGGCCATCATCGCCGCGAATCCGACCAGCCGGAATGTCTGTTGCGGCGACCGTGCATTCGCCAGTGTCAGAACGACAAAGACCGTCGCGGACAGAAGCAGGTTGCCCCAGGCACCGCGCGAGAAGCTGAGCAGCACCGCCGTTACCAGAAGCCCGAGCGGCAGCAGCATCCAGAGCGAACGGAGTCGTTGCGCCGTACTGAGCTTCATGCCGAGGAAAAGGATCGGCGCCACCAGAAAGGGCCCGAATACATTGGGATCGTTGAAGGTGCCGGTGGCGCGCCCATAGACCAGAAACATCTCCGCATTCGGAACAATGCCGAAATAAGCACCCACGCCCAGAGCTGCAGCCAGACAGGCCGCTGCCGTATAGGCCCAGAATATCAAACCCAGCCGCCGCACGGGGTCGGCATATACGAACGATGCGAAGAACAAGAAGCTGCCGATCAGATAGATCGAAACGATCATCGCCGGCTGCACTTTTTCCATGTAGAGCGCCCCCATCGCCCCGATGCCGTATCCGATGAGCACGAGTCCCCAGAGCGCAGCCGGCCACCCCAATCCACGTGGAAACCTGAGGCCGAACAGAAACATCAGTCCGACCGTCGCAACCATCAGCATGTCGTAGGGTGTCGGCTGGTCCATGCCCTTTTCGGAGCGGACATAGAAGCTGACCAGCAGCACGAGAACCACGAGCCACTCGCCAAGCCGGACGGCGGAAAACGACGACGGTACCGCAAGCCGGCGCGGCGCGGTATCGATCTGCCAACCCTCGACGCTCATTGTCCCGCGCCTGTGTAGCGGCTGCCGGCGCCCTCGATCAATGGCAGGTCGCCCGCCGGCGCAAGGCGCGCTCGTTTCGCCTCAACGATCCGGCCGTAAAAGCCGTTCACCGCCGAGACCATTTCGGTCACCGAGAACATCCGCGCAACACGCGCCTGAAGGCGCATGGCCGACGCCGAGATCGCGCCGGGCTCTGCCAAGGTTCCTGCAAGCGCTCGCGAAAGGGCCGTCGCATCACCCGCCGGAACGAGCCGATGGGCCTCGCTGCCGAAGATCTCGGGGACGCCACCGACGCGGGTTGCAACAAGCGGTACGCCGGCCGCAGCAGCCTCAAGCGCGACATAGGGAAGCGACTCGTTCCACGAGGGCATGACGACGACCCTGGCAAGCCGGAATGCCGCCCGAGCCGGCATGGCGCCGAGAAAGCTGACCTTGCTGACGGGCGGCAGGGATTGCGCCAGCGTTTCGAAATGCGCGCGGTCCGGCCCTTCGCCGACAATGATCAGATGCGCCGGCCGGCCCAGCAATCGCATGGCCTCGATGAGGGTCGACACGCCCTTAAGCATGCGCAATTCGCCGATGAACAGGAAATCCGCGGCACCATCGGCATGACCGACCGGCAGGAACTCATCCCTGGCCAGACCATTGTGAATAACGGCAGTCGCCGCACCCGGCTTCCCGACCTTGGCGATGAAAGACGTCCGGCTGAACTCGGATTCGAAAATGAAACCGTCTGTCCGACCGCGCATCAGCCGCTCTGCAGCCAGAAACGCAAATCCGTGCGGCGTCAGACCGCTGTAATGAAGCGTGCCGCCATGCGGCGTGTAGATCCGAACGGCATCCTTGCCGGCAGGGACCAGCCTGGCCAGCAGGCCGCCCTTCGCGCCGTGGCCGTGAATGACATCAGGTTGCAGGCGTGCGATCAGCGCGCCGACCTCGCGCATGTTGGAGAGATCGCCAAAACCCGGCAACCGGCTCATCGGTACGACATGCAGTCCAAGTCCACAGCGCGCTTCAAGCGTCGCAATCCTTGCCGCAGAAACGCCGTCGTTCGGTGGCGTGGCGCAGACGACGCCAGCTGCAATGCCTGCCGCCTGCTGCCCTGCAACGAGGTCATGAACATGACGGAAAAGGCCGCCCATCGGCAGCCTCATCACATGCAGCACCCTGGTCGGCTTGACCGTTCGGCTCGGTATCGACACCGGCATCAGAAATACCGCTCCCTGACAAGAATGGTATCGCCAGGCATGACGAGCGCCTTGCTGTCGACATTGATCTCGACGATGCGATCGCCCAGATTTCGCGTGATCCGGATTCGATTTTCATTGGCACGGTAGGTGTAGCCACCCGCGATCGCGGCGGCGCTCTGGACCGTCATGCCGTTGACATAGGGGTACTGACCGGCATTCTGCACTTCGCCGAGAATGAAGAACGGCCGGAACTGCATGACCTGCGCGCTGACATTGGGGTTTCGAAGAAGACGCCGGCCGAGTTCGGCGGCGACCACGCCTTCGAACTCCTCGGTCGTCAAACCGCGTGCCACGATCGGCGGCAGCAATGGCATCGAAATCGCGCCATTTCCATCGACTGTAAAATCGCCGCTGAGATCGGCCTGTCCGAAGACCGTTACACGCAGCTGATCGCCCGTATCGAGCCGATAGGCGTCAAATTCGCTGGTCACCGGCCGCTGCTCGACCACGCCGTAGCGCGTGCAAGCCGCAAGGCTCACGCAGAGCAGCACCAGAACGGCTGTAAACCCGGCTTTCATACGCACGTTTCTCTCGACCGACTTGTCCTGCCGGACAGTAGCGCCGGAACGGTTAATTTTTCGCAATCACCGGCCCGGCATCCGGCCGACAGATGCTTGAAAACGCCCGGCGAATGCCGGTTTCGCACCACGCTGATGGTTTCCCGTTAAATCTTCCGTTACCCAAAAGCCGTCTACTGCAGATTGCTCAAATTGGCGTACTCACCAGCTTTCGCACGTGACGCAAAGACGGGTGCACGTACCCGACGGCGGAATTGATGACCAACACTCACATGAACCAAGCTGTGACTTTCGGCGACCGGCGCCGCGGTTCACCCGGCGACGGTGCGGCCGGAGAGGTTTCCCCCTGGGACATCCTGCGCGGCATCTGGGCGCGCAAGGAAATCGTTGCTGTGGTCTTTATCGGCTTCATGTCGCTGGTCCTCTTCTGGGTTGCGACCGCAACCCCGACCTACACGGTCGAAACGCGCGTCATGCTCTCGCCCCGCGCTGGCGAGATCTCGACATTCGACACCGAAATCCAAGGCCCACTGCCCGACGCCGAAACCCTGCAAAGCGAAATTCAGGTGATGACCTCGCGTCGTCTGATTGCGCGATTGATCCAGGATCTCGGCCTGGGCGCCAGTCCCGAATTCAACCCGGCCTTGCGTCAACCCGGGCTCTTCGGCCGCATCGCCATCGCCCTCGGTATGCAGGAGGGCGAACGAACTACCGATATCGAGGAAATCACAGATCAGGTGCTGGGGCGGCTTGAGGTCTTCCAGAAGTCCGGCTCGCGCGTCATCGCCATTGTCTTCACATCCGTCGATCCCCGCATGGCGTCGGCCATTCCCAACCGGCTGGCCGAACTCTACATCGCCCAGCAGATCGAGGAGAAAGCCGGCGTCAACACCGAAGCAACACGCTGGCTGGCGCAGCAGATCGAAGAACTGCGCGTCAAGGTCCAGGAATCGGAGGCTGCCGTCGAGGATTTCCGAACCGCCGCCGGCCTCTTTCTGACCAATGGATCGACCGTGCCGCAGCAGCAGTTGACGGATCTGAACAGCCAGCTCTCGGTGGCCGAAGCCGATCGCGCCGCTGCACAGGCCAGGCTCTCCAATGCGCGCAACCTCGTCGCCTCCGGCAACGCGGTCAACTCGGCAGCCGAAGTGCTGCAGTCGCCCCTGATCCAGAATCTGCGCCAGCAGGAAGTTGCCCTTCGCGCCCAGATCGCGCAAATGTCGGAAACGCTGCTGCCAACTCATCCGCGGATGATGGAGTCGGAAGCCAACCTCGCCGATCTCGAGCTGCAGATCGAAAAGGAAGTCTACAAGGTCATCGAAGCCCTCGAGAATGAGGCCCGCGTCGCCAACGCCCGGGTTGCCGCGCTGCGCGACAATCTCAATCGGGCGCAACGGCGAACGGCCCAGCTCAACCAGGACGAAGTGAAGCTCCGCGCATTGCAGCGCGAAGCCGAAACCAACCGCGCGCTCCTTGAATCCTTCCTCCGTCGCCACGAGGAGGCAAAGGCTCGCGCCGACGCCGACGCACAGGCTGCCAATGCCCGCATCGTGTCCCGCGCCCAGCAGCCAACCGAACCGACATCGCCGCGCAGCGGACCGGCCTTGATGCTCGGCGCCGCCGCCGGGTTGCTCCTGTCGTTCCTTGTCGTTTTCCTTGTCGAAGTCTTTGCCCGCGGCTTCCGGATCGGCGAACAGATCGAACGCGTGACGGGCATGCCCTTCCTCGGATTGGCCCCCGAACTCGACCGTCGCTCCGGATCGGGCCTGCCGGCTGCCGATCTGCTTCGCAATCCCAACGGTCTATATGCGGAGTCGATCCGCGCCCTGCAGGGTAACGTCCTGATGGCCCGCATCGGCAATCGGCGCGCGCGCACCGTACTCATCACCTCTTCTGTCGCAGGTGAAGGCAAGACTTCGACGGCCGCAAGCCTTGCCCGCGTTTTTGCACTCGGTGGGCACCGCACGCTCGTGATCGACGCCGACATGCGGGCTCCATCCCTGCACGTCGCGCTCGGCGCCGCGCCCTGCCCGGGTCTGTCGGAGCTCCTGACCGGCCGCGCGGCCTTCCAGCATGTTATCCGGCAGGAGCCAGGCAGCCCGGCGCATTTCCTGCAGGCCGGCGCGCCGCTTGCCAATCCGACCGCCGCCCTCGCCTCGCAACAGATGCAATGGGTCCTTTCGGCCCTGCAGCAGACCTACGATTATGTGATTATCGATTCACCCGCCGCGATGGCTGCGGCCGATGCGCAGGTTCTGACAAATCTGGCGGATATAACTGTGCTCATCGTGCGCTGGTCGTCGACCAGCCGCCATGTCGTGGCTCGTGTCCTGAAAATGCTGTCGGCGGCCAGCAGCCGGCGGGTCGGAATCCTGCTGACGCGCGTCGACCTCCGGCGCTATCGCCGTTACACCGATACAGTCATCGAGGAATATCCGGTCCGCGCACCGCGCCGCCGTCTCGCCCTGCGATAGGTTGCTCCTTCGATCAGGCGGTCGCCTGCCCGGCCTTGCGGCCGAGAAAGATCGCCAGCGCCTTGCACCGGTCGCCAACCAGCTTCTTGACCGCATCGTAGAGCGGGCGTAGTGCCTGATACGCTGCGATTTTCACCCAGTCCCAGGTCTCGTTGTTGCCAGCCGGCGCTTGCGGCCATCCGAAGCGGCGCAGGACGGCATTGACATAGGACAGCTTGACCAGACGCCGCGTCTCCTGGGTCTGCCACGTGATCGAAAACGAAATCGAGACCGCATCGCCGTTCTTCACCCAATGCGGATCGAAGATCGGCACGAAGATACCTTCGCCTGGTTCGATGTGCTGATGCGTTGCCTTCGCTTCGAAGTCGTCGCGATATGGCAGATTGCGATGCTTTCCCGGGAACAGTTCCGAGTCGGCCGCGCTCACGACCGCCCGATCGCGGTGATCGAACAATGACATCCGTTTCGACCCGCGAATCTGCAACAGAAAGTTCTGCTCCGGATCCGAATGGAACGGCGTCACATTGCCCGGCGACGTCACGAAGATAAACGCCTGCCGGTCGAGGGCTGCACCCATCAGGCCATCGGTCTGCTGCGCCACCTGATCGAGACATGCGTCAAGCAGCGCCTTGTATGCCGGATCGGTCTCGGCGTTCTTGATGACCAGCCATGATCTTGCATCTTCGATGCGCCGCACGGTCTCTTCCGGCGTCATTCCGTTGGACGGCGTCATATCCGGGTCCTGGTTCGGATCGACCGGCCCGTTGAATTCGATCTGGTCGGCCGGCAGGGACGCGGCCAGCTCCGCCAACCGCTCCAGCCGGAACAAGGGATGTTCGGCCAGATGATGGCGAACCCGAAAGCTTGCTTCCGGCAGCGATGACGTGACGGTTCCCTGTTCGATTTCAATGAGCCTGGTCATTTTCAATCTCCTTGCGAAACCTGTTGTAGAGAAGGCGCAAACGGCCTCGGATTGTTTCAGCCAGACGCGTCATCGCCGCGCTCCAGGAAAGCATCATCGGGCTTGCACGATGGCGTGTCGCAACCGACAGGCTCCGCATCGTGCGGCGCTGTGCCCATATGTGATCGATCATCGGATGGCCGGGTACGGCGCAGGAATCGACCCATCGGGTTCGTCCGTCACTCAGAAAGGCGCCTATGCCTTTCAGCATCAACAAGGTTCCAGGCGAGTATTTCGCGTAGGTCTCCTCGAAAGCGATCTTGAACGTATAGAGCCCCTCGCCGCCCCGAAAACTGGTCAGCATGGCGATCGGCCGGCCGTCGAGCGTCAATTCGGTGCAGACGAGCTTGTCCTGCGCGCGCGCGCCCGCGCAGACGGTCTCGAACCAGGCCCGTTCGCCGGGGCGCATCTTCAATGCCGTACCGCGCCTTCCTTTCCATCCGCCCGCTTCAAGCGTCAGGAAACGCTGAACCCATTTTTCTGGATCGGTACCGCCATCATGAACAGAGAGTTCAAGCCGGCCCTGCTCCGAAAGGCGGTTCCACAACCGCGCAAATTCCTTTCGCTTCTTCTTGCGGATATGCGTCGACAGATAGGCTTCCTCGGAAAGATCTGACTGCAGAAAGGCCCGTTCATGGCGATCGGTTTCGCGAAAGCCCAGTTCACGCTCGGCCAATATGTCTTCAAGAGCCGCATCGAATGCGCCGCCAGCCTCGAAAAGCGGAAATCGCACAAGTGCGGCGCCCGATTGGTCGGCAAATCCGAGAAAGCGCCGCACCGCATGATGTTCATGCCCGGTGCGCACCAGCGGCGTTGCCGAATAGCTGTGAATATGCTCCCAGATCGACCACACAGGCAGCGGTACTCCGAAATGCCATCTCGCAGCCTGATAGGGGAATACGCCGAGAAGCAAGCGGCGGCCGTCACTACCGGGCTCACTCCATACAAGGGCAATGCGGGTCGTGCCGCCGTTCTGAAGGTGCTCCATCGACGCCGCAAGGGTCACACTCTCGAATTGCGGATTGGTGTCGGTCGATGAACGCGCCAGCGCGTCGATGCTGTCGAGATAAGGGGTCATCGCGTCGGCGCTTTCCAGGACAACGATGTCGACCGAAGGCGGGCGGTCGTAGGCATAACGCGCGGCATGGCTGAGCACCTCGACCGATAGCGGCGCGGCAGCCAAGCTACCGGCATGCCCGAAGCCGGGGTGAAAGCCGTGTTGCCGGATATCTGTCATGGTCTTTCTCCGAGCTGTCAGGCAGCAGCGAACAGGCGATGCCGATAGCCGGCGAATACAAACGCCGTGATGCCCAGACGGCGCTTCACGATGATGGCGAGCCATCCCGTTGCGAAAACAATCGAGATCGCCGTCGATGCTCCCGCACCCATCAGACCGAAACGCGGCACAAGCATCAGATTGAGCGCGATGTTCAGCACCGCAGCACAGCAATACGCGAAGGCGGTCGCATTCTGATTGCCGGTCATGTTGAGCAGGTACTCGATCGGCCCGGTGGCGGCGCGCGCCAGAAATCCAAGCATCAGCAGCCCCAGCACCGGATAGCCCGCAGCGAATCCTGCACCGAAGAGATCAAGCGCAAACTCGCCGACCAACAGCAGGAAGAGGCCCGCCGCAAGTGTCGGCCAGAATATCCACTGGATAACGCCATGCATGAAGGTCTGCAGTTCATCATGCTTGCCGGCGGCGTGAAGCTCGGCAAATTTGGGAACCGCCAGCGCCGACAGGGCAAAGCAGATGAAGGCCATCAGATTGGCGATGCGCGTCACGGCGAAATAGACGCCGATCTCGTCCGGATCGACAAAGTAACCGAGCAGCACGATGTCGGTGTTGATCAGGATCAGGAAAAGCCCCTCGACCAGGACCAATGGCGCTGAAACCGCAACCCAGTGCCGGACGTGAAAAACTGGCCGCGCGTTCGGAACCGTTTGCGCGACACGGCGGATCAACAGCAACCTTTGACCGACCAGCGTCAGCACGGTGGCGGCCAGAGCGGCCAGCGTGACCTGCAGGCCGGTCGGCGTGCCGGAGAACAGCAGAATGGCGCCGGCAAATACAACAATTGCCAGCGGACGAACGATATAGGCCGGTATATAGGCGAGATTGACCCAGCCGAATGCGCGGGCGACGCCTTCCTGCCAGTCCATCAACGCGAAGGCCGGAACGCACAGAAGTGCAACGACAAGCGGAAGGAGGTAATAGCTCTCGATATGACCGCGCGCCGCCCAGAGAATTCCGGTGCCGACAAGTGCGGTCACGAGACCGATCGCAAGCACAATATAGAAGGACGCCGTCAACATCCCCGACATGCGGCGCCATTTCGATCTGGCGCGGTATTCGGGCACGAAACGCAGCACCGAGGTACCGAATCCCATCGGCACGACGATGCCGAGCACGATGACCCAGACCCAGACATAGGCGAAGATGCCGTACTCGTAGACGCCCATCCAGCGGGCCAACAGAACCTGACTGAGAAGCGCAATGGCTGCCCCGGCCACCCGTATGCCCATCACGAACGCGGCGCCGCGAACGACGCCAGCCAGATGTCCGTCGTCAAGCCTCGCGGCGATGGCCTCGCCGATCCGCCGCAACGGTCGCGGGAGTGCGTTAACATGCATCAAGAAAGCCCTCAGGCCCCGATAACGTGCCACTTGGCGGCCATGGCGCGCATCCGGATGAACCTGGGCCAAAGTAGCGGGCTCTGCTTGATGAAACGTTTAACCGCCGCATAGGCGATTTCAGGGCCAAGGCCGACCCAGCCCAGCAGGCTGCTGGGCTCCCTATGGTCATGGAGGCGAACTTCCACCTCGCACCATTGCTCCTTGTAGGCTTCGTCGCCGATGGTGAAATCGAACTCGTCATGACCGGTCGCCGTGGCATGTGCCATCAGCTCCATCAACTGGATCACCCCCGGGCCGTATTTGGCCGTTTCGGCCGTCTCGTCGTAGCTGGCCAGCACATAGGAGTAGCGCCCAGCAAAGCTGACGCCCCAGTTTGCGGCCGCAACCTTGCCGCCGACATCGAGATAGCAGACGTGAATCATGTCGGCCGCTTCCGTGCTGGCCGCCAGATCGCGATAGAAGTCACGGTAGCCCGCCTTGTCGAAGAGATTGGCGACACCCATCCGGGCAAAGGCGACCGACTTCTGGGCCATCAGCACATCGAGCGCCTGCAGCCGCGCCTCGGCCGTATCGGGCGTGACAAGCGTCACGGCACCGAGCTCCTCGGTCTTGCGGCGCTTCTGCTTGTCTCGCTTGCGGCTCGCCGATGAACGCTTCTCGCCGTAATAGCTTTCCCAATCGGATTTGAGGATCGTCTTGTGGGCAAAGCAGGCATGGGGGCGAACTCCGTCGAGCGCCATGAACGGATTGGGCTGCGCGCCGACCTGTTCGGGCATGCGCTCCAGCGACACGATGTGGTGGGCCGGCAGCAATCCGCGTATCCGGGTCCAGAGCGCGGCAAACCGGTCAGATCCGACCTGCGCCGGGAATTTCTTCGAAAGAAGGGGAGCCTGATAATCGCAGAGATCGCCGCCAAGCCAGGAAAGCCGGTTGCAGAAAAATCCGATCCGGATCGCCAGCGGCAGGATGAAGAGGGCGTTCCCTGACGTGTCCCATCCGACGACAATCGCGGGCCGGACGCCCTGCCTTGTCCCGATATGGCGCTGCCATGCTGTGAGCCAGACATAGGTCTGGAACGGCGTGCAGTCGCCCGACTGCTCGAGTTCCTGCCAGACCGCCTTCAGCGGTTCGAATTCCTGGTGAACCGAAAGCCGCACCTCGGGTGCCGCAGCGGGATTTTCACGCCACGGTCCTGTCAGAATTTGCGCGGATTCCTGCGCTTCGCTCTCAGGTTTGATCGACATGCCGGCGCTGGCGGCATGCATTCTCTTCAGCGGCGTCATGGGGGGCCTCGCCATGCTGTTCTTTGGTCTTTCCGATCAGCAGGCCGCCCTGTTTTTCTCGATTCCGGACGCTCATTCCTGCCTTGCCCATCGAACTGCAAGGGCCGTGCTAGTCGAATCCCGTTAACCTTTCCGCGCCAGAATGCCACTTCGCCGGCCCTCTCACAGGTTTCAGGAATGACCAGGCTGCAATCGGAGTTTCGACAAAGGCCGACCGCAATGGGTCGCCTCCTGCTGGCCATTCAGGCGAGTGGCGCAGCACGCCTTGCGCCGGCATCCATGGCCGGGATCGGTGTCATCTTCATGCTCCACCGCGTGCGCGAACCCGACGACACCGATTTTGCGCCCAATCGCCTGCTCGAGATCACGCCCGGCTTTCTGGCCGAGGCGATCGAACTGGTCCGCGAACTCGGTTATGTCTGTCTCGGCCTCGACGAGGCAGTGACCCGGCTGATCGAGGGAGACCGCTCGGAGCGTTTCGCGGTCTTCACCCTTGATGACGGCTATCGCGACAATCTGACCGACGCGCTGCCGGTGTTCGAACGCCACGACGTTCCGTTCACGGTTTATCTGACGACCGGTCTACCCGATGGTACCGCCGAAATATGGTGGGTCGCACTTGAGCGCATCATCGCCGCCGCCATCGCCATTCGCGTCATGCTGCCTGATGGCGAGATCGCCATGTTCACCCGCGATGCCGGTGAGAAGACGGCCGCCTGGAACAGGATCTACTGGGCTTTGCGCGCCCTGCCGGAGGACGTCCTCCGCGCCGAAATCCGCCGCCTCGCCGCCGAGCACGGCTTGGACATGCCGGCGCTGACGCGCGAACTGGCCATGAACTGGGACGAGGTTCGCAAGCTGGCTGCGCATCCGCTTGCAGGCATTGAGGCACACACGGCAGCGCATTTTGCACAAGCCGGTCTTTCCGACCAGCGCGCCATAGCGGATATCGAGGAAGGCATGAAGCGGATGGAGGATGAACTGGGCTATCGCCCGCGCCACTTCTCCTATCCCTATGGCGATCCGTCATCCGCTGGCGAAGCCGATTTCGCCCGCGCCGCGATGCTCGGCTTCCGTTCGGCCACGACGACACGCAAGGGTCTGATCATGCCCCGTCATGCGGAAACGCCCTGCAACTTGCCGCGTCTGTCGCTCAATGGCGAGTATCAGGATCGGCGGATGCTGCAAGCGCTGCTGAGCGGCTTGCCGTTTGCACTGGCCCGCCCGATTCGTTCACTTGGGATCGACTGAGGAAGGTAGTTGCCGCGTCGGCGCCGCCCGGCGCTCGGCACGCCTGCGCCGCCGGCGGCGACCCCACCAGACCTCGACACGCCGCCGGAAGCGGCGAACCGGGTGGAGATCGACCGACAATACAACCACACCGAGCGGCAGCATCCAGAAGCCCAGCATGGGCAGAAAGCCGAAAACGCCGCCGATAATAAGGATGACTCCCACGACGATTCGAACGATAGGGGTCCCGGGGACCCTGAACTTCCTGTTGCCCAAACGTACGGCGGCCATGTCCGACTGCTCTCTCCGAGAGGTTTGCGAGAGCCCCTCCCGGCAACCCGCCCCTCCGGGCAGATAAGGGGAAAAGGTGGCAGTAACAAGACATTTGGCTGGCATGGGCGAAATGTCTTTGCTATATGCAGCGCTCATCGGCGGCCCCAACCGGGCCATTTCGATGTGATCCCCGGTAGCTCAGTGGTAGAGCAATCGGCTGTTAACCGATTGGTCGCTGGTTCGAATCCGGCCCGGGGAGCCACTTCGAAACCGAGACGCAATAGAGGCCGCGGACCCGTCTGGTCGCCGGCCTTTTTTTGTGGCCGGGCGACCGAAAGCGCCTCTGCAGACTGAACCGCTCCCCCACCCCTGCCGTATTCACCACACCGGGAAACGTTGGGTGTTTCCCGGACATCGCCTATACTGCCCCGCAACGGCTGAATGAAGGAGGAGGTCTCGCAGCAATGCAGGACGTGCCACTTATCGACCGCAACGACGCGCACGATGCCCCTGCGACGGCGGAACCGGCCGCGCAACAGGCTGTGATCGATGCCACTCCTGCCAATCTGGCCCTGCTCACTGGCATCCCTCGCCTGGCCCGCGTTGCGTTCAGGCTGCTGCTTCGAGTCCGCTGCGGCTCCCTGACCGTGATTTTGCCGGACGGTCGCCGGTTGCGCTTCAAGGGTGCCGAACCGGGCAGCGATGCCGTCATGGTCATTCGCGACTTCAGTCTGGCCCGTCGGTTCTTCGCCAGCGGCGACCTGGGTGCTGCCGAAGCCTTTCTCGATGGCATGTGGGACAGCCCCAACGTAACAGCCTTTCTCGAGTTCTTTCTCGGCAATGCCGATGCCCTGCAGGAAAAGCTGACCGGCAATCCGGTCTTCCGTTTCGTGGCACGACTGGGTCATTTGCTGCGCCGCAACTCAAAAAGCGGTTCGAAGCGCAATATCGAATACCACTACGACCTCGGCAACAGCTTCTACCGCCGCTGGCTCGACCCGACCATGACCTATTCATCGGCGCGCTTCGCGCATAAGGATCAAGATCTTTCGGACGCACAGATCAACAAGTACCGCTCGCTCGCCGAACGCATCGGCCTTGGCCCCGAACATCATCTGCTGGAAATCGGAAGTGGCTGGGGCGGCTTTGCCGAATACGCCGCAGGCGAAATCGGCTGTCGTGTGACCGGCATTACGATCAGCAAGGAGCAGCTTGCATTTGCGCGTGAACGGATGGCCAGAAAAGGCCTCGATGACAGGGTCGAGATTCGCTACCAGGATTATCGCGACGTCGATGAACGCTTCGACCGCATCGCCTCGATCGAGATGTTCGAAGCCGTCGGCGAGGAATACTGGCCCGCCTATTTCGACAAGATACGAAACTGCCTGAAGCCCGGCGGTCAGGCCGGCCTGCAGATCATTACCATCGCCGACCGTTCCTTTGCGGCTTACAGAAAACGGGCGGACTTCATCCAGCGCTACATCTTTCCGGGCGGGATGCTGCCTTCGCCATCGGTCCTCAAACAACAGGTCCAGCGCGCCGGGCTGACCTGGGCCGGCAATCTCGAATTCGGCCTCGACTACGCCGAGACGTTGCGTCAGTGGCGCGAGCGCTTCCGCACCGCGTGGCCGGATATCCAGCGCCAGGGCTTCGACGAACGTTTCCGTCGCATGTGGGAGTATTACCTCTCCTATTGCGAAGCTGGTTTCCGCTCCGGCAATATCGACGTAACGCAAGTGACGCTCGCCCGACCCTGAGTGCGGCTGCTAGATTGCGCGTTTCGGCAGTCTGGAGCCTTTCTTATGGACGAACGCCTCATACCGACACCGCGCCGCCTCGCTGACGTCGAAATTCGCTCTCGTGAATTGATCGGCCGCGGCTGGGGCAGGCTCGAGCGTCTCGTATTTCGTCACCGGCGTTTCGACGGCGCCTGGTCCGGAGATGTGACCCGCGACATCTACACGATCGGCGAAGTGGCGATGGTATTACCCTTCGATCCCGCGCTCGACGCCGTTCTTCTGATCGAGCAGTTCCGCGCCTGCGGTCTCGTTTGGGGTGAGGCAACCTGGCTCTTCGAAGCGGTAGCCGGAATCATCGACGTAGGCGAAACGCCCCCTGACGTCGCTGCCCGCGAGGCGCGCGAAGAGGCCGACTGCAGGATCGGCATCCCCATCCACATTTCGACCGTCTGGTCCTCGCCCGGCGGCTATGGCGAACGGTCATATCTCTATGCAGCGCCAGCCGATCTCTCGGACGTCGGCGGGCTCCACGGACTGGCGGAGGAACAGGAAGACATACGCGCTGTCGTCGTGCCGCTGGCCGACGCCCATGCCGCCACGCAAGATGGGCGCATTGTGGACGCGAAGACAACACTTATGATTCAATGGCTTATTCTGAACAAATCACGGATAAGGTGAGGAAAAACAGCAATCCTTCGACCTTGAACAGCACCCGCCCCCTCCGTATGTTCCAGTTCCCTTGCCACCGAACAGCAAAGCCTCAAGCCTCATGGAAATAAAGAACGGACTGGTCGACTCGATCGGCAACACGCCGCTGTTGCGCCTGAGGCGCGCCTCGGAGGAGACCGGATGCGAGATTCTCGGGAAGGCCGAGTTCCTCAACCCCGGACAATCGGTCAAGGATCGTGCAGCGCTTTACATCATCCAGGATGCCGTCAAGCGTGGCACATTGAAACCGGGTGGCACGATTGTCGAAGGTACGGCAGGCAATACTGGCATCGGTCTCGCGCTGGTCGGGAATGCGCTTGGATTCAAGAGTGTCATTGTCATTCCCGAAACCCAGTCGCAGGAAAAGAAGGACATGCTGAGGCTCTGCGGCGCCCGGCTTATCGAGGTGCCGGCGGTGCCCTACAAGGACCCGAACAACTACGTCAAGTATTCGGGTCGCCTTGCCGAGGAGTTGGCCGCAAAGGAACCGAACGGCGCCATCTGGGCCAACCAGTTCGACAATGTGGCAAACAGGCTTGCCCATATCGAAACCACCGGTCCCGAAATATGGCGTCAGACAGACGGCAAGGTAGACGGCTTTATCTGCGCCGTCGGCACAGGCGGAACGCTTGCCGGGGTGGGCATGGCGCTCAAGGCCCGGAACAAGAATGTCGTGATCGGTCTCGCCGATCCGATGGGGGCAGCGCTCTATAACTTCTACAAGCACGGGGAACTGAAGGCGGAAGGCACGTCGATCACCGAAGGCATCGGCCAGGGACGCATAACGGCCAATCTTGTGGATGCACCGATCGATGAGGCGTTCCAGATACCCGATGCGGAGGCGCTGCCCATTGCCTTTGGCCTCCTGAAGGAAGAAGGACTCTGTCTTGGCGGCTCAAGCGGCATCAATGCCGCGGGCGCGATCCGGCTCGCAAGACAGATGGGTCCCGGTCATACGATTGTCACCATCCTTTGCGACTACGGAACGCGCTATCAGAGCAAGATGTTCAATCCGGACTTCCTGAGGGAAAAGGGTTTGCCTGTTCCGGATTGGCTTTGAAAAAACAGCCGGGCCGGAACGCAAGGAGTCGATGAATGTCTGTCCCCGCCTCGCCGCTCGTGACGACCGACTGGCTCACCGCCCATCTCGCCGCACCGGATGTCCGGATCGTCGATGCCTCCTGGTATTTGCCGCAGGCGCAGCGCGATCCGCGCGCCGAGTACCAGCGCGAACACATTCCAGGCGCCGTGTTTTTCGATATCGATGAAATCTGCGATCTCGAAAGCCCTTATCCGCACATGTTGCCCGCACCGGAAAAGTTCGCGTCGCGCGTCCGCGCACTTGGACTTGGCGACGGCAATCGCATTGTCGTTTATGACGGCGCCGGCCTGTTCAGCGCCGCACGGGTCTGGTGGATGTTTCGCGTGATGGGACATGACGACGTCGTCGTCCTCGATGGTGGCCTCCCGAAGTGGAAAAGCGAGGGACGCCCGCTCGACGACACAACGCCCCGTCATTGCACCTGCCACTTCACGGCACGACGCAACACCGGATTGATCCGGGATCGCCAACAGATGTTGGGCAATCTCGATACATGTGTAGAGCAGGTGCTCGACGCACGAAGCGCTGGCCGGTTCCAGGGCGTGGAACCCGAGCCGCGTCCAGGACTGCGCAGCGGCCACATTCCCGGCAGTTTCAACCTGCCGGCATCGGAACTGGTTTCGGCGGACGGTACGATCAAGAAACCTGACGAACTCCGCGATCTGTTCAAGGGGGCAGGAATCGACCTTTCCGCACCGGTCGTCACAACCTGTGGTTCGGGCGTGACCGCCGCCATTCTTGCTCTGGGCCTCGCCGTACTCGGCAAGCCGCAGGTCGCGGTCTATGATGGCTCATGGGCCGAATGGGGCGCCATCACGGATCTGCCCGCCGAGGTATGACGCAAGAGGGGCGTTTGGGAAAGAGACACAAGACTGTCGTCACGCATCTGGAAATGCTGGCGGAGCCGAAGCTCCCGCCGGCACCACGCCCGCTTGGAAAATATGCGCTGATGCGCGCCGAGCGGATGCCGGTCCACTTCTATCGCTACCTTTATGACGCAATCGGCCGGGAATATGTCTGGGTCAATCGCAAGCGGCTCTCCGACGACGCACTTGCTGCCATCATCCACGACGATGAAGTCGAAATCTATGTGCTCTATTGCAGCGGCACCCCGGCCGGCTTCATCGAACTCGATTTCCGGAATCATGAGCGCGCCGAACTTTCCTTTCTCGGCGTGATGCCTGAGTATATCGGAAGGGGCCTAGGACGATTTCTCTTGTGTGAAGCAATCGTCCTCGCCTGGGCTCGCCATCCAAAACGCCTGATCGTGCAGACCTGTACGCTCGACCACCCCCGCGCCCTGCCCCTTTACCAGCGTCACGGCTTCGCGCCCTATGCGCAGGAAGAAGTCGAACTTGAGGAACTGGACTGACGGCCGGCGACTAATGCGCCAGTACCTGTGCCAGAAACATCTTGGTTCGTTCGTTCTTCGGATTGCTGAAAAATTCCGCTGGCGGCGCCTCCTCGATAATTTCTCCCTCATCCATGAAGACGACACGATTGGCGACCTCGCGCGCAAAGCCCATCTCGTGCGTGACACACAGCATTGTCATGCCCTCCTGCGCGAGTTCGACCATCACGTCGAGAACCTCCTTGATCATCTCCGGGTCGAGCGCAGAGGTCGGTTCGTCGAAGAGCATGATCTTCGGATTCATGCATAGTGACCGCGCGATTGCGACACGCTGTTGCTGGCCGCCCGAAAGTTGACCCGGATATTTGTCGGCCTGCTCCGGAATACGCACTCGTTCGAGAAACTTCATCGCCATGTCGCGCGCATCCCGTTCCGGCATCTTTCGTACCCAGAGTGGCGCCAGGGTGCAGTTTTCGAGAACCGTCATATGCGGGAACAGGTTGAACTGCTGGAAGACCATGCCGACCTCGCGCCGGACCTCGTCGATCCGTTTGAGATCTTCCGTCAGCTCGATACCGTCGATGACAATCTTCCCGGCATCATGCGTTTCGAGATGATTGATGCAGCGGATCAATGTCGATTTTCCAGATCCGGAAGGGCCGGCAATGACAATTCGTTCACCCTCCCGCACCATAAGGTTGATGTTCTTGAGAACGTGAAAATCGCCGAACCATTTGTGGACACCGGACATTTCAATCATGACCTTGTCCGATATGCGCATCGCCGTTGCGGCATCCGCTGCCATGAAGTCCTCCTAACGGCCGCGCCCGGCGCTGAGCCGACGCTCCATGAAACTTGAATATTGCGACATGCCGAAACAGAAGATCCAGAAAACGATTCCCGCGAACAGATAGCCGGTCAACGCGCCCTGCGGCACGGTCCATGTCGGATCGGCAAGCTGCGCTCTGACCTGGCCGAGAAGATCGAAGATACCGACGATCAGGACCAGTGTCGTATCCTTGAAAAGACCTATGAAGGTATTGACGATGCCGGGAATAACATGCCGCAGCGCCTGCGGCAGAACGACAAGCCCCATTGTCTGCCAATAGCTGAGTCCGGCTGCGCGCGCCGCTTCATACTGTCCCGCCGGTACGGCTTGAAGCCCCCCGCGAACCACCTCGGCCATATAGGCAGAAGAGAACAGCGCAACCCCGACCAGACAGCGCAGCAGATTGTCGGGGCTCATTCCCTCCGGCAGAAACAGTGGCAACATGACGCTCGCCATGAACAGCACCGTGACAAGTGGAACGCCGCGCCAGAACTCAATGAAGACGATCGAGAGTGTTCGAATGGCCGGCATCGATGAACGTCTGCCAAGCGCCAGCACGATTCCGAGCGGCAAAGACACGATGATACCCGTCACAGCGACAACCAGCGTGACAAGCAATCCGCCCCACTCGCTGGTCGGAACCGGCGGAAGGCCCGGGCGATCGCCCGCCAGCAGAACAAGGGCGATCAATGGATAGACGATCAACAGAAAGATCAGATTGAACCGCTTGGCCGGGGCCGACGGAATGAGCATGGGCACCAGCGCGATGAACCCCAGCGCGAAGACGACATTGACCCGCCAGATTTCCGATGCTGGATAGCGGCCATAAACGAACTGGTCGAAATTGGCCCATACCAGCGGCCAGCAGGCGCCCTTGCCCTCGCCGAGACAGGCCTCGCGCGTCTCGCCGGTCCAAACTGCATCAAGAATTGCAAAATTGACAAGCGGCGGCACGGTGAGCCAGAGAAGGTAGATGGCAACGAGCGTCAGAACGCTATTGCCAATACTCGAAAAGAGATTGCGCCGGAGCCAGGCAAGCACCGATCTGGATCGCTGGGGCGGACGGATGATGTCGATGGCGCTCATGACCTATCGTTCCTTGAGCGCGACACGCGCATTGTACCAGTTCATTGCGAGCGACGTGGAAAGACTGAGGGTCAGATAAACGGCCATGGTGATGGCGATGACCTCGATGGCCTGGCCCGTCTGGTTGAGTACCGTTCCGGCGAACACTGCAACGAGATCGGGATACGCGATGGCCACTGCCAGCGACGAATTCTTGGTCAGATTGAGAATTTGACTGGTCAGCGGCGGGACGATGAGACGCAGCGCTTGCGGGATGGCCACCAGCCGCAGCGTCGTGCTGTCCTTGAGACCCAGTGCGGCAGCCGCTTCGCCCTGCCCGCGATCGACGGACAGGATACCGGCTCGAACGATCTCGCCGATAAATGCCGCGGTATAGAGCGTCAGTCCGAGAACGAGAGCGACAAACTCCGGCAGTAGGCGTAAACCACCGCTGAAATCGAAATCGCCGCGCGTCGCGTATTCGAGATGGAACGGTGTCCCTCCGATCGCCCATGCCAAGGCCGGCAGAACGACAACGAGAGCGCCGGCAACACGCCATGCCGGAAACAATTGCCCCGTTGCCTTTTGCCGCATTCGCGCCCAGCGCACCAGCACAATGCCTGCCGCAAGAGCAACCGCAAGCGCACCGAAGAACAGGCCAGCCCCGGCATCGGGTACGGGGTCCGGCAGGATCAGGCCACGATTGCTCAGAAACACGCCCGGCAGCGCCTCCAGGCTGTCGGCTGGCCCGGGCAAAGGCCGCAGCACCGCAAAATACCAGAAGAAGAGCTGAAGCAGCAGCGGAATGTTTCGCATCAGCTCGACATAGCCGGCGGCAATCTTCGCCAGCAGCCAGTTGCGTGACAACCGGGCAACGCCAACAACAAACCCGAGCAGCGTCGAAAGAACAATGCCGATAACAGCAACGACAAGCGTGTTGAGCAAGCCGACGAGAAACGCGCGTCCGTAACTCGATTGCTCCGTATAGGGGATAAGCGTCTGGATGACACCGAATCCGGCCGTCGTTTCCAGAAAGCCGAAGCCGGTAGAAATATTGAGACGTGCAAGATTCTGCTGCGCCGTCGTGGCAAAAAACCAGATAATCAGAATGACGGCAGCCAGCACGCCAGCCTGATAGACAATCGAGCGCAAGCGGGGGTTGTACCAGCTGAACCCCATACCCGATCCACGTTTGACTGGTTTCTGCATTCCTTGCCCGCCCCCCTCGCGCATCGTCGTCAGCGAATCGGCGGCGCGTACATGACGCCGCCGTCGGTCCAGAGCGCGTTCAGGCCGCGTTCGATGCCGAGCGGCGTATCGACGCCTACATTCCGCTCGAAGATCTCCCCGTAATTACCGACGGCGCGAACGATATCGACAACCCAATCGGGCCCAAGCCCGACCGACGCGCCATAAGCCCCCTCCGTACCAAGAAGGCGGCGAACCAGCGGATTCTCGCTTTCCCTCATGTCTTCAATATTCCCCGAAGTGATGCCCAGTTCCTCGGCATTGAGCAAGGCGGCAAGCGTCCACCGCGCGATATCGGCCCATTGCGGGTCACCCTGCCTGACAACGGGTCCGAGAGGTTCCTTTGATATGATTTCCGGAAGCACGACATTGTCTTGCGGGCGCTGCATCTTCAGCCTTTCGGCATACAGGCCGGAGGCGTCGGTCGTGTACCCGTCGCAACGCCCTTGATCGTATGCACTGATCGCCTCGTCGTTCTTTTCGAACGAAAGCACACGATATTCAAGGCCGCGCCCGCGAAAATAGTCGGCCAGATTCAGCTCCGTCGTGGTGCCGGTTTGTGTGCAGATCGTCGCGCCGGCCAGTTGCCGCGCATTGGTGATGCCGGAATCCTTCCGTACCATGAAGGCCTGCCCATCGTAGTAAATGACACCGGCAAAGTCGAAACCGAGCTGCGTGTCGCGCGACATGGTCCATGTCGTGTTCCGCGAAAGAATGTCGACTTCGCCGGATTGAAGCGCCGTGAAACGATCCTTGGCCGAGAGCGGACGAAAGCGCACCTTCTCACCGTCGCCGAAAATCGCGGCCGCAAGCGCGCGGCAATAGTCAACGTCAATGCCGGACCAGCGCCCCCGTTCGTCGGGGCTGGAAAAGCCGGCAAGTCCCTGACTGACGCCACAGCGCAGAAATCCGCGTTGCCGGACTCGCAGCAGGGTTTCCCCAGCTCCCGCAAGCTCGTCCCCCGGCTCGACTTCCGCGGTCGCAACTGGCGCTGCGCCGCGCCCAGCCAGAACGGCCGCCGCATCATAGGGCAACATGAAATAGAGCCCGCCCACGCCAATCAGGATGCCCAAGAACAGGGCGACCACGGGATTTCTCATTCAGCTTCCTTTGTCAGCGCGGCCGGTGGAAATGCTATGCTGGATTCGTTCAGACTAACCGCCGACGGTCCATGCGCAAACCCCGTATATCCATGCAAACCCGCTGTTTCCCCGCCTGAAGGCGACCCGCCCCGCTATGGATCACATTCTGCAAGGCATTGGACAAGCCAGATGACGGACGCCACGCAATGAAAAAAAAGCAGGATACACTGATCGTCAATGCCGGCCGCAACCCGGATGCGAATTTCGGAATCGTCAACCCGCCAGTCTACCATGCTTCAACAATCCTCTATTCGACCCTTGATGCCGTGCGAACGCGCAAGCAGCCATTCACCTATGGCCGCCGAGGCACGCCCACCAGTGCCGCCTTGCAGGAAGCGATCGCCGAGCTTGAGGGTGGCTACCGCACCTTGCTGACCCCGTCGGGTCTTTCTGCTGTCACCACCGCTCTTCTTGCACATCTAAAGTCCGGCGACCACCTGCTGATAACCGATAGCGTCTATGAGCCGTCCCGCCAGTTCTGCGAGCGTGTTCTCCGCCGTTACGGTATCGACGTCGAGTACTACGATCCATGCATCGGTAGTGGCATCGGCGCACTCATCAAACCGAACACCGCCGTCGTCTTCGCGGAATCGCCTGGTTCGGTTACGTTCGAGGTTCAGGACATCCCGGCGATAGCCGAAGTCACCCACAAATCGGGTGCGATTCTTATGCTCGACAATACATGGGCGTCACCACTCTATTTCAAGCCGTTCGACCATGGAGTCGACATTTCGATTCAGGCAGTGACCAAGTATCTTTGCGGCCACTCCGATGTGATGATGGGGGCCATCACCACGACAGAAGCTTCGTGGCGCGAAACGATTGCCAATCATGGGGCACTCGGGCTTTGCGCCGCACCCGATGACATCTACCTGGTGCTGCGCGGCATCCGCACGCTTGCGGTACGGATGGAACGTCATATGAAGACCGGCCTGATGCTCGCAGAATGGCTGGCAGGTCGCCCGGAGGTTGCGCGCGTCATACACCCCGCACTCCCAAACCACGCCGGCAACGCGATCTGGCGCCGCGACTTTACCGGAGCAAGCGGCCTTTTCGCCATCGAGCTCAACCCGGCATCCGAAGCAGCACTGGCGGCTATGCTCGACGGACTGGAACTGTTCGGCATGGGCTATTCCTGGGGCGGGTTCGAAAGCCTGATCATTCCGCAGGACCCGACGAGAATTCGTACCGTCACAAAGTGGGAAGCGGCCGGTCCAATGCTGCGGCTCCATGCCGGGCTTGAAGACCCGGCCGACCTGACGGCCGATCTGGAGGCTGGTTTCGAACGCCTGCGTGCCTGCAATCAATAAAGGACCGGGAAGACATGGCAAGCATCGACGTAAAGAGCGAGATCACGGGCAAGGTCTGGAAGATCGAGGCGAAGCCGGGAGACCATCTGGCCGAAGACGATCCGATCCTGATCCTCGAATCGATGAAGATGGAAATACCCGTCTGCGCCCCGGCGGATTGCAGACTGGCCGAAATCCTCGTAGCCGAGGACGAGGCGATATCGGAAGGGCAGACCGTCGCGATCGTCGAAGCCGGCTGATCGTCAGGATTCGCCGAAAACATGCCTCAGATGGTCGTTGAGGAACTTTCCTGCGGGATCGAGCCGACGCCGCACGGCCTGAAAATCATCCCACTTCGGATACAACGCCTCGAACTCCTTCGCACCGCAAGTATGTAACTTGCCCCAATGCGGTCGCCCCTCATAACGACGGAAAATGTCCTCGACGCCGGCAAACAAGGCCCTGTAAGGCTGGCGGTGATACTGGTGGACCGAGATCGTCACGCTGTCGCGGCGATAGAATGGCGACAACCACGCATCGTCGCCAGCGACATAGCGGAACTCCAGGGGAAAGAGGAAATTGATCCCGCATTTCCGCATATGCTCGCCAACCTCACGAATGCAATCCGGCCCTTTCTCGGCTGGCACCGCATATTCCATTTCGTTGAAACGAACGTTGCGATCGCTCGGGAACGCATCATGCGACCAGCGCACCTTGGCTGACTGGCCTTCGATCCCGTTGATGGAACCACTCGAATAACGCGAACCGCTCGATGAAGTCAGAAGCCGCTGCAGAGGGCCGCGCAGGAACGGAAAGGCACGCGCGACATCGCATGCCAGCTGCATGATCTTGTCATCACGCGACATCTCGCCATCGGGCCTGCGACGCCGTGGGCGCGGCTCCTTGTCAGTCTCTTTCAGAAACTTGATCAGCGCCTGATCGGCAAAGGGAAACCAGAAAAATTCGAAATGACGTCCTTCGTCACGCAGCGCTTCGGCCCGGTCGAGCGCCTCGGCAATCGGCATCCGGCCGCCGGTTTCCTCCAGTGCATAGGTCTTCGCGCATTGCATCGTGATCTCGGTCATCACACCAAGACTGCCGAAACTGACCCGCCCCGCATCGAAGACGTCGGAATTCTCGGTGCGGCTGCACGACATCACCTCCCCGCTCGCTGTCACCAAACGGAATGCCTTGACGCCCGCCGAAAGCGACCCCAGCCCGCCACCCGTCCCATGCGTCCCGGTTCCGACGGCACCTGCCAGCGTCTGCCTGTCAATGTCGCCTTGATTGACCAGTGCCAGTCCGTGTTCGAAAAGCGCAGGACCGAGATCCCGGATCGTCGTGCCTGCCCTGATGCGCGCGATCATCGACTCCGGGTCATGATCGACCACGCCCGACAGACCGAACAGCGTCAGGATCGTTCCGTCGCTCTCGACCAGCGGAGTGAAGGAATGCCCGCGCCCGGCAACCCGGACAGGCCCTTGCGCGTCGCGAATGATCTTGGCGACTTCTTCTTCAGATGCCGGCGTCGCCAGTTGCCGTGGCCATGCCTTCACCCAGCCCGACCAGTTCGACCATACGTCCGTCATGATGCATCTCCGTTTGCGCCGGCGAATGATAGCGCCTCAACGCATACACCAAAAGAAAAAGCCCCGGGATTTTCCCGGGGCCGTTTCTTTCGAACGCTGCAGCCTCAATTGACGTCCGTCTCATCATCCCAAGCCTTAACCTCTGCGACGCTCTCCACCGGCGTGAGCGGCTGGAAGTTACGAGCAAGAACGGATGCCTCCTTGATCTCGGCGGCCGTCATGGAGCCGGCCAGGCGCTCGATCGCCTCAGCTGCAAAGCGTGGAAACCCGCCTTCGATCGCCAGCTGGTAGTACATATAGGCCTTGACCTTGCTCGCTTCGACGCCAACGCCGTCCTCATACATGGTGGCAATGTTGTATTGCGAGCTTTCGAGCCCCTGCCGCGCTGCAGCCTCATACCACTTCGCGGCCGCCTTCATATCCTGTGCGACACCCCACCCCTTGTCATACATGGAAGCAAGATCCATCTGCGCCCGTCGGTCGCCGCCGCGGGCTCCGATGAAGTAGTATTTAAGCGCCTCTTCGACATCGCGCTCGACAACTTTCGCGTCGAAATATTCCTCGCCCAGTCGGAAGGCTGCCCCGGCATCCTTGTTGATCTCGACCGCCCTCTTCCACTCGGCCAAAGCTTCCGGATAGAAACCACGGCTGTAGAGATCCTGTCCCGAAGCCTCGTTGGGTTGACCTTCGATCGCCGGGTCCGGCCTGGATGGCTCGGCGAGTACGTCTGATGCGTGAACTCTGGTGGTAAATGCAATCGCAGCGAGCAGAACCAGAAAACCAACGGCAACAGACAATATCTGTCGCCTGTCCTTCGCCGCAGTGGAATTGCTGACAGCCTGTCGACGCATTTTTCCCTCCCATGCGGGCATATCCGGAGCAGCCTTCTTGCTCCGGCCTCACGCACAATGATCCGGAGCGGGGTTCAAACACACAAGTTAAAGGTTGGTCACAAACGGCTCTCCGGCAAGTCTGCTGCGCGTCAAAGCGCGTGGACAGCCCCGAAGCCATTGAGAAAGCTGGTCAAATTGGCGCCCAGATCATCGCAGAGATAGCCGCCCTCTTGCACGAGCACCGTTGGCAGCCCCAGGCGTCCGACCGCTTCGCCGATCCGCCCAAATCCATCGGTCGTGATGGCAAATCCGCCCTGCGGGTCATCCTTGTAGGCATCCAGACCCAACGCAACCACCAGGGCACCCGGCGCGAACGCCTCGATGCGGCGCAGTGCTGCCCTTAATGCGGGCATGTATGCCGTATCATCGGTCCCCCGCGGCAGCGGCAGATTGTAGTTATAGCCGAGGCCCGCACCTGCGCCGCGCTCGTCGGCATGGCCCCAGAAGAACGGATAAAAGCGAACGGGGTCGGCATGGATCGAAACCGTGAGGATGTCGGACCGTCTGTAGAACATGCCCTGCGTGCCGTTGCCGTGATGCACATCGACATCAAGGATGGCAACGCGGTGATTCGCGCCACGAAGCACATGTGCCGCAATGCCCGAATTATTGAGATAGCAAAAGCCGCCCGCCATATCGGCAAAGGCATGGTGGCCGGGCGGTCGGCTCAACGCATAGCTCCAGGATTCGCCGTCCCGAACCAGGCGCGCAGCTTCTGTTGCCGTATCGGCACTGCGTTTGATCGCCGCCCAACTGTCCGCCGCGATCGGACAGGCGCCATCAGCCATGTGATAGCCCGCCTGCGCCACAGCTGAGAGGGGATAGGCACCGTCCCGACGGTTCGGATGAATGCCCGGCACGACTTCGTCCGAGCCCCCTTCTATTCGCATCCAGCGTTCGTGAATGCCTGAGAGAAAGGCAACATATTCGGGCGTGTGGACGGCCGAAATGGCATCGAGCCCATGAACCGGCGGCACAAGCTGCGCGAGTCCGGCCTCGCAGGCACCGGCCAGAAGGCGGTCAGCACGCTCGGGCACCTCGGGATTGGCTTCCACAACGCCATTTACCAGAAAATGGCGGGGATAATGACGTTTCTGCTCCGGGTCGAAGACAACCTTCATCGGCACGGCCTCAATGGATGAACAAATGCATGGCGATCCCGGCAGGACTCGAACCTGCAACCGACAGATTAGAAATCTGTTGCTCTATCCGGTTGAGCTACGGGATCGAGACACCGGGCAGGCCTAATGGGTCCAGAGTCCCTGTCGGCCATATTTGAAATTGTCGGCATAGGCCTTGATCGAACGGCGCGGCGCAGCGGGCTCGAAGACCTCATAGTCGAGTCCGAGCCTCTCGGCATAGGCAATTGCCTCATCCTTGCTGTCGAAACGAAGCGTCACCTGGGAATCCATGTCGCCCGAACTGGTCCAGCCCATGAGCGGCTCGACCTTGCGGGCGCTGGCAGGCTCGAATTCAAGCAGCCATTTTCTGGTCTTGGCTCGTCCCGATTGCATGGCCGTTTTTGCCGGTCTGTAGATGCGTGCGCGCGCCAATTTATGCCCCTGAGCCAGATTCCCTCGATCTTATGGGGAACGTCGCGAAACTTTATTCTTATCGCCCTAAAACAGCCGAATTTGCAAGTGATAACAACACCATCCCTCGGGGAGGGCGGCATGCCGCATCAGGGCCTTGAGGCATCCTCAAGATCGAAGGAGCGCCGGAGATGAATCAGTATTTCGATCGCGACACCGCCATCGCGTTTCTCGCCAGCCGCGGATTCAATCAGATGGACATCGAATGCATCCTCGATCTGACGGGATCGGTCTCGAAGAATGGCACAATGCTCTGGCCCGCCCATGCCATACGGAAGCTTGCCGGCCGGGCATGGTGGCTTGATGGTGCCGAAATCAGGGCATCTATGCCCTATGCGGCATAGCAATCGCAACGAGGTTTGGTCGGGGCGGCAAGATTCGAACTTGCGACCCTCTGCTCCCAAAGCAGATGCGCTACCAGGCTGCGCTACGCCCCGACATACGCCCCCACTGGTCGAGGGCCGTTCGGCCTGCAATACACCGCCGATGGGCCTCACGGCAACCGCAAGAAGCGGACTAGTTCTGGGACTTGTGGCGCGCCATGAGCTTGAACACACCGCTGGCCTTCAGAACCGGCCTTGGGCCGACATAGAGGCTGGCTTCGCAAAACGCGACCGACCGGGTTGCCCGCGTCACCTCTGCCGTTCCTTCAAGCCATTCGCCAGGCCGCGCCGCGGAAAGAAAATCGCTGTTCATCCGCACGGTCAACGCAATGGTTTGCGTCGCCCGCCAGACTGCCGTTCCCAGAAGCCCGTCGGCAAATGCCATCAGCATGCCGCCATGTGTGATCCCGCGCGAGTTGCAGTGGCGCTGCCTGACCCGAACGCCGTGCACGAACCCCTTTTCCGTCACCTTGTGGAAGAACGGTCCATTGTGGCTGGTGTAAGGCCCCCTGCCCGATGACAGCACAAAGCCGTCCGGCGGATTGTCGTCGTCGCAATCGGTCATGCTGAAATGGAAATCCGGTTGACGGAAGCGTTCTGCAGACGCCCCTCTTCAGAATAATCGGCGAGGGCCGGGGATCAGTCCCCTGACGGGGTATCGGGCGCGATTTCGGCAACCATGAGCCCCTTCGGCCCCTCACCAAACCGGACCTGCACCTGTTGACCCGGCAGCAAATCGCGAATGCCATGCCGACGCAGGGTCTCCATGTGAATGAAGATGTCCGGCGTTCCTTCGCCTCGCGTGACAAACCCGTACCCACGCGCGCGATTGAACCATTTGACCACCGCCGTCTCGAAGTCCCCTATCGGCACCACCCCCGACAGCGTTCCCCTGTTGGCCGCTCGTGGTGCAGCGCCGGCGGGTCTGATCGCCGTCGTTTCGTCGACATCGATAACACGAACCGCCTGGTTGCCCTTGGGTCGCCGCACAGCCTCGCAAGTCACCGTGGCGCCTTCCTCAAGTGCCTCGAGCCCCATCTGCTTCAGGCAGGACAAATGCACGAGCACATCGTCACGCCCGTCATCGGGAATGATGAAGCCGTATCCCTTGACCGCATCGAACCACTTGACCACGCCGGTGACCTCAAAGGACACACCGACAGAATCCGCCGAGATTTCGAACCGCTCTTCCATCCCCACCACGATCGACGTCCGGACGGTCAAACCTAAATGACCTCAAGTATTGGCCGATCCGGAATTTCTCACTGGTCCGTGGTTCCTCCCCAGGACCCCCCATTTTGAATTGTTGACTATAACAGTCTCGGTTAATCATTGAAAGCGGGGCGAGCCGCCCGATTTTTGGCCGCGCCAAACCGGTCTTTCTTGCCCTGGGCAGCCACCGCATTGCATATTGGCCGCCTCACGAAGGATTCTGGCCCGGCAGCGGATCGATATCCTCCCCATCCGCGTCAAGGAACCGGGCTCTCGATCAACCGGCTGGACGGCCGATGGGGTATCTTTGACCCCGCCTGGTCGGCGAGCAAGGGACAACATGGCAAAGGCGATCGGTTTGTCAGTCGCGTTACTCGCTCTGTGGCTGGCTTTGTCGGGTTTTTTCAAGCCCTTCCTGCTCGCCCTGGGCCTGCTCTCCTGCGCCCTGACGCTCTATCTGGCCTTTCGCATGAAACTGCTGGATGACGAAGCGGTCCCGATTCAGCTCCGGCTGACGCTGCTGCTCTATTGGGGCTGGCTCGGCGGAGAAATATTCAAATCGGCCGTTGCCGTCTCGAAGGTCATTCTGGCCCGCAACATGCCGCTACATCAGCAGTTGATCGCCGTTCCGGCCCCACAGAAAACCGACATGGGCCATGTCATATTTGCAAATTCGATCACCCTGACGCCCGGTACGGTTACGGTCGAGACACGGCCGGGCATCTTTCTCGTTCACGCATTGACCGAGGAAGCGTCCGGGCCGGAAGGTTTTGCCGAAATGGGTCGCCGAGTCGCCCGGATCGAGGCGCGCTGACATGGCCATGCTGCTCGCCGCCACCGCTGCGCTGTTCGTCGCCATGATGCTGGTCTTGATCCGTCTCTTCGCCGGTCCAACGCTCTATGACCGCGTCCTGGCGGTCAACACCTTCGGCACGCTGACCGTGTTGCTGCTCGGCCTGCTGGGGTTCATCACCGAGCGGCCGGATTTTCTCGACATCGCGATGCTGTACGCGCTGATCAATTTTGTCGCGACGATCGCAATTCTGAAATTCTTTCGCTATCGCGCGCTCGGGCGCCGCACGCTGCAAGACGAGGACTGACAATGGACCCGTGGCTCGAACTCGTCATCGATATTGCCAGCGGCATTTCATTTGCGGTTGGTAGTATCTTTCTGCTGATCGGCGCCCTCGGCATGATCCGGCTGCCGGACGTGTGGGCACGCATCCATGCCGCAGGCATCATCGACACGATCGGCGCCGAACTGATTGTCTTCGGAATGATCCTTCAGGCGGGTATGACGCAGGCATCACTCAAGTTGATCCTGATCGGCCTCTTCCTTTTTGTCACAAGCCCGACCGCGACCCACGCAGTCGCCAATGCAGCATACACGGCCGGACTACGCCCCATGGGCCTTCGCAAGAACCAGTCGTCCGAAGTCCTTGGCGAGGAGACCAGATCATGAGCGCCGGACTTGTCGGCATCGCCGTCATCGACATCCTGCTCTTCCTGTTTCTCGTACTGACGGCCGTCGCCATCACGCGGCTGCGTAACTTGTTCGCAGTGGCGATGCTTGCGGGAGTTTTCAGCCTTCTATCGGCCGGCCTCTTCGTCACGCTCGACGCCATGGATGTAGCATTCACCGAAGCAGCGGTCGGCGCCGGAATTTCAACAGTCCTGATGCTCGGCACGTTGGCGCTCACGGTACGTGATGAGAAGCCGGTGACACACTCTGCATTCCTGCCGCTGCTGGTCTGCGCGATCGCCGGCGCCGCCTTGATCTACGGCACGCTCGACATGCCCCCCTTCGGTGCCGCCGACAACCCCGTGCAAACGCATGTGGCGCCGGCCTATCTCGAACGCACACCGGTCGAGATCGGCATTCCCAATACTGTGGCGGCGATCCTGGCCAGCTATCGCGGCTTCGATACGTTGGGCGAAGTCGTCGTCGTCTTTACCGCCGCCATTGCCGTCCTGCTGCTGCTCGGCGGCGGTGGTGGCGCACGCAATCCGAACGCACCGTCGAAACAACGGCGGGAGGATTGACGAAATGGAACATCACTCGATTCTTCGCGTCGTTTCAAAGTTGCTGATCCCGCCAATACTGCTTTACGCGCTCTATGTTCAGTTTCATGGCGAATACGGCCCTGGTGGTGGTTTCCAGGCCGGCGTGATCTTTGCCGTCGCCTTTATCCTCTATGCACTTGTCTTCGGTGTCGAAGCCATGACCGAAATTCTACCGCCGCGCCTGCTTCTCGTTCTCTCCGCAATCGGCGTGCTGATTTTTGCTGGCACCGGCGTCGTGACCATGCTGCTGGGAGACGCCTATCTCGGCTACAACGCGCTCGCGTCCGATCCTGCACATGCTCAGGAGTGGGGTATCATCGTAGTTGAGCTCGGCGTCGGGTTGACAGTCGCCGCGGTCATGATGGCCATCTTCGTCGCTTTTGCCTCGCACAACCCGCAGATCAAGGACGAGGACTGGTAATGCAGGAAATCGTTCTCGATCTCGAGTTTGTCCTGACGCACTACAACTACTGGATGTTTGTCGTCCTGATGATGACGGGCCTCTACATCACGGTAAGCCGCGGCAATCTCGTCAAGAAGATCGTCGGACTGAACATATTCCAGACTGCGGTATTTCTCTTCTACATCTCGACGGGCAAGGTCATAGGCGGCACCGCCCCGATTCTCGTCGATGACCCCGATGCAATCTATTCGAATCCGCTACCGCATGTGCTGATCCTGACGGCCATCGTGGTCGGCATAGCGACAACGGCACTGGCACTTGCCCTTGTCGTTCGCATCCGTGAGACCTACGGCACCGTCGAGGAGGACGAGATCATCGCGGCCGAGCATCTACTGGACACTGAAGCGTCTGCACCGGCCATGAAAGGTCAGCACTGATGTGGTCGATGATCGAAGCGAATCTGCCCGCGTTGCAGGTCGTCTTGCCGATGCTGGCGGCTCCGCTTTGCGCCATCTTGAAAAAGGGACAAGGCGCCTGGGCGCTTGCCTTCGCCACAGTCATTCTGACCTTTGCCGTTTCCGTCAGCCTCTTCTTGATCACTCTTGATGGCGCCGTCATCTCCTACCGAATGGGTAACTGGGCGCCCCCTATCGGCATCGAGTATCGCGTTGATATTCTGAATGCCTTTGTACTGCTGATTGTTTCGGGGGCGGCGCTGTTCGTGTTGCCTTATGCGCGCGCAAGCATTGCCTTCGAGATTGCCGCGCCCCGTCAGCCATTGTTCTACTCCGCCTTCCTGCTCTGCATGACGGGATTGCTCGGCGTTACCATCACCGGCGATGCCTTCAACATTTTCGTTTTCCTCGAAATCTCATCGCTCGCAACCTACGCGTTGATCGCGACCGGTGCAGACCGCAACAAGCGTGCTCTGACGGCGGCATACAACTATCTGATCATGGGCACGATCGGTGCGACCTTCTTCGTGATCGGCATCGGTATGCTTTACATGATCACGGGTACATTGAACCTCGTCGATCTTGCACAGCGCATCGCCGAGCATGGCGACAGCCGTACATTGCGGATGGGGTTCGTATTCATACTGATCGGCATCGGCTTGAAACTGGCGATGTTCCCGCTGCATCTCTGGCTCCCCAACGCCTACAGCTTTGCGCCATCGGCCGTAACGGCCTTCATCGCGGCAACAGCCACCAAGGTGGCGATCTATGTCCTGCTGCGCTTCATGTTCACGGTGTTTGGCTTTGATTACGATTTTCAGGCGGCAACGCTCCGGCATGTCGTGTTGCCGCTGGCGGTCGTCGCCATGTTTGCAGCGTCCATTGTGGCCATATTCCAGGATGACCTGAAACGCATGCTGGCTTATTCAAGCATCGCACAGGTCGGCTACATGCTGCTTGGTTTGACGTTCCTTTCTCATACAGGTCTGATGTCGACCGTCATTCATCTCTTCAACCACGCCGTTACCAAAGGTGCCCTCTTCATGGTCGCCGGCTGCTATATCGTTGCGACCGGCACGAGTTCGATCTCAAGCCTGAGAGGTATCGGCCGCGACATGCCATGGACGACGGCCGCCTTTGTCGTGGCCGGCCTGAGCCTCATCGGCCTGCCGTTGACGGTTGGTTTCATCAGCAAGTGGTACCTGGTACTGGCGGCGCTTGAGATGAACTGGTGGCCCGTCGCCCTGTTGATCATGGCATCATCGCTGCTTGCCATCATTTATGTGTGGCGCGTGGTTGAGGCGGCTTATCTGCAACCGCCTCCCGAAGGCGTTTCGCGCAAGGAGGCTCCGCTCTGGATGTTGCTGCCAACCTGGGGCCTCGTCGCGTTGTCAGTGTTTTTCGGAACCTACGCTGCGCTGACGACAGCCGCGGCCAGCCGTGCGGCATCCGCGCTGATCAGCGCCTCAAACATGCTTTGGCAGTGAGGCGCACATGACGACGAACAGCACAATACTTCTGCTGGCGGTATTCATTCCGGCTGGCGCCACATTCCTGATTGCCGCGTTGGGCAATCGGCCAAACTTGCGCGATGGCATCAGCGTCGCCGCTGCGCTCGCAACCTTTGTTGCGGTGCTTGCGCTTCTCGGACCGGTCATGGAGGGTGCCCGACCCGAGGTGGCCTTGTTCGAGGTGATGCCCGGTTTGCTGCTGGCGTTCTCGATCGAGCCGCTCGGCATGTTGTTCGCCGTCGTGGCGTCCGGCCTCTGGATCGTCACTGCGATCTACTCGATCGGCTATATGCGCGGCGCCGACGAAAAGAAGCAGACGCGATTCTATATCTGCTTTGCCATTGCAATTTCGGGTGCCATTGGCATCGCCTTCTCCGCCAATCTGTTCACACTCTTCATCTTCTATGAAGTACTCACAATTTCGACCTATCCGCTGGTTGCCCACAAGGAGACGCCGGAGGCGCGGGCCGGTGCCCGCACCTACCTTGCCATCCTGATGACGACATCCATCGCATTCCTGCTGGTCGGCATCGTGTGGGTATGGAACATCGCGGGAACGCTGGAATTCCGCGCTGGCGGCATTCTCGACGGAAAGCTCGATCCGGCATTTGCACCATTCCTGCTGGCATTGTTCGCGTTCGGAATCGGCAAGGCGGCATTGATGCCATTCCACCGGTGGCTGCCCGCCGCCATGGTTGCCCCAACGCCGGTCAGCGCCCTCCTCCATGCCGTTGCGGTCGTGAAGGCAGGCGTGTTCACGATGCTGAAGGTTGGAACCTACATATTCGGCGTCGGATTTCTATCGAAGACGGGCGCCGCAGACTGGCTGATCTGGCTGGCGGCCGCCTCGATCCTGATCGCATCGATTGTTGCCCTTACCAAAGACGATCTGAAAGCGCGGCTCGCCTATTCGACCGTAAGCCAACTGTCCTACATCACGCTTGGTGTGGCGTTGGCGAACCAGATGGGCGTCATCGGCGGTTCGATGCATATCGCCACACATGCGGTCGGCAAGATCACGTTGTTCATGTGCGCCGGCGCCATTTATGTCGCCGCCCACAAGACCAAGATCAGCGAACTCGACGGCCTGGGCCGCAAGATGCCCTTCACCTTCATTGCCTTCACGATCGCGGCCCTCAGCATTATCGGCCTGCCGCCAATGGGGGGCGCATGGAGCAAGTGGTACCTGATGCTTGCAGGTGCCGATGCGGGCCAGCTCGCAATCATCGGGGTATTGATGCTGAGTTCGTTGTTGAACGTGGCCTATCTGCTTCCGATACCGGCCCGGGCCTTTTTCGGCACGACATCAAAGGTCACGGGAACACCATCGGCAGCCGATCGCATCGAGGAAGCACCACTCCTTTGCCTGATCCCCATTTGCGTGACGGCCATCGGGTGCATCGTCCTGTTCTTCATGATTGACGGGCTCTACGAGTTCCTGCTCCACATTCCGATATTGCCGGAGGTGGCACCATGAGCGCCCGAAACTGGATTTTGCTGCTCGCTGTTCTGTGCCTCGCACTGGGTATGGCCGACTTTGCCTATGACAAGCACGGTTATTTCGAATTCGAAAGCCTCATCGGATTTCATGGGCTTTTCGCAATGTTGATCGGCGCGGCCGCAGCATTTGTCGCTTTTTTGACGCACAAGCTGCTGACACGCGGTGCAGATTACTATGCGCCACGGTCCGTCGACGCCGAGTCCCATCCCGCCGCTGATCTTGAGCGGGAGCACACCGATGCCTGATCTGCTGACTCCCGCATTGATCTACATTGTTGCCGCCCTGGTGGTTCCACTTGTTCCACAGGGAAGCCCGCGCCAGATCGTCATGTTGCTGGTGCCGCTTGCCGCTGCCGCCGTCTTTTGGGGCCTGCCCCACGGCACCTACGGCAACATCAACCTGATGGGCATGCATGTTGGCTTGATGCGTGTCGATGCCTTGTCCACCATATTCGGCCTGGGCTTCACGTTGGCCGCAATAATGCTGGTGGTCTACGCTTGGCATGTTCGCGATACCGTTCAACAGATCGCGACACTTTTATATGCCGGGTCGGCCATCGGTGCAGTCTTTGCCGCCGACCTGATCACCCTTTTTGTCTTCTGGGAGGGCACGGCCATCGCCTCGGTCTTTCTGATCTGGGCTCGCCGTACCGAAGGTTCCTATGCTGCCGGCATGCGCTATCTGATCGTGCAGATTGGCTCCGGCGTTATCCTGTTGGCCGGTATCTTGCTGTACTATCGTGAAACCGGCTCGATTGCATTTCATGCAATGGATCTCGCGGGTCTCAGCACATGGGCGATCCTGCTGGCCTTCGGCATCAAAAGTGCCTTTCCCCTTCTGCACAACTGGCTGCACGACGCGTATCCGTCTGCAACCGTTACCGGCACCGTTGTTCTTTCGGCATTCACGACAAAGCTTGCCATTTATGCATTGGTACGCGGTTTTCCAGGTACCGAGATCCTGATTTATATTGGCGTCGCCATGGCGCTTTTCCCCATCGCCTATGCGCTCCTCGAAAACGATCTGCGCCGCATTCTGACCTATGCGTTGAACAGCCAGCTCGGTTTCATGGTCGTTGGCATCGGCATCGGCACACCGCTGGCCTTGAATGGCGCCATTGCACATGCATTGTGCAGCATTTTCTATCAGGCCCTGCTCTTCATGAGCGTCGGCGCCGTTCTCTTCCGCACCGGTTCGTCACGTGCAAGTGACCTCGGCGGCATTGCGCGATACATGCCATGGACCACTTTCTTCTGTGTGGTCGGCGGCCTGTCTATTGCCGCTCTGCCTGCGACTACAGGCTTCGTGTCCAAATCGCTGATCCTGAGCGCTGCGGGGTATGGCGGATTCTATCTGGTCTGGCTGGCTCTAATCGCCGCCAATATCGGCGCAGTGATGCATACTTCAGTCCGGCTTCCGCTTGCGGCATTCTTCGGTGCGGATCGCGGCCTCCGTCCGAAAGAAGCGCCGGCGCACATGCTGGTTGCCATGACGCTGGCTGCTGCAGTTTCGATCGGCATCGGCATCTATCCCGATATGCTCTATGCTTACCTGCCCCATGATGTGCCATACGAGCCCTACACGTTCACGCACATCGTGACCCAATTGCAGCTGATCGCCTTTGCCGCTCTCGCATTCGCCCTGATCGCAGGCGTCGGATTATGGCCCGCGTCCCGCGCCGTCATCATTCTCGATACTGACTGGGCCTACCGTCGGCTGGCGGCCGGTCTACTTGGCATGCTCTCGCTGTTCATCGGGACGGCCTGGCGCTGGATGAAGCTGGTGGCAGGCGAACGCCTCGAACGATTTCTCGACGGGATTTACCGCGCCCACGGTCCCCAGGGCATTCTGGCCCGGACATGGCCGACCGGCTCGATGGTCCTCTGGATTGCCATACTGCTTGGCACCACACTGGTACTGACCTACGTATAGAAGCTGCCCCGGCTCCCCCGCCGTGCCAGAAGGAGACGCCCCTATGGAAATGTCCGGCGAATATAAAATCCCCGCCTCGCGCGAGGACGTATGGGCGGCTCTCAACGATGCAGCCGTTCTGCAGCAGTCGATCCCCGGCGCAGAGTCGGTCGAGAAGACGGCCGACGACGAATTTGAGGCCGTTGCCAAAGCCAAAGTCGGCCCGGTCAGCGCCCGCTTCAAAGGCAAGGTGAAACTGACCGACATCGATCCGCCGAATGGCTACACGATCTCCGGCGAAGGCAATGGCGGTGCCGCAGGTTTTGCCAAGGGCTCCGCGAAAGTCACCCTGACGACCGCCGAGGATGGCGGCACCCTCCTGTCCTATTCGGTCAGCGCGCAGGTTGGCGGCAAGCTTGCCCAGATCGGTCAGCGTTTCATCGACTCTACGGCCGCCCGAATGGCCGAGGAATTTTTCGACAATTTCTCGACACTGGCCGGCGGCTCCAAAGTCGCAGCCGCCCCCTCCGACCTGCCGGAAGTGGTTGATGAAATGGCACATGGAATACCGGTCAAATCGCCGGACAGCGATGCCATCTCGCCCACCGGCGTGCCACTGGTGCCCGACGAAGAGGCCGGTATGAGCCTTTCGCCCTGGGTCTGGGGGCCGGCACTGATCCTCGTCATCGTGGTGCTGATCTGGATATTCGGCGCCTGATCCGCCTCGCGCGCGCTTGACCTCGCGCGGCCGAGGGTCGAGACTCCATCAAAAGGCCCCGCGCGGTGGATATCCCCGGCGTTCCGATGAAGAGGCTACACAAGTCACCAAGGGAGGTTGCGCATGCCCGTTGTCGCCATGACGGTCAACGGCAAGCCTGCAAGCGCCGATGTCGAGGCGCGCACGCTGCTTGTCCATTTCATTCGCGAGCAGTTGGGATTGACCGGCACCCATGTCGGCTGCGACACCAGTCAATGCGGTGCCTGTGTGGTGCATGTCGACGGTCGCGCGGTCAAATCCTGCGCGATGCTCGCTGTTCAGGCCGAAGGCTCAGAGATTGTGACCGTCGAAGGGCTCGCAAGGAACGGCGAACTGCATCCGGTACAGCAAGCCTTTCGCGAACATCACGGCCTGCAATGCGGGTTTTGCACGCCCGGCATGATCATGACAGCCGTCGACCTGATCCGCAGAAGGCCGGATCTCGATGAAAAGACCGTCCGCGAAGAACTCGAAGGAAATATCTGCCGCTGCACCGGCTATCACAACATCGTGAAAGCCATCCTCGCTGCATCGCAGGAGATGCGCTGAACGCACAGACGGGGAAACTCAGGGAGGAGTTCCATGTCGAACGCAGCCACGGGCGAAGGAATCGGTCAGCCGGTTCGTCGCAAGGAAGATTTCCGCTTCATCACCGGAAACGGCCACTACACCGACGACATTACAAGGCCTCGTCAGACCTGGGCATACTTCCTGCGCTCGCCGCACGCCCATGCGAAAATCCGGAAAATCGACACTCGGGCGGCTGAAGCCGCGCCCGGGGTCATCGCGATCTTCACCGGCAAGCATGTCGCCGAGGATCAACTCGGCGGGCTGATTTGCGGCTGGACCGTTTCATCGAAGGATGGAACGCCGATGAAAGTCGGCCCGCACCCGATCCTCGCGCTCGATACGGTGCGCTATGTCGGCGACCACGTTGCAATGATTGTCGCCGAAACGCTGGCTGAGGCCCGCTCCGCCGCCGAGATGATTGATGTCGATTATGAATCGCTTCCCGCCGCCGTCGCGCTGGCCTCCTGCCAATCGAAGGACGCACCGCAGGTTCATCCTGAAGCGCCGCATAATACCTGCTTCGAATGGGAACTCGGCAACAAGCCCGAAACGGAAGCCGCCTTCGCCAGGGCGGATAGAATCGTCAAGCTCGACCTGACCAACAACCGCCTGATCCCCAACGCGATGGAGCCCCGCGCCGCCATCGGCGAATATGACAAAGGAAGCGGCGTCTATACGCTCCACACGACCAGCCAGAATCCGCATGTCGCCCGCCTCGTGCTCTCGGCCTTTGTTGGCGTCGCCCCAGAACACAAGCTGCGCGTCATCGCACCGGATGTCGGTGGCGGCTTCGGCTCGAAGATCTTCATCTATGCGGAGGAAACCGCCTGTGTCTGGGCCGCAGCGAAAGTCGGCCGGCCGATCAAATGGACAGCGGATCGCTCCGAGGCCTTCCTTTCGGACGCCCACGGCCGCGACCATCTGAGCCACGCCGAACTGGCGCTCGACAAGAACGGAAAATTCCTCGCCCTGCGCGTCAAGACGATCGCCAATCTAGGCGCCTATCTCTCGACCTTCTCGGCCTCGGTGCCGACCTATCTCTATGGCACCCTGCTCTCGGGCCAGTACGACATCCCGGCAATCTACGTCGAGGTCGACGGTGTCTATACGCACACGGCACCGGTCGACGCCTATCGTGGCGCCGGGCGCCCCGAAGCGACATATCTCGTGGAACGCATCGTTGAAACGGCGGCGCGTGAGACCGGGATCGATCCCGCCGAAATCCGCCGCCGCAATTTCATTCGCACTTTCCCGCACCAGACGCCGGTCATCATGGCCTATGATGCCGGCGATTACGAAGCTTCGCTCGACGCCGCCATGAAGGCTGTCGACCATAAGGGCTTTCCGGCGCGCAAGGCCGAAGCGGCAAAGCGCGGCAAGCTGCGCGGCCTCGGCTTCTCCTCCTATATTGAGGCCTGCGGCATCGCACCGTCTGCCGCCGTTGGATCGCTCGGCGCCGGTGTCGGCCTTTGGGAAAGCGCCGAAGTACGGGTCAACCCGACCGGCAATGTCGAGGTGCTGACCGGCTCCCACAGCCACGGCCAGGGCCACGAAACCACCTTTGCGCAGCTCGTCGCCTCCCGCCTCGGCATTCCGATGGAACAGGTCGAGATCGTCCATGGCGACACCGACAAGGTGCAGTTTGGCATGGGCACCTACGGCTCGCGCTCCGGCGCCGTCGGCATGAGCGCCATCGTCAAGGCGCTCGACAAGGTCGAGACCAAGGCGAAAAAGATCGCCGCCCATCTGATGGAAGCCGCCGTCGAGGACATCGTCTTCGAGAACGGTACCTTCACGGTGCAGGGAACCGACAAGACGCTGCCCTGGGCGCAGCTGGCGCTTTCCGCCTACACTGCGCACGGCTTTCCCTCCGCCGAGATCGAGCCCGGCCTCAAGGAAGGCGCCTTCTACGATCCGACCAACTTCACCTTCCCGGCCGGCTGTCATATCTGCGAAGTCGAGATCGACCCCGACACGGGCGTCACCCGCATCGTCAATTTCGTCGCGGTCGACGATTTCGGTACCATCATCAATCCGATGATCGTCGAGGGTCAGGTGCATGGTGGCATCGCGCAGGGCGTCGGTCAGGCGTTACTGGAGCATGGCATCTACGACCCGGAATCCGGCCAGCTCGTCACCGGTTCCTATATGGATTATTGCATGCCCCGCGCCGACGATCTGCCGAGCTTCAACCTCGGTTTCACGAAAACCGTCTGTCCGTCCAACCCGCTTGGCATGAAAGGCTGCGGCGAAGCAGGCGCCATTGCCTCGCCGCCCGCCATCATCAACGCGATCACCGATGCGCTCGGGATCCGCGACATCGAAATGCCGGCGACGCCGACCCGCGTCTGGGCAGCAATCCAGTCCCGCCCGCGCGCCGCCGCCGAATAAGGAGAAGCCTCATGTACCAGTTCAACTATGCGCGCCCGAAGTCGCTGGCCGAGGCCGAAGCCCTTCTCGCCAAGGCCGATGATCCGAAACTGCTTGCCGGTGGTCAGACATTGATCCCGACGCTGAAGCAGCGCTTGGCCATGCCGAGCGATCTGATCGACATCGGCAGCCTGAAGGAGATCGACTTCATCCGTGCCGAAGGCGATGCCGTGATGATCGGCGCAGCAACCAGACACGCGACCGTCGCGCAATCGGCCGATGTCAAAAAGTACAATCCGGCGCTGGCTTCGCTCGCCGAGGGCATCGGCGACCCCGCCGTACGCCACATGGGCACCATTGGCGGCTCGATCGCCAACAACGATCCGGCGGCCGATTACCCGGCGGCCTGCCTGGCGCTCGACGCGAAGATCCACACCAACAAACGCCTGATCGAAGCCGATCAATTCTTCAAGGGAATGTTCGATACGGCCTTGCAGGATGGTGAAATCATCAAGGAAATCACCTTCCCGCACCCGGAAAAGGCCGCCTATGTGAAGTTTCCCAACCCGGCCTCGCGCTACGCCATGGTCGGGGTCTTTGTCGCCAAAGGACCCTGGGGTATCCGCGTCGCTGTGACCGGCGCCGGTCAGAACGGCGTCTTCCGCGTCAAGGAAATGGAGGAGGCGCTGGCAAGGAACTGGTCGCCCGAAGCCGTCGCCGGCATCAAGGTACCGGCAAAGGGGCTCAATGCCGATCTTCACGGCACGGCCGAATACCGCGCCCATCTGATCACCGTCATGGCAAAGCGCGCCGTCGCGGCGGCCGGTTGATTTTGCGGAACGGCCCGCTGAGGCATAGATTGCATCCATGACCCTGCCCACCACTATCGACGAAACCGTCGAACTTCTGGCGCGCGGCGCCTATGTCGCCGACCGCCCTCTGGCGACCGTGGTCTTCCTCGCGCTCAAGATGGGCCGCCCGCTGCTGCTTGAGGGCGAGGCCGGCGTCGGCAAGACCGAGATCGCCAAGGTGCTGGCGGAAGCACTTGGCCGCCGCCTGATCCGCCTGCAATGCTATGAGGGCCTCGATACGGCCGCCGCTGTCTATGAGTGGAACTATCAGGCCCAGATGATCGAGATTCGTCTGGCCGAGGCCGAAGGCGTCGAGGATCGCACGGAACTCGGTAAGGATGTCTTCTCGGAACGTTTTCTGATCCGCCGCCCCATCCTGCAGGCACTGGAACCTGCCGTCGAAGGGCCACCGGTGCTGCTGATCGACGAACTCGACCGCACCGACGAACCATTCGAGGCCTATCTCCTTGAAGTTCTTTCGGATTTCCAGGTAACAGTGCCCGAAATCGGCACCATCAAGGCCGCCAAACCACCCATCGTCATCGTGACGTCGAACCGTACCCGCGAGATTCATGATGCACTGAAGCGACGCTGCCTGTTCCACTGGGTCGATTACCCGGATGCCGAGCGCGAACTGGCGATCCTGAAGCTGAAAGCACCGAAAACGCCTGAAAACCTTTCGCGCGACATCGTCGCATTCGTGCAGAGACTGCGCAGCCTTGATCTTTACAAGAGCCCCGGCATTGCTGAAACGATCGACTGGGCCGAGGCCCTGACGGCGCTCGATGCGGTCGCCCTCGACAAGCAACTGGTCAACGACACGCTGGGGGCGCTGCTGAAATACCAGGACGACATCGCCCGCGTGGCTGGCAGCGAAGCGGCGCGGCTGCTCGAGGAAATCAGGATGGCGGCGCAGGCCGCCGACTGACATGAGCCACCTTGCCGAAAATATCGTCCACTTCGCCCGCGTGTTGCGCCGCGCGGGGTTACCGGTCGGCCCGCGCCAGGTCCTCGATGCGGTCGAGGCGGTCGAGGCCGCGGGCATCGGCGCCCGGTCCGACTTCTACTGGACCCTCCATGCGACTCTGGTGAAACGCCGTGAGCAGCATCACCTCTTCGATCAGGCCTTCCACGTCTTCTGGCGCGATCCCAAGCTGCTCGACCGGATGATGGCGCTGATGTTGCCTGAACTCGAAGCGCCGCCGGACGCACCGCGGGAAGAGCAAAGCCGGCGGCTGGCGGAAGCCCTGTTCGGCGAAGGCAGGCCGCGCGAAGCCGCCGAACCCGAACTCGAAATCGACCGCAGCGAAACCTTCTCGGCCGAAGAACTGTTGCACGACAAGGACTTCGAGCAGATGTCGGTCGCCGAACTGGCCGAGGCAAAAAACGCCATCGCCCGGCTGCACCTCGTCCATGACGACACCCGCATCCGCCGCACAAGGCCTGCCGCGCATGGACCAATGATCGACATGCGCGCCACCCTGCGGGCGAGCCTGCGCGCCGGCGGCGTCATTCCGCTGAAACGCCGCACCTTCCGCCGCCGTCGCACACCACTGGTGGTGCTCTGCGACATCTCCGGGTCGATGTCGGCTTATAGCCGCGTTTTCCTTCACTTTTTGCATGCGCTGACCAATGATCGCGACCGTGTGCATGTCTTCCTGTTCGGCACGCGCCTGACCAACGTGACGCGCGAGCTGCGCCACCGCGATGTCGACGAGGCGCTGGCCCGCGTCGCTGCGAAGGTCGAGGACTGGGACGGTGGCACCCGCATTGGCGAAACGCTGCGCCGCTTCAACATCGACTGGGCGCGGCGGGTGTTGGGCCAGGGCGCGACGGTTCTGCTGGTGACCGACGGGCTCGACCGGGACGCCGGCGAAGGCGTCGGCCCCGAAATCGCGCGGTTGCATCGGCGCGCGCGGCGACTCATTTGGCTGAACCCCCTCTTGCGCTATCAGCGCTTCGAACCGAAATCATTGGGGATCAAGGCGCTGCTGCCGCATGTCGATGAGTTCCGCCCGGTCCATAACATCGCCTCGCTGACGGCTCTGATCGAGGCGCTGTCCGACACACCGGCCCGCATGCCCGAAAGGAAAGCCGCGTGAACGGCAAAAACATCAGCGATGACAATGTGTTGGAGGAGGCCGCTCAGTGGCGGGCACAAGGCCGTAAGGTCGCAATCGCAACCGTCATCGAAACCTGGGGATCGGCGCCGCGCCCCACCGGCAGCCAGCTGGCGATCCGCGAGGATGGCAGCTTTGTGGGTTCCGTGTCAGGTGGCTGCATCGAAGGCGATGTAGTAACGCGCGCGCTTGAGACGCTGAACACTGGCAAGCCCGAAATCCTCGAATATGGCGTCTCGGACGCCATGGCCTGGGAGGTTGGACTTGCCTGCGGCGGCCGCATCCGCGTCATGGTCGAACCGGTGACGGGCTGAGATGGACGCCGATATCCTCGCGCAACTGGTGAAGGACCGCGCCGCCAAGCGGCCTGTGGTGCTGGCGACAAGGTTGACAGATGGATTCGGGAAACTCGTCTATCCAACTGAAAAACAAGAAGAAAACTGGTTAATTAAAGCATCGTATGAAGTGCTGGCGAGCGACCGCGCGGCCATCGTCGCCGGTCCCGATGGCGACTGGTTCCTCAACCCCTTCAATCCGCCGCTGCGCCTCATCATCGTCGGCGCCGTGCACATCGCACAGCCGCTGGCGCGCATGGCCGCGCTTGCCGGCTACGACGTGACGGTGATCGATCCGCGCACCGCCTTCGCCTCCGAAAACCGCTTTCCGGACATAGACTTGCGTCACGACTGGCCCGACGAGGCGATGGCCGCGCTTGCCCCCGACACGCGCACGGCGGTGGTCACGCTGACCCACGACCCGAAGCTCGACGACCCGGCGCTGCAGGCGGCATTGAAGAGCCCCGCCTTCTATATCGGCGCGCTCGGCTCGCAGAAGACGCATGCCGCCCGCGTCGCACGGCTGAAGGAAGCGGCCTTCGAAGATGTTGATATTGCTCGCATTCACGGGCCCGTCGGCCTCGCGATCGGCGCGAAAAGCCCGACCGAGATCGCCATCTCGATCATGGCCGAGATAACGGGGAGCTTGCGCCAATGATCTTCGGCGAGATGACACCGGATGAAGCCGAAGGCGCGATCCTTGCGCATTCGCGGAAAGTGGGAAGCGAAACCTTCAAGAAAGGCCGGCACTTGAGCGCCGCCGATGTCGCGGCTCTGAAAGCGGCGGGCGTCGCCACCGTCATTGCCGCGCGCCTCGAAGCGGACGACGTGGCGGAGGACGAAGCGGCCGAAGCGCTCGCCAAGGCCTTGGCAGGCAACAGCATTCGCGCCGCCGCCCCCTTCACGGGCCGGGCCAACCTGCATGCCGAAGCGGGCGGCATCGTCGAGATCGACGCCGCGCGCATCGCCGCGATCAACGCCATCGGCGAGGCGATCACGGTGGCGACACTGGCGCCATATGAAAGCGTGACCGCGCGGCAAATGCTTGCCACCATCAAGATAATTCCATTCGCCGCACCGCGCGCCGAACTCGACCGCGCGCTTGAGATCGCACGCGAGGGCGCAAGCGCAATGACGCTGCATGCCTTCAAGCCGCATCGCGCCGGCCTCGTCGCGACGCAACTGCCGGACACCAAGACGAGCGTGATGGACAAGAGCCGCAGCATTCTCGACGCACGCCTTGCCGCGATGGGAAGCACGATCGCGCGCGAAATCCGCTGCGAGCACAATGAGTTGGCGGTGGCCGGCGCTGTGCGCGAACTTCTCGCCGAGGGCCTGTCGCCGGTGCTGATCTTCGGTGCGTCCGCAACCGTCGACCGCCGCGACGTCGTGCCCGCAGGCATCGCGCAGGCAGGCGGCGAGGTCCTGCATTTCGGTATGCCGGTCGACCCCGGAAACCTTATGTTGTTGGCCCGTCACGACAAAACGCCGGTGATCGGCCTGCCCGGCTGCGCCCGCTCGCCGAAACTCAACGGCTTCGACTGGGTGCTGGCACGGCTGCTGGCCGGCCTCGATGTGACGCCGGCCGATGTCGCCGCCATGGGCGTCGGCGGGCTTCTGAAGGAGATCCCCTCGCGCCCGCAGCCGCGCGAAGGCACCCGCCCGTCGCCCGCAAGTCCCCGTGTCGCCGCGATAATTCTGGCCGCCGGCCAGTCGCGCCGCATGGGCGGACCGAACAAGCTGACCATGCCGGTCGACGGCAAACCGATGCTCCGCCATGTTGCCGAAGCCGCATTGGCCTCGTCGGCACAGCCGGTCATCGTCGTTACCGGCGACCGTGCGACAGAGGTGGAGAAGGTACTCGCCCCCCTCTCTGTCACGGTACTGTCAAATAACTGTCACAAACAGGGTCTGAGCACCTCGTTGAGGGTGGGGATAAGCGGCCTGCCGGACGATATCGATGCGGCCCTGATCTGCCTCGGCGACATGCCGGACATCAGAGCCGAACACCTCGACCGCCTGATCGCCGCCTTCGACCCGGAAGAGGGTCGCACCATCTGCGTCCCGACGGTCAACGGCAAGCGTGGCAACCCGGTTCTCTGGGGCCGCGAATGGTTCGCGGCCATCAAGGAGACCAAGGGCGACACCGGAGCGAAGCATCTGATCGGCGAACATGCGGATGCGGTTTGCGAGGTACCGATGCCGGATGATGCGGCGCTCAAGGACATTGACACGATGGAAGAGATGGAACGGCGGCGCGGGAAGTGAACGGATCTCCCCTCAAAACCGGACCCTGTATGTGATCTCGGGTTCATCGAGACGCCAGTAGAGCGTGTCGGAGATATTGAGGATCAGGTCGCCCTTCCGGAATTCGAGGCGGCGGCCGGTGCTGTCGCTGACCCGCTCGACCGCGGAGCGCAACGATGTCGCGAGCGTACCCTTGGAATGAGTGCCGCCGCGCGGCGGTGCCACCTCGGCGCGCGGCGAGAGCGTGATGCCGAGCGCGCGGTGCAGCCGCAGATCGATGGCGTTCTCGTCCGGCAGGCTTGCCGGCGTGCTGAACCAGAAGGTCTCCGGCGCGAGCGGTGACGACGGCGCGGCAAAGGAAAGCGGATTGAAGGCCGGCGCCAGGTCGGAATCGGTATCGGCCGATGCCGGCAGGGCCGACAGCGCGGCGCAGACCGCGACCAGCAGGAAGAGAAGAGAAATCCGGATCCGCTGTCGAAGCGACATCCGGGAAACCGGGGAGTGCTTCATGTCCTCCGGCCCGCGGGTTGGACGCGGGCCCCTCATTCAGGTTGCCCAATCCCCCCGTACAGTCACCAGAATCTGGACCCCGATTCCGGCGGGATAAAGGCCGTATTGAGGCGTTTGATTTTAATCTTAATACGGAGGAAATAGAGGACTGCATTCTGCGTCAGCGTTTGCAGACCACCCGCCTCTTGAGGGAGGGTCGAAAGTTGCGAGCGCCAGCGAGCAAGTTTCGGGGGTTCGGGGTGCTTCGCAAAGCGAACAAAAAGGTCCGCTGGACCTTTTTGAACCACGAACGAAAGCTTGTGGCATTGCCCTGCGCTTCGCTTCGGGCGTTCGAGGCTCGCAAAGGCCCACTGGGCCTTTGCGTTTGCTAACGCAAACCGCCTCTCACCCCCGAAAAATTCTTCGAATTTTATCGACCCGCCCCCCGGGGGCGGGTGGGAACAAGAAGTATCGGTCTACATCTCGAAAATCGTCGCGGCCCTTGCCCCCAGCTTCAGCGTTGCGCCGTCGCGCGCCGCGTCTCCAATCTTGAACACCGCCTCGCCCACCGCCTCCGGCAGCGCAAATTGCGCCGGCTCCGGCTTCTTGCCGAGATTGAAGACGCAGAGGAGTTTTTCGCCCTCGCCTTCGCGCTCGAAAGCCAGCACGGGCTCCTCGGCATCGAGAAAACGGATCGCGCCGCGCGCCAGAGCCGGATGCGCCTTGCGGAGCGCGACGACGGCGCGGGCATGGGCCAGAACCGAATTTTTATCCGCCTGCTGAACATCGACGGCGCGTTCGCGATGATAGTCGGGGATCGGCAGCCATGGCGTGGCGGCCGTGAAGCCGGCCTCATGGGCAGGGCGCTCCCAGGGCATCGGCGTGCGGCAGCCGTCGCGCCCCTTCGACCACGGAAAATAGAGATCGCCGACCGGGTCCTTGATGTGATGGCGTTCGAGATCGACTTCGGGAAGCCCAAGTTCCTCGCCTTCGAACATCAGCACCGTGCCCTTGAGTGCCAGAAGCAGCGTCAGCCCGAGCTTCGCCAGCGCCTCGTCGCCCCTGCCCCCGCCCCAACGCGTCACAGGCCGCACGATATCGTGATTGGAAAAGGTGACGCAGGGAAACAGATCGGGCATCGGCGCCAGCAATTCCTCGTAATAGCGGCGGAAGACCGACGGCGCGAAACTCCAGTCTTCCAGAAAATCGAAGGTGTAGCCGGTATGCAGCCGCTCCGCCCCGCCTGCATAAAGGCCAAACATTTCCGGCCGTTCCGAAAATTCGCCGAAGGCCAGCCGCGCCTCATATTCGTTCATCGTCGCCCGCACGCGCTTCATCGCCCATTCGTTCTCGGGCATGTTGGCGTCGTGGATGTGGCGCTGCAGGCGCGGCGCATGCGCCCAGTCAAGAAATGTGCGCTGGTCGCGCGGCAGCGGCGGGTTGTCGGTCAGCGCCGCGTCGTGCAGATAGGAATTGGCGACATCGAGCCGGAATCCGTCGACGCCCCTGTCGAGCCAGAAGCGCAAAATGTCCATGCAGGCCGCGACGACTTCGGGGTTGTGGAAGTTGAGCTTGGGCTGGCTCTTCAGAAACTTGTGGTGGTAATACTGCCGCCGGACCGGGTTCCACGACCAGGCCGGCCCGCCAAAAGCCGACAGCCAGTTGTTGGGCACCGTGCCGTCTTCCCTGGCGTCGGCCCAGACATACCAGTCCGATTTCGGATTGTCGGTTGAGAGCTGGCTTTCGGCGAACCATTGATGCTGGTCCGACGAATGCGCCAGCACCTGGTCGAGAATGAGCTTCATGCCGCGCTTGTGAACGGCGGCCAGCAGCCGGTCGAAATCCGCCATTGTCCCCATCTCGGGTGCGATGGCGCAATAGTCCGAGACGTCATAGCCGAAATCGCGATTGGGCGAGGGATAGATCGGCGAGAGCCAGATCGCGTCGGCGCCCAGCGAAGCGACATGATCGAGCTTCTCCTCGATGCCGCGAAGATCGCCGATTCCGTCGCCATTCGCATCGCGGAAGCTGCGCGGATAGATCTGATAGACGACCGCGCCCTTCCACCACTCGCCCTTTGTCTGCGTCACGGATCGCGTTTCCCTCTTGTCATGTCATACGTCCGGCCGCCACAGTGTCATGGCCGCACAAGCGCTGACAATCGCGATTTCACGCCGACCGGGGGAGCCTCATGGCACGCAGCATTCTGATCACCGACATCGCTCATTTCGTCGGCGGGCCTTCGGCGCGGGCTCTCCTTGCGGAAGGCGCGGCCGTCTACGGCGTCGATGCCAGCTTCACCGACGCTTCGGCGCGAAGCGATTTCGAGACCAGGCTCCCGGGCGTCAAGGCGCTGGCCGAGCAGGACCCGCATGCCGCCATTGCCGCCGTGCTGAAGGCCGAGAACCGTCTCGACGTCCTCATCAACAACGATGCCTGGCCGGCCGTGCGCGGCGCCGTCGACGAAGCGACCGACGAGGACTTGCACGAGACTTTCGAGGCGCTGGTCTTCAAGTCCTTCGCCATGACCCGGGCCGCCGTGCCGCAGATGAAGAAGCAGAAGGCCGGCAAGGTGCTGTTTCTCTCTTCCGCCGCGCCGCTGAACGGCATTCCGAACTACAGCATCTATGCGGCTGCCCGCGGTGCCGCCAATGCGCTGGCGCTGACGCTGGCCAAGGAGCTTGCCGGCTTCAATATCCAGGTCAACGCGCTGGCCTTCAACTTCATCGAGAGCCCCGATTACTTCCCGGCATCGCTGCTGGAAGACCCCAAATCGCGCGACAAGATCCTGTCGAATATCCCGCTGCGGCGCCTCGGCAAGCCGGAGGAAGCGGCCGCCATTGTCGCCTTTCTCGCCGGCCCGACATCGGATTTCATCACCGGACAGCTGATCCCGGTCGCAGGCGGCTGGGCAACGGCGCGCTGACCCGGCGCCGCTCGATATCTCGGTATTCTGCCACGCGCCCCGAACCGTCAGACGCCGGCCGAAGTGCGACGAATCACGACTACGTGACAGCAAATGTTAACGTTTCCTGACCATCCTCCATCGGGGACCAACAGGAATCGCGTGGCATTCCGCCGTCGAGGGAATGGTGAAGCAGCTTGTCGTTTCGATCGCTCTCCTTCTGACAACCGCCATCCTGAGCGTTGGCGGGGTGTGGGAGGACATTGACCTCTGGACCCTCGACCGGCGCATGGATCTTGTCGACATCGAGCCGACCGGGACCCTTGCGGTCGTGGCCATCGATGTCCGGACATTGCGCGCACTCGACCAGTGGCCGATATCGCGGCGGACACATGCGCGGGTCGTCGACATCCTGATCGAGAACGGCGCCGACCAGATTGCACTCGACATCGACCTCAGCGGCGAGAGCTATCCCGAAGACAGCGCCATTCTGGCAGAAGCCTTCGCCCGGGCATCGGGCCGCATTATCCTGCCGATCTTCTTTCAGCGCGACGGCGACAGAAACACGACCAGCGAAATCGTCGTCACGCGCCCGATGGCGCTGTTCGAACAGCATGCATGGCTCGGCAATGTCAATGTGTCGCCCGAGCGGGACGGCCGCGTGCGGCGCGGGTCCTACGGTGTCGAGATCGATGGACAGTTCTATTTTTCTCTTCCTGCTCTCCTCGCGGGACGCGCCGACAGGGAGAAGCCGTTCTTTCATACCAATTACAGCATCAACACGCATGAGATCCCGAGGATCTCCTATATCGATCTGCTGAACGGCGAAGTCGGCCGGGATCAGATCGAAGGCCGGAAGTTCATCATCGGCGCAACGGCTGTCGAACTCGGCGATCAATTCGCCGTGCCGAAGCATGGCGTGATGTCGGGTCCCGCCATTCAGGCCATGGCCTATGAGACACTTGCCACGGGGACGGTCATTCGGCAGACGGACACGCCTGCCGTGATCGCCGGCCTTGTCGTCATCGTATTTGCCGGTTTCTTCCTGCAAAGGCGGATGTCCTGGCTCCAGCTGCAACTGATCGGCATCGTCGCGCTGGTCACGCTGCAGGCCATCGGGTTTCTCCTGTTCCGGGATCACGCCATCGACCTGAACACGGCCGCATGGTCGGTCGCCATCCTGCTTGTCTGTGCGAACTCCATACTTTCGGAGATTGCCCGGCAGCGCCGGCACATCCGGCGGCAGCGGCTGGAGAATGAATATCGCCGCCTGCTGACCACCAGCGTGGTCAATGACAGTCCCGACGCGATCATCATTGCCGATACCGAGGGGCAGATCGAAATGATCAACCCGGTCGCCAGACAACTGTTCGCCATCGACGGCGAGCGTCACGCGCTGGAAATGCGGCTTTCGGAAGTGCTTCCGGCAACGCTGCTGCAGGCGACCGAGGCCGAGGGGGCGTTTCCACGGGAATATCTGCTCGAAAACTCCTCCGATCCAGAAAAGACCCGCTGCCTGCGCTACACGCTGAGCCATTCGCGCGTCCCGCGAACGCTGTCGGACGATGAAACCACGATGCGCGAACTCGTGACCTATACCTTCCACGACGTGACCGAACGGCACGCGGCGGAGGAAGCGATCCGGACGGCGCATCGTCAGGAGCAGGAAGCCAGCCGGGCCAAGACCGAATTCATTGCCAATATGGGCCATGAGCTCCGGACGCCGTTGAACGCGATCATCGGATTCTCCGAGCTGATGACGACCGAAATTTTCGGTCCGCTGGGTGACGGAAGATACCGCCAATACGCAACGGATATCGCCGACAGCGGCAGACACCTGCTGATGACCGTCAACGACATTCTGGATCTCTCGCGCATCGACTCGCACAAGGTCGAGCTGGTCGACGAGAACATCGATGTCGCCGAAGTCACGGATTCCTGCATCGGTATCGCCCGATCCTGGAAGGAAGCACCGGACAAGTCATTCGTGGCCGATTACGGCCACGGTTCCGCAGCGCTCAACGCGGATGCCAGTCTGTTCAAGCAGATGCTGACCAATCTCCTCTCCAATGCCGCGAAATTCAGCAAGCCGAGCGGGCGCATCACGATCCGCACCGCAATCGCAGCGGATGGCGGGCTCTCCCTCGCCGTCGCCGATACCGGCATCGGCATTGCCGCGGAAGACATCGCGCGTGTCACCGAACCGTTCTACCAGGCCGACGGATCGCTCTCCCGCAGCCATGAAGGCACGGGTCTGGGCCTTGCTCTCGTCAATGCCTATATGAATCTTCATGGCGGCCGGCTGCGGATCGAAAGCGTTCCCCACGAGGGAACAACCGTCACGCTGCTGTTTCCGCCAGACCGTCTGCGTCCCACCGAGGATCGCGCCGCCTCGGCCCTCGCCGGCGCCTGAAGCCTTTGCCAGATGCCGGATGCCGGATGCCGGATGCCGGCCGCGCCGCAATACGATTCTAGAAATTGACGGCAAGCGAAAAGAAGAACCGCGGATCGCGCCCGTTTCCTTCATCGGCATCCCTGGTCAGGGGCTTGGCGATTTCCAGCCCGACATGGGCGCTCTCGCCCAGCCTGAAGCGCAAGCCGGCACCCGCGGAGGCGAGAGACGTTCGGCCCGGCGGAAGACCGTCGCCGTTCCATACTGCGCCGATATCATAGAACAGGTAGCCGGTCGGCGACGAAACCGGACCGGCGGTCATTGTGGGCGAATAGCCGAGTTCGAGCGAGCCGGCCAGACCGTCATCTCCGGTCAGTTCGCCATACTGATAGGCCCGCCCGAAACGTGCGCCGCCAAGACCGAATTCCTCCGCCGACAGCAGCGGCACCGACGACATCTGACCGGCCAGCCGGGCCGAAAGCGAAAGTCCGGCGATGAAAAGCTCCTGCTGCCGGTGGATTTCGCCGCTCAGCTTGGTGAAGGATCCGCCGCCATCGGCCCGCGACAAGGCGGGATCGCCACGTTCAGAAGCACCGGCAACTGTCAGGCCATGGCTGACTTCGATCGCAACGAAATTCCGCCCCCCGTAGTCATCCGTCGACGAATAGTCGACGCTGCCGCGCAACACGACAAGCCGGTCATCGAACACGGTGCCGAAATCATTTTCCTCGCGCGCATCCCGGAAGTCGGCCTTCGCCCCGATCCATATTGACATGCTGCGGCTGCGCCTGAGCGGATAGCGCAAGGCCAGGCTGGTGCTGAAGGCGCTGCTTTCCGTTCCGACGCTGGAAAGGCTGCCGCCGGCATCGACCTGGCTGTAAGTTGATGAAATCCGCATCGTGAGACCGGACGATCCGACCGGCAGCAGATAGCTGCCCTGAAAATACTGAAGTTCCTCCGGTGTTTCCGGCGTGGTGAAATAGGTCAGGCCCAGTTGATCGTTGAGTCCGGCCGGATTGTTGTAGGCGGCCGAAAGCCCGAGCTGCAGGGGACCTGCCGCGCGCGTGCCGCGATTGTCGGCATAGATAGAAAATTCGAGCGGCTTCTCGATCAGGGTGAGCGCGAGTTCGTAGACGCCCTGTCCTTCCTCATCCTCCTGCAGCGCGATGTCCGAAACCGACACGCCGGCGCTGTCGTGCAGGAGCAGGATCGCACGTTCCAGCAGATCCTGCGTCGTCACCGGTGTCTCCAGAAGCGTCCGGAACATCGGGCGGTAGCGTTCAGGGGTCTCGGTGCCGGTCATGGTCAACGTACCGACACGGCCGGCCACGATGTCGATCGTCAGGATGCCGGCCACGATATGCTGCGGCGGAATTCGCGCATAGGAAAGCGGGTATCCGGCATCCTTGAGACGATTGGTGATCCGTTCGACGATCTTCATGATCGTCTGCTCGTCGACTTCCGTCGCCACATGGGATTCGTAGGCGGATACAAGATCGTCCGCCGGAAGCAGATCGGCGCCGCTGAGCTGGACGCCGGCAAGCAGAAACGTGCCGGTGTCCTGCATCGCCGCACCCTCGGCCCTTGTCTCGATCGCCGGACCTTCGCCACGCGGCGCCGCCGGCACGAAGCGCCGTTCGCTGTCCTGCAGTCCCCTTTCGACCTGGGTCGGGTCCAGTGGAGCGGCACGGAGCGTCGCCGGCGTCGTCGCAGGGACAAGCGCGATGGCCGCCGCAAGTCCGATCGCTTGCGCCGGTTTTCCCTTTTTGCCGTGCATGTTCAATTTCATCCGATCGAGCCCCCTGCCGCCCGAATGTCCATTTCGTCGTCGCTGGACAAAACGGCCTCCCGAAAGATCGTCAGGCGTTAACGCCCCCTTAACCACTGACAGCACCTCGCTGCCAGTAGAGCCCGTCCGGCATTAAGAGCGACTTAACCAGCGGAAGAAGAAGCCAAAAATCCGGCAATTGGCCGTGGTATGAATATGGTCAGTCAACGAGGCCAGGAGGCCACGCATATGCTCCGTACACATCGCAAGTGGACCAGTGGAAGAATTCTCGCTGCAGCCACCCTGATGCTCGCCGCATCATCCGCGCATGCAGGAAGCCCCGCCACATGGCATGTCGAAATGATGTCGGGCGAAGCCTACATCCAGACCGACGGTGCGATGCCGGTGTCCCTGACGCCGAACGGCACGGTCGCGCCGGGCGCGGTGATCGAGACCGGCACGACGGGACGCGTGGTTCTTTCGCGCGGCACCGAATCCATCATGGTCTCCCCCAACAGCTCGATTGCGGTCTCGCCCGACAGCGATAGCGGCGGCATGACGCGCATCCTCCAGCGTGTCGGCACCATTCTCCTGCAGGTCGACAAGCAGGACCGTCAGCATTTCGAGGTCGAAACCCCTTATCTTGCCGCCGTCGTCAAGGGCACGAAATTCACCGTCTCGGTCGATGCCGAAGGCGCCGCCGTTCATGTCATGGAAGGGGCGGTCGAAACGATCGACCTCGACACCGGCGATGTGGGCATGATCCGGCCCGGTCAGACGGCCCATACGCTGGCCGGCAAGGGCAACGGGCTCAAGGTCAGCGGACCCGGCGCGGAACCGGTTCAGCGCGGCAAGGATGCGGCACGCGCGCAGGACACGCCCCGCGTGGCCCCCAAGGTCGAAGACCGGACACGCAACGCCGGCAAGGCGATGGAAATCCATACCGAACGGCGCGCGGCGGTGGACATCGCCAAATCGACCAACGGTCTCGCCCGCGGTCTCGACATCAACCGTGGCAACGGCAACGCCGCCCGGGCTGAGGATACCGACAGCGAACCCGCGGTTCGCGCAACCGGAAACGGCGGCCCGCAGGTCGCGGCCATCGCCGCTCCGGGCCAGTCGGGCAGCGCCCCCGGCCAGTCGGGTTCAACCCCGGGACTTTCGGGCTCAGCGCCCGGACAGTCGGGCGCCGCGCCGGGGCTCTCGGGCAGCGCACCCGGACAGTCGGGCGCCGCGCCGGGTCTCTCGGGCAGCGCGCCCGGACAGTCGGGTACAGCCCCGGGTCTTTCAGGCGCCGCACCCGGCCAGTCGGGCCCGGCCCCGGGCCTTTCGGGCTCCACGCCTGGACAGTCGGGTACCGCGCCGGGTCTTGCCGGCTCCACGCCCGGTCAAACGGGCACCGCCCCGGGCCTTGCCGGATCCACAGCCGGACAGTCGGGCTCGGCCCCGGGCAACTCGGGCGCCGCGCCGGGAAAGAACAAAGGCTAGACGCAAACAGCCGGTCGCGGGCTAATTCAGCATCGCGACCGGCGCCAGCGTCGCTCCGATCTCGTCATGAATTACAAGATCGGCGATCTCGTCGAGCGGCGTCGGCTCGCGGTTGAGAATGGCCAGCGTCGCGCCGTTGCGCCGGGCAAGAATCGGAAAGCCGGCTGCCGGATAGACCTGCAGCGACGACCCGATGGCCAGGAACAGATCGCAGCCCAGTGTCGCCTCCTCGGCCCGGCGCATTTCTTCTTCCGGCATCGCCTGGCCGAAGGAAATCGTCGCCGACTTGACGATGCCGCGGCATGAGCGGCAGACCGGCGCGGCCGGCGATGCGTCATAGATCGCCTTCACCTCATGCAACTCGTGCCGCTCGCCGCAATCGAGGCATTTCGCATAGGTGCCGTTGCCATGCAGCTCGATGATCCGCTCGGGCGGCACGCCGGAATTCTGATGCAGATTGTCGATGTTCTGCGTGATGACATGGCTGACCTTGCCCATGTCCACCAGCTTGGCGATGGCCATGTGGCCCTTGTTGGGTTCGGCCGTCACGATGGTCTTGTCGATCTCGAATTTCCGCCGCCACGCTTCCCGCCGCAGCTCCTCGGAGCGGATGAAATCGGCGAAGTCGATCGGCGCCATTTTCGTCCACAACCCGCCGGGGCTGCGGAAGTCGGGAATGCCCGATTCCGTGCTGATCCCGGCACCGGTGAACACCACCACGCGATACGCGTCTTCGATAGCCCGTTTCAGTTGCTGCGTCATGCCGCGTCCGTTTTGACCTTCTTCCGCCGATATCGGATGATGGCCGAAACCCCCTCACCCGGCAAAGGCGTGACATGAAATATCTGCACACGATGGTCCGTGTCAGCGATCTCGACAAGTCGCTCGACTTCTATTGCAACAAGCTCGGTCTCGAAAATCTCGGCCGCTTCGACATCGAGGCCGGCCGCTTCAGCCTGGTCTTCCTGGCGGCGCCCGGCCAGAAGGACGCCCAGGTCGAACTGACCTGGAACTGGGATCCGGAAGAACTGGACGAGGGCCGCAATTTCGGCCATCTGGCCTATCAGGTCGAGAATATCTATACGACCTGCGACCGGCTGATGAAGGCCGGCGTCACCATCAACCGCCCGCCCCGCGACGGCCGCATGGCCTTTGTGCGCTCGCCGGACAATATCTCGATCGAGTTGCTGCAGCAGGGAAAACCGCTCGATCCGGCCGAACCCTGGGCCTCGATGGAGAATATCGGGCATTGGTAGGCCCGATCGTGCTAGGCTTTCGGCCATGACACGCTGGAGCCGCATGACCGCCCTGTCGGCGCTGTTGCTGTTCGGCCTGGCGGCCGCCCCGCTGGCGGCCGACCCCTACCTCCATGACGACCCCAATCTGCCCTTCCATCAAGGACTGGACGACAGCATGGGGCCCGGGCTTTCCGCCTTGCCGCGCTATGTTTCGCCCGAATGCTGCCAGCCCGGCCGTGGCTCGATCGACTCGATGGAATACAAGCGCCTCGAAGCGGCCCGGCTCGAAGCCGAGCGCCGCGCCGCCTATGGCAGCGACAGCGCCCGCGAGCGGCCGGACAATTGCCGCATGGTGATGATGGATGCGCCCGACTCATTCGGCCGCATGACCCAGTGGCGCGTCGACGAATGTCTGGACGAAGCCGGCCAGCCTTATATCCGGCCCGGCAGCCAGTATAATTACGGCCGCTACTGAGCCCCGGCCGGACGGGCCGGCGCGGGCATGCGCGAAATCGATGACAGGGGAAATGGTACGCCCTAGGGGAGTCGAACCCCTCTTTCCAGAATGAAAATCTGGCGTCCTAACCGATAGACGAAGGGCGCACGGGAGGCCGGCGCGGGACGGCCCGGAGGCCGACCATGAGCGCGCCTTATAAGGGGCCGAGGCGCGGCTGGCAACCCCCCGAAACCGCACCGCACGGCCGCCGGCGGCCGATCAGGCGCGGCGTGCGCCCGGTTCCGGAATCATGCGGGAAACTCGGGATTTTGAACTAGGTTAGTCACGAAACGACAGACTGTAGACTGCGTGCCATGATCGATTCGCATGACCTGCCTGTGGGCGTACTGCTGGCCCCCATCCGCCGGATTGCCGACACGCGCGGCGATCTGATGGAGATCTTTCGCGCCTCCTGGGCGACCAATGTCGAACCGGTGCAGTGGAACGTGGTTCACAGCAACACCGGTACGCTGCGCGGCGTCCATGTGCATGTCCGGCATGCCGATTATCTGGTCGTGATCTCGGGCCGCATGCTGCTCGGTCTCAAGGACATCCGTTCCGATTCGCCGACCCGGGGCCGCGCGACCTTCGTGGAACTGACGCCGGCAACCCGGTCGGCGTCACGATTCCGACCGGCGTCTGCCACGGCTTCTATTTCCCCGAACCCTCCATACTTGTCTATTCGGTCACCAGCTACTGGTCGCCCGACGACGAACTCGGTTGCGCCTGGAACGCGCCGGAACTGGGCCTCGACTGGCCCGTCCGGAATCCGGTCCTGTCGCCGCGCGACCGGACAGCCGGCAGCTACCAGCAAATGCTCGATGAATATCTGGCCGCCAGTGCGTTGCTGGCGGATGCCCATCCGGCATGACCGGTGGCGCAATGCATCTCGGGCTTGTCGGCGTCGGCGACTGGGGCCGGCACATCCTGCGCGACCTGAAGGCGCTGGGTGCGGAGGTCCATGCGGTCGCACGTTCGGACGCCTCGATCGCCCGCGCCCGGGCCGGCGGCGCCGCCGCCATTGTCGCAACGGCCGACGCCCTGCCCGACTGCAGCGGCTATATCGTCGCCTCCGACACGACAGCGCATCTCGATGCCGTGGAGCAGTTGCTGCCACGCGGCCGGCCGATCTATGTCGAAAAGCCGCTGGCGTCCGACCTCGAACGAATCCGCCGCCTCCCCGACGCCGCGCGCGACCTCGTCTTCACGATGCACAAATGGCGCTACCACCCCGGCATCGTCGAACTGGCGCGGATCGCCGCCACGCAGGAATTCGGCCCGGTGATCGGCCTGCGCAGTTTCCGCATGGGCTGGGAGAACCATCACCGCGATGTCGATGCCGTCTGGGTGCTGCTGCCGCACGACATGTCGATCGCGCTGCATCTGCTGGGCGAAGTTCCGGCCGCCATTGCCGCCTGGAAGGATCCGACCGTCGCCGGGCAGGACGGTCTGATCGCCCATTGCCGGACGGCCGGCGGCGTTCCGGTCGTGATCGAGGTGTCGGCCGGCAAGCCCAACAAGCATCGCGCGGTCGTGCTGGCCTGCCGCGACGCGGTCTGCGAACTCGACGACACGCAATATGACCGCATCGTCATTCGCCGCCGCAACACGCTGCAGGCCGACCCGTTCGAGGAACGCCAGGTGGCCGCCGACATGCCGCTCAAGGCCGAGATCGCGGCCTTCCTCCATCATCTGCGTGGCGGACCCGCACCTTTCACGGCACTGGGCGACGAAACGGCGATCGTCGCCGCGATTTCGCAACTCCGCCAGCTCGCCTTCGGTGCGTCATGCGCTTTACCGTCCTGATTCCGACATACAGCAACGGACCGATGATCCGTTGCGCGATCCGCAGCGTGCTGCGCCAGACCGAGCGGGATCTCGAACTCTTCGTGGTCTCCGACGGCGCACCCGAAGCCACGCACAGGATCGTCGAACGCTTTTCTGCCCGCGATCCCCGCATTCGTCTTTTCAAGTTCGAAAAGGGCGCGCGCCACGGCGAAGCCTGGCGCCATGACGCGCTCATGGAAGCAACCGGCGACGCCGTCTGCTATCTCAGCGACGACGATTTCTGGTTTCCCGACCACCTGGCAACAATGGGCCGGACGCTGCGCCATGCCGACTTCGCGCATACGCGTCATGCAGTCATTTCGCAATCCGGCCGCGTCACCGCCTATCCGGGCGACCTGGCCGATGCTGAATTGCGGCGGCGCATGATCGAGACGCCTTACAACATATTCGGCCTCTCCTTTGCCGGTCATCGCCTCGATGCCTATCGGCGATTGCCTGTCGGCTGGGCACCGGCGCCGGACGGCGTCTGGACCGACCTGCATATGTGGCGCAAATGGCTGACCGCCTATGGCATGCGCCTGGCCTCCTGTCCGGTCGTCACCGGCCTCAACCTGCCGGCGGTCCACCGACCGGGCATGTCGGCGGCGGACCGGCTGGCCGAACAGCAGAACTGGTTCGAGATCTTTTCCGATCCCTGCATGCCTGAAGCGCTGCGCAAGGTGATACCCGGCGACGGCGAAGCCGTGACGATCGCCAGGGCGGTCGTGGTGGCGCGCGAAATGCGGCGATACAGGAACGCGCCGATGCGCCTTGTCGAACAGATGTTCGAACGGCTGAAACGCCTTTTCAGGGCATAGCGTCGCGCGTCGGTACCGCATCCTCCAGCGTCAACTGCACGTCGCGTTTGCCCTGCCAGTCATCGGCGGTCAGTCGCCCGGCGACATGCAGCAAGCCGCTGCCCCGGTCCATCAGCGTCTGACCGAGCGGGGTTTCGGCGGCACGGAAGGCGATCGCCTTCAGCCGCCCGCCATCCTCGCCGCTGAGAATGCAGCGCACATGCGCCTTGCCGACGATATCGGCCCGGACCACACGCACCGCCGGCACGGCAAAACGCGGCTCGGCATTGCCGGCGCCATAGGGCCCGGCCTGCTGGATCAGCTCGTAGAGATCGCGCGTCGCGCCACGCGCCGACAAGGCGCCGTCGAGCCGGAGCGCGCGGGTTTCGGAGGCCGCGGCAACGCTGTCGGCAAGACGCTGCACAAGGAAAGCCTCGAACGCGGCGAGCTTGCCTTCATCGAGCGTCACGCCGGCTGCCATCGCATGGCCGCCGCCATTGATCAGCAACCCGGCTTCGAGCGCCGCCGTCACGGCGCGGCCGAGATCGACGCCCTGGATCGACCGGCCCGAGCCTTTGCCCTCGCCCTTGGCATCGAAGGCGACGACCATGCTCGGCCGGTCGTACTTGTCCTTGAGACGGCTGGCGACGATGCCGATGACGCCGGGATGCCAGCCGCGTGCATGCGCCAGAATGAGCGGCGGCGGCGTGTTGGCCCGCGAGGCCGACAGCCGTGTCTCGACCTGTGCCAGCGCCTCTTCGAGCACCTGCGCCTCGATCGACTGGCGTTCGGCATTCATCACATTGAGTTCTTCGGCAAGAACACGTGCCTCTTCTTCGTCCTCAGTGACCAGCAGCCGCGCGCCGAGATCGGCGCGGCCGACACGCCCGCCCGCATTGACGCGCGGACCGAGCAGAAAACCCAGATGATAGGTCGAGGGCGCGCCGTTCATCCGCGCCACATCGGCCAGCGCCGCAAGCCCGGCATTGCGCCGCCGGCCCATCACGCGCAGCCCTTGCGCCACGAAGGCGCGATTGAGCCCGGTCAGCGGCACGACATCGCAGACCGTCCCCAGCGCCACCAGATCGAGCCATTGCATCAGGTCGGGTTCGTCGCGGCCCGAATAGAAACCGGCCTCGCGCAATGTCCGGTTGATCGCGACGACAAAGAGAAAGGCAACGCCCACGGCCGCCAGCTGGCCGAGTCCGCTCTCGTCGTCGAGACGATTGGGATTGACCAGCGCAAAGGCCGGCGGCAAGGCCGGCTCGGCCTGGTGGTGGTCGATCACGACCGAGGGCAGTCCCGCATCGGCGGCAAGCCCCAGCGCCTTGTGCGCCATGGTGCCGCAATCGACCGTGATGACGAGATCGATGCCTTCCTGCTTGAGCCGCAGCAGCGCCGGCGCATTGGGCCCGTAGCCCTCGCGGATGCGATCGGGAATATAGACGCGCAGCTCGCTGCCGACGGCGCGGAAGAAGCGGTAGAGCAACGCCGAAGAGGTGGCACCGTCGACATCGTAATCGCCGAAGACCGCGACCTTCTCGCCCTCCATGATGGCCTTTGCAACCCGCGCGGCCGCCTTCTCCATATCGGTCACGACGCGCGGATCGGGCATCAGGTTCTTCAGCGACGGCGCCAGATAGGCCGCGCAATCCTCAGGCAGAACGCCGCGCCCCGCCAGCACACGCGCAACGATCTCGGGCAGGCCTTCGCGCTGCGCAATGGCCAGCGCCAGCCGGTCGTCGGCCAGACGGCTGACCCAGGCCCGGCCGGTGGCCGAACGGTCGACGCCGAGAAAGTTGCGGGCTACAGACATGCGGTCCTTGTCCCGTCATGACGATGCGGACGCATTGCAGCGACCGCCGCCGGGCGGCGGATTGCGATGAACCGGTCGCGCCGCACCGGCCCTAGCTGAACTTCTCGATATTCGAATGGAACGAATTGAGACGCCGCACCGTGCCGGTGGCCGAGCGCATCACGATCGTGTGGGTCGTGACGCCGCCATTCACGTGATGCACGCCATCGAGCAGCCAGCCATCGGTGACGCCGGTCGCCGCGAAGATGACATCGCCCGACGCCATCTCGTTCATCGTGAACTTCTTGTTGAAATCCTTGACGCCCATCTTGGCCGCGCGGACCTTCTGTTCCTCGACGGAGGTCACGAGACGGCCCTGCATCTGGCCGCCGATGCAGCGCAGCGCCGCCGCCGCCAGCACACCTTCGGGCGCACCGCCGACACCCATATAGATGTCGACACCGGTCGCCGGATCGGTGGTGGCGATGACGCCGGCAATGTCGCCATCGGTGATCAGCGTCACCCGGGCGCCGGTCTCGCGCACGGCGCGGATCAGCTCGGCATGGCGCGGCCGGTCGAGAATGCAGGCGGTGATGGCCGAAACCTCGATCTTCTTGGCCTTGGCCAGTGCCTTGATATTTTCGGCCGGCGTCGCATCGAGGTCGACCAGACCGTCCGGGAATCCGCCGCCGATCGCGATCTTGTCCATATAGGTGTCAGGCGCATTGAGCAGCGTGCCGCCTTCGGCCGCAGCCAGCACGGCCATCGCATTGGGCATCGCCTTGGCGGTCAGCGTGGTGCCTTCCAGCGGGTCGAGCGCAATGTCGACCTTCGGTCCCTTGCCGGTGCCGACCTTCTCGCCGATATAGAGCATCGGCGCCTCGTCGCGCTCGCCTTCGCCGATCACCACGACACCGTCGATATCGAGCACATTGAGTTCCTTGCGCATCGCGTCGACGGCGGCCTGGTCGGCCGACTTCTCGTCGCCGCGGCCGACCCAGAGCGACGACCGCACCGCCGCACGCTCGGTGACGCGCCCCATCTCCAGCGCCAGCATGCGGTTCAGGTTGGTAATCTTGGTCGCCATCGAAATCCCCTTTCGTGCCCGGCGGTCCGGGCCTCACACAAATGTCGCAAGGCAATCCTCCGCGCGCTCAGCGAAGTTCACCGTCCTCGATCCTCAAGACCAGCGGCGTGCCCGCCACGTCCTCATGTTCTGCCAGATGTGCCCGCGCGCGGGCCATTGTGCCTTCGTCGGTTTCATGCGTCACGAAAACGACGGGCAGACGGCCGCTGCCATCCTTCCGGTCGCCGCGCTGTACGATCCGCTCGATCGAAACCGAGGCCTGTGCCAGCGCCTGCGTGATCGCCGCCATGCTGCCCGCGCGGTCAACCGCACGCACCCGGATATAGAACGACTTTTTATGTGTATCGACAGGCGGTTGCACGAGTTTCTTCAAGCAATCCGCCGGCACGATGAAGGGCGGCAGGATGAGGCCGCGGGCAATGTCGACAATGTCGGAAAGCACCGCCGATGCGGTCGGGCCTTCGCCGGCGCCACGCCCTTCGAGCACCATATGGCCGACCCGGTCGGCATCCACCGCCACCGCATTGTAGACACCCGACACCGCGGCAAGCGGCGTTCCTTCCGGCACCAGCGCCGGATGCACGCGCTGCACGATGCCGCTTTCGAGCTTCTCGGCGATGGCCAGCAGCCGGATCTTGTAGCCGAACTCGCGCGCAAAGGAGATGTCGGTCGCGCTGATCTTCTCGATGCCCTCGATCTGCACCGCGCCGAAATCGACTTCCGTACCGAAGGCAAGACTGGTCAGGATCGCCAGCTTGTGCGCGGCGTCGACCCCGCCGACATCGAAGGAGGGATCGGCCTCGGCATAGCCGAGCGCCTGCGCGTCCTTCAGCACGTCGCCGAAATCGCGCCCCGTCGTCTCCATCTCGGTCAGGATGTAGTTGCAGGTGCCATTGAGAATGCCGTGGATGCTGCGGACCTCGTTGGCCGCCAGCGCCTCGCGCATTGTCTTGACGATCGGAATGCCGCCCGCCACCGCCGCCTCGTAGTTGAGCGCGACGCCTTTCGCTTCGGCCAGCCGCGCGAGGCTCCCGCCATGATGGGCGACCAGCGCCTTGTTGGCGGTGACGACATGCTTGCCCGCGCCAAGCGCCGCCTCGACGAGATCGCGCGCCACGCCCTCCGAACCGCCGATCAGCTCGACAACGACATCGACGTCATCGGCCCGGGCCAGCGCCAGCGGATCGTCTTCCCAGCGGATGCCGGACAGATCGATGCCGCGATCCTTCTTGCGGTCACGCGCCGATACGGCGCTGATCGCGATGGACCGGCCGGTCGCCGCCGACAGATGCGCGCCGCGCGCGGTCAGAATCTTGACCACACCCGCCCCCACCGTGCCGAGGCCGGCAATCCCGAGCCGCAGAACCTCGCTCACGTCCGCCCTGCCCGCGTTGAATTGGGATGCGCCACGACGCTCGACTTGATGCCGACCCGTTCCTCGTATTCGGCGATGATCTGGTCGGCATGGCTCATCATGCGCTTGACGTTGCGCGCCGCCTGCCGGATGCGCTGCTCGTTTTCGACCAGGCCGATGCGCACATGCCCGTCGCCATATTCGCCGAAGCCGATGCCCGGCGCGACCGCGACATCGGCCTGTTCGAGCAGCAGCGTCGCGAAACCGAGCGAGCCGATGTGGCGGAATTTCTCGGGGATCGGCGACCAGGCAAACATGCTGGCCGGCGGCGAGGGAATGTCCCAGCCGGCACGGCCCATGCTGTCGACCAGCACGTCGCGGCGATGCTGATAGGTGGCGCGGATCTCGGCGACGCAGTCCTGCGGTCCGTTGAGCGCGGCCGTCGCCGCCACCTGGATCGGCGTGAAGGCGCCGTAATCGAGATAGGATTTGACGCGGCCCAGCGCATTGATCAGCCGTTCGTTGCCGACCGCAAAGCCCATGCGCCAGCCGGGCATCGCATAGGTCTTCGACAGCGAGGTGAATTCGACCGTGCGCTCGCGTGCCCCCGGCACCTGCAGGATCGAGGGCGGCGGATTGCCGTCGAAATAGATTTCCGAATAGGCGAGATCCGAAATCACGAAAAGATCGTGCTTGGCCGCAAAGGCGATCACCTCGCGATAGAAATCGAGATCGGCGACCTGCGCCGTCGGGTTGGACGGATAGGACACGACCAGCGCCACGGGCTTGGGCACGCTGTGGCGCACGCCGCGCTCCAGCATGTCGAAAAACCCGTCCGCACTCTCGAACGGCACCGAGCGGATGACGGCGCCCGAAATGATGAAGCCGAAGGCATGGATCGGATAGCTGGGATTGGGACAGAGGATCACGTCGCCCGGCGCGGTGATCGCCTGGGCGAGATTGGCCAGCCCCTCCTTCGAACCGAGCGTCGCGATGACCTCGGTCTCGGGATTGAGCGTCACCCCGAAGCGGCGCTGGTAATAGGCCGCCTGCGCCTTGCGCAGGCCCGGAATGCCGCGCGAGGATGAATAGCGATGCGTCTTCGGGTCGCGCACCGCCTCGATCAGCTTCTCGACGATATGCGGCGGCGTCGGCATGTCGGGATTGCCCATGCCGAAATCGATGATGTCCTTGCCCTCGGCGCGCGCCTTGGCCTTGAGCTTGTTGACGCTCTCGAAGACATAGGGCGGCAGACGCTTTATGCGATGAAACTCTTCGCTCATGGCAGCTTCCTGGAGACGCGGACGGGCCCGCAAGGCCGGACACAGGGCGCCCTTATAACGCCAAAGCCGGCCCCGCCAAAGCCCTGCGCGCCGTCGGATAGAGGGAAAATCCGGCCGGAACGTGGCCGGGCGGGCTCAGGGCTGGCTGGCCTGCGTGGCCTGGCCGATCACCGGCTTCACGGTCACCCGCTTGGTCGGTGCCGGCACCACCTCGGGGCCGCCATCGGCCCCGGCGGTCGGCGCGGCCGCAGGCGCCCCGTCCTCGGTCACCACGGCGGCCTCGGCCGGCGTCGCCTCGCGGGCCGCCGTTTCGAGCTTGAACACGGCCGCCATGTCGCGATGCCCGCCCCGCGCCGGCATCGGAATCACCGGCGCATCCTGATAGAGCGATTGCCGGTCGCTTTCGAGCCCGGCCGGAATGTCGTCCAGCGCTGGCAGCGGCGGCGGCAGCGGCCCGGCGCGGCCGGACGAACCGGCGGCAGGCGCGGCCGTGCCGGCCCTGAGCAGCTGGTCGGCATAACGCGCCTGCGCGCGGTCGGCGGTCAGGTCGCCGGCGATCTGTTGCTGGGCCTCGGGCGATGTCGTCTGCGGCGCCGTCTGCGGCACGCTGCGCAGGTCCGGGAAGGTCGCGTCGGGGGCCGCCGCAGCCGGCGTGCCGCCGTAAAGCGCCTGGTCGGTCAGTCCCGAACAGCCCGCCGTCAGCAATCCCGCCAGCAGGACCGTTGCAATCGCCGGTCCCATCTTCGCCTGAGCGGACATCTCTCGAACTCCCTGAATTTGATGGCGCCGCCCGCCTGTCATCCGGCGGACATGCGCAAGCCTATAGTATAGGCTGGGCCAGCGAAAGATTTTGTCGCCCCGGGGCCTGTGACCAAGCGCCCCGCGACCCATATCGATTGCTGGCCCGATCGCTGGACAAAGACCCGAAAAGCCCCCAAGGACCGCAGATGAGCGCCCCAAAAAGCCGCCGCAAGAAGACCGCCCCCCGCGCCGAAACCGCCCCCGCCGAAACCGCAACCGTCAAATCCGCCCCCGAAAAGACGCCCCGGGGCTTCGTGATGCCCGATCCGGGCGCGCTTGCCGTCAACCTGCTGCGCGCCGCGACCCTCGGCCAGAAGGCCGCCCGCCTGCTGGCCCGGCCGGATGATTCGCCCGGCAGCGGCGACCGCCACCTGCACGAGTTCCAGCGCGTCGCCCGCACCCTGATGGCGGTTGCCGGCAGCTACCTGGCCAATCCCGCCCGCCTGGTCGAGGCGCAGCTGTCGCTCTGGCAGGGCTATCTCGATCTCGCCGGTTCGATGACCCGCCGCTTCCTGCTGGGCGAGGATGTCGCCCCGGTCGCCGAGCCGAGCCGCAGCGACAAGCGCTTCCGCGATCCCGACTGGCAGGAGAACATCGTCTTCGACCTGATGAAGCAATCCTATCTCCTGACCGGCAAATGGCTGACCGACCGCATCCGCGCCGCCGAGGGCATCGACCCGCATACGCGCGAACAGGCCGATTTCTATGTCCGCCAGATCGCCAATGCGGTCTCGCCCTCCAACTTCGTCTTCACCAATCCGGAAATCCTGCGCACCACGCTGGCCTCCAACGGCGAGAACCTGGTCGCCGGCATGGAACGCCTGCTCGACGACATCGAGCGCGGCCACGGCCATATCGACATCCAGCAGACCGACATGTCGGCCTTCAGGCTCGGCGAGAACATCGCGACGACACCCGGCAAGGTCGTCTTCCAGAACGAGCTGATGCAGCTCATTCAATACGAGCCCTCGACCGCAAAGGTCCACAAGCGCCCGCTGGTGATCTTCCCGCCCTGGATCAACAAATATTACATCCTCGACCTGACGCCCGAAAAATCCTTCATCAAACATGCGCTCGACAAGGGCTACACGGTCTTCATCGCCAGCTGGGTCAACCCGGACGCGAAGCTCGCCCTGAAGACCTTCGAGGACTACATGATCGAAGGCGTCTATGCGGCACTCGACGCGGTGGAACTTGCGACCGGCGAAAAGGAAGTCAACGCGGTCGGCTATTGCATCGGCGGCACGCTGCTGGCCTGCGCGCTGGCCCACATGGCGGCGCGCGGCGACACCCGCATCACGTCGGCGACCTTCCTGGTCGCCCAGATGGACTTCACCGAGGCCGGCGAACTCAAGGTCTTCATCGACGAGGAACAGATCGCCGACATCGAACGCCAGATGCATCAGGAAGGCGGCTACCTGAAGGGCTCGACCATGGCCTCGACCTTCAACATGCTGCGCTCCAACGACCTGATCTGGAACTATGTCGTCAACAACTACCTGCTCGGCCGCGAGCCGATGCCCTTCGACATCCTGTTCTGGAACGCCGATGCGACGCGCCTGCCGTCCGCCATGCATGTCTTCTATCTGCGCGAATGCTATCTCGAGAACAAGCTCGCCGAAGGCCGCATGAAGCTCGGCGGCGAAACGCTCGACCTCCACAAGGTCAAGGTGCCGGTCTATCTGCAGTCGAGCCGCGAGGACCACATCTCGCCCTACAACTCGGTCTACAAGGCAACGAAACTCTTCGGCGGCCCGGTGCGCTTCATCTGCGCCGGCTCCGGCCACATCGCCGGCGTCATCAACCCGCCCGCGCTGAACAAGTACAACCACTGGCTGAACGACGACCTGCCGGCCACCGCCGCCGAATGGCTCGAAGGCGCGACCGACCACAAGGGCTCATGGTGGCCCGACTGGGAACAATGGCTCTCGGAAAAATCAGGCGAAATGGTCGCGGCGCGCAAACCGGGCGACGGCAAGCTGAAGGTGCTGGAAGACGCACCGGGGTCTTATGTGCTGGTGAAGAGCGAGGATTGAGGGATACGATATCTCCCGGGTTATCCGTTCTTGGCGCGGTGCCGCACAGCGACGCTCCATTTGTTGCATGACGAATTCGCCCTGGAAACTCGAAGGGAATTGGCCGTGAAAAATTTTGGAGTGATCTGTCTGGCGGCCTTGGTGGCTGCGTGCACAACCGTCAATGTCACGTTGGTCGAACAGGAAACAGGGCTGATTGGAAGAGGCACCGCGGATGCAGGCGAAAATTCGGGGACGATGAAAGTTGCGTTCGCTGACAGGACTTTTGAAGGACCGTGGACTGTCATGCGAACAGCCGGCGGCGAGACATACTATCTCAGCGAACAAGGACACGTCGGTGTAACGGCAATTGGCAGCAGTGGGCGCCTGACGTCCGATTCAGCATCCGGAATGGGTGTGGCAAATCTCAGTGCCGGCGACGGAACGACTATGCGATGTGAATTCAAGTACTCGATGGTCGGCCTGCGTGTCTCGGGACTGGGTGTGTGTCGAGATCGAGAGGGAAAACTCTACGATCTTCAGATTTCCAGCTAGCTGCAACTTCAGGATTAAGCTCAAGACGCCCGTCGCAAACGAAACAGAAATTAGAAAGCGGCAACTTCGGAATTTGCGGCTTTCTGGATTGCTTCGTCGCTATCGCTCCTCGCAATGACGAATACCGGGTGAACCCGAAACCAACCTTCCACCTCCCCCTTGCGGGGAGGTCGAGAAATTCGCGGTACGCGGATTTCTCGGGTGGGGGTCGCGGCCGCGCGGCATACACAGCACCCACCATTCGTCGCCGAGCCCCCCACCCGAAGGGCTTCGCCCTTCGACCTCCCCGCGAGGGGGAGGTGAAGTGGTTCAGCGCAAACCCCTTCGCCTAAATCCCCTCTCGGCAGACTCAGCGCCACAGGCTAGCCTCCCCGGGTGCCGCCATCCCGCGGTCCCGCCGAAAGCGCTCGCCTTGACCCTGACCGTCACCCTCGCCGTCCTCGCCTCCGCCCTGCTGCACGCCACCTGGAACGCGCTGGTCAAGACCGGCGCCGACCGGCTGATGATGATGGGCTGGATTGCGGCGGCGACGGGCCTCGTCGCGCTGCCCTTCCTGCCCTTCATTCCCCTGCCCGGCTGGGACGTCGCGCAGATCCTCGCCCTCTCCTTCCTGCTCCATGCCGGCTACAAGCTCTTCCTGGTCAAATGCTACGAACACGGAGATTTCGGCCAGGTCTATCCGCTGTCGCGCGGGTTGGCGCCGGCGATCGTCACCATCATCGGCGCGGTCTGGCTCGGCGAAATCCTGCCCACGCCGGCTTTCGTCGGCATCGCGCTGGTCGCCATCGGCATTGTCAGCCTCGCCTTCCGCCGCACCAATGGCGCGGGCCTGCCCAACGACCCGCGCGCGCTCGCCTATGCGCTCGGCACCTCGCTCTTCATCGCCGCCTACACGCTGAATGACGGCCTTGGCGGCCGCGTCGCCGAAAGCCCGCATATCTATGTGATCTGGCTCTTCGCCGGCGACGGGCTGATCTTCTTCCTGCTGGTGCTCGCCCGCCGCGGCCGCAGGTTCCTCGTGCCGCAGCGCGCCATGGCCATCGGCTTTGCCGGCGGCGTGATGTCGGTGATCGCCTACTGGCTGGTGATCTGGGCGATGACGCTGGCGCCGCTCGGCCCCGTCGCCGCCTTGCGCGAAACCAGCGTCGTCTTCGCCGCGCTCATCTCCGGCCTGCTGCTGAAGGAAGGCCTCGGCTGGCGCGCCGTCGCCGCCGCCACCATCGTCGCCGCCGGCGTCATCCTGCTCAGAATGTAGGAAGGAATTGGCACGCGGAGACGCGGAGTCGCGGAGAAGAAAAGAAGGGTTTGCACGCGAAGCCGCGAAGACGCGAAGAAGAAGTAAGGGAAGGTATCACGCAGAGGCGCAGAGACGCAGAGAGGAATGCATGTTTGGCAAGCGGCCGTTTCCTGTCGCCTGACTTTCTTTGCCGGGCAAAGCCCGGCAAAAAGAAAAAGGGCGCATGCTGGATTTGCTGCCCTCGCCCCGCTTGATGGCACCTCTGCGTCTCTGCGCCTCTGCGTGAACAATTCTTTCTTCTTCATGCAGGAAGAGTCTTCGCGCCGAAGGCGCAATAATTTTTCTTCTCTTCTCCGCGACTCCGCGTCTCCGCGTGAAAACCCTTCTTCTTCCTTTCTTCTTCGCGTCTTCGCGGCTTCGCGTGCAAACCTCTTCCATCAAAGATTGACGCCGAGCCCCTCATCGGCGCCGATCATGATGTTGAGGCACTGCACCGCCTGTCCCGACGCGCCCTTGCCGAGATTGTCGAGCAGCGCCACCAGCCGCGCCTGCTTCGTCTTCTCGTTGCCGAAGACGAACAGCTTCATCTCGTTCGAGCCGTTCAACCCTTCCGGGTCGAGCTTGGTCATCGCCGCACTCTCTGCAAGCGGCGCAACCGACACGAACCGCTGCCCGTCGTAAGCCGCCGCCAGCACCTCATGCACTTGCGCCAGCGACGGCGTGCCCGGCAGCGCCCAGAGCTGCAGTGGCACCTCGACGATCATGCCCTGCGCATAGCGCCCGACATTCGGTGTGAAGAGCGGCGGATGGTCGAGCCCCATATTCTGCTGCATCTCCGGCACATGCTTGTGCGCGAGGCCCAGCGCATAGGCGCGGAAGGCTTCGAGCGTGTAGTTCGACGACGCCTGATCCTCGAACTCGGCGATCATCTGCTTGCCGCCGCCCGAATAGCCCGACACCGCATTGACGGTGAGCGGCCAGTCCGCCGGCAACAGCCCCGCCTCCACAAGTGGCCGCGTCAGCGCGATGGCGCCGGTCGGATAGCAGCCGGGATTGGTGACGCGCGAAGCACCCGACACGAGCTGCCGTTGCGCCGCCGTCATTTCGGGAAAGCCGTAGACCCAGCCCGGCGCCACGCGATGCGCCGTCGAGGCATCGATGACGCGCGTCGTCTTGTTCCCGATCAGCGACACGGCTTCCTTCGCCGCATCGTCCGGCAGGCACAGCACCACGATGTCGGCGGCGTTGAGTGCCTCTTTCCGCGCACCGGCATCCTTGCGCCTGTCCTCGCCCAGCGAAATCAGTTCCAGATCGTCGCGCCCGTCGAGCCGCGCCCGGATCTGCAATCCCGTCGTCCCCACTTCGCCATCGATGAAAACCTTCGTGGTCATCTCTTCATGCTCCGCTACTTGTGTCCCACCTCCCCCTCGCGGGGAGGTCGATCCGCGTCAGCGGATCGGGTGGGGGGAAGCCACAAACAAAAAAGGCGCCTCGTTTCCACGAAGCGCCTTTCCGTGAACCCCGGAGGGGATCAGCGCTTCGAGAACTGGAAGCTGCGGCGGGCCTTCGCCTTGCCGTATTTCTTGCGCTCGACAACGCGGCTGTCGCGCGTCAGGAAGCCTTCCTTCTTCAGCGCCGGACGCAGGCCCGGTTCGAAATAGGTCAGCGCCCGCGAAATGCCGTGGCGGATGGCGCCCGCCTGGCCCGACAAGCCGCCGCCCACCACCGTGCAGGTGATGTCGTACTGCTTTTCGCGCTGCGCGGTCACCAGCGGCTGGTTGAGGATCATCCTGAGCACCGGGCGCGCGAAATAGACTTCGAGCGTGCGTCCGTTGATGCTGATGCGTCCCGAGCCCGGCTTGATCCAGACGCGGGCAACGGCGTTCTTGCGCTTGCCGGTCGCATAGGCGCGGCCGAACTTGTCGAGCTTGGGCTCCGCAGGCGCGGCTTCCGCCGCCGGTGCGATCGCTTCTTTCAGGCCTTCAAGCGTGGTTGTTTCGGACATGGTCATGCGATCCTGACGTTCTTGCGGTTGCGCGCCGCGAAGTCGATCTTCTGCGGCTGCTGCGCCTCATGCGGATGCTCGGGCCCGCCATAGATGTGCAGGTTGCCGAGCTGCTTGCGGCCGAGCGGCCCGCGCGGGATCATCCGCTTGACCGCCAGTTCCAGCACGCGCTCCGGGAAGCGCCCTTCGAGAATGCGCTTCGGGCTGGTTTCCTTGATGCCGCCGGGATGGCCCGTATGGCGGTAGTAGCGCTTGTCGTCGTATTTGGCGCCGGTGAGAGCCACCTTGGCCGCATTGACGATGATCACGTTGTCGCCGCAGTCGAGATGAGGCGTGTAGGTCACCTTGGTCTTGCCGCGCAGAACATTGGCGACATAGGACGCAAGACGGCCGAGCACGATGCCTTCGGCATCGATCACGATCCACTTCTTCTCGATCTCCGAGGCTTTCGCGGAATAGGTCTTCATTGCGAAACATCCTGCAAATCAAAGAGGGGCGGCAAAGCGCCACCCCGGTTCGGCGCTGCTTCTAGGCGATCCCCGGGGACCTGTCAACAACATCCGGCCGCTCCGGGGCCCGAAAAACGCTGAAATGACAGGCTTTTGCCGATGGGGTATTATAATACCCCACATCCACTGCCCCATCTTCCCACCCGCCCCTGGGGGCCGGGTGGGAAGAAAGACTTACGGCTGCCTTTGCCGCCAGCCCCCCTCACTTCGGCGGAATCGAATAGGTCGAAACCGCATGGGCGACCGGGTCGCCCTCCGCCCCCTCCTGCCACATCGCGATCTCGCCGACCGCCAGCGCCCGTCCGAGCTTCAGGAGCCGCGCCTCGCCCAGAATGTCGGCCGGGGCCGGCTTCCTGAGGAAATTGATCGACAGGTTGGTGGTCACCGCCAGCGCCACCGGCCCGATATGCGCCAGCACCGCCGCATACATCGCATAATCGGCCAGCGCCATCATCGCCGGGCCCGAAATCGTGCCCCCGGGCCTGAGATTGCGCTCGTCAAAGGCGAGCCTGAGCCGCGCGAAACCCGGCCCCACTTCCTCGATCCGCGTCAGCGCGCCGCCCTCGCGCATCTGCGGGAACTCGCGCGCCATGAAATCCTCCAGCGCCTCGACGCTCATCACCGGCTTGAAATCGGCCACCTTGCCCTCCCCTTGGCTGCCGCCGCTTTTACCCGAAGCCGCGCTGCGGTTAAACTCCGCACCCCGCCGAGGAGAAAGCCATGCCCCCCGCCACGCTGACGACCGAACGCCTGATCCTGCGGCCATGGGTTGAGGCCGACTCCGCGCCCTTCGCCGCCATGTCGGCCGACCCGAAAGTGATGGAGCATTTCCCGGGAACGCTCAGCCGCGCCGAAAGCGACAATGTCGCGCAGATCCTGAAATCCGACATCGAGATCATGGGCTATGGCTTCTGGGCCCTCGAAGTGCCGGGCATCGCCCCCTTCATCGGCTTCACCGGCATCCGCCCGGTCACCTTCGAGGCGCATTTCACGCCTGCAGTCGAGATCGGCTGGCGCCTCGCACCGGCCCATTGGGGCAAAGGCTACGCCTCGGAAGCCGCCCGCGCCGCGCTGGCCCACGGCTTCGCCGCCGGCCTCCCCGAAATCGTCTCCTTCACCGTCACCGCCAACACCCGCTCCCAGGCCGTCATGCGGCGCCTCGGCATGACCCACGACCCGAAGGACGATTTCGACCACCCGAACCTGCCCCTCGGCCACAAGCTGCGGCGCCATGTGCTTTACCGGATGAAGCGAACTTAGATTTAGCTTGCCACCAGATCGACCTTGAGCCGCGCGCCCACAGCCTCGGCATACGCCGCCAGCGTTTTCAGGCCGGGATCGACCTTGCCGCTTTCGAGTCGCGCAATCGCCGATTGTGTCGTCTTCATCCGCTTTGCCACTTCGGCTTGCGTCAGTCCTGTCTTGTGTCGGAATTCGGCCAGCCTGAAGGCAAGCTCCATCACCGGGCCAAGCCGTTCATACTCTGCCCGAAACGCGGGATCCTTTTTCCACTCGGCCGAAAGACGCCCGAACGGAATGGTCTTGGTCGTCTTGGTCTTGTTACTCATCGCACATCCTTCGCTCGCTCTTCCGCCAGGTCGACAAGCCGCGCTGGCGTCTTCTGCGTCTTTTTGGTGAAGGCAAGCACGATAACGACGCGCTTGCCTTTGGCGGTCACGTAAAGCGCCCGGCCGATGCCCTCGCCGCCGCTCGCGCGGATTTCCCATATCTTGCCGCGCAGGTGTTTGACATGCGGTTCGCGCATCCGCTCCAGACCGACAAGCGCGATGCGTTCGACAATGCGCGTCAGCGACGCCCGAACCTGCAGCGGCAAGGCATCGATCTCGGCCGCGACCGTCTCATTGAGAACTTCGACCTTCCATGTCATCTGGTTTGTTATATAGCATATACGCTATGTATGTGCAACAGGCGCCGCCCCCGCTATGCTCCCCCGCAAGAAACACAGGGAGACGCCACCATGAGCCAGCCCGCCGCAAAGGCCGCCGAGCCCCTCCTCCTCCGCGAGGACGCAGGCGGCATCGCCCGCCTGACGATGAACCGCCCGGCGCAGCGCAACGCCCTGTCGCGCGACCTGATGGACGCGCTGCAGGCCGAATTCGCGCATATCGCCGAAGACCGTGCCGTGCGCGCCGTGGTGCTGACAGGCGCCGGTCCCGGCTTCTGCGCCGGCCACGACCTGAAGGAACTGACGGCCGCCCGCGCCGAAGCCGATCGCGGCCGCGCCTTCTACGAAGCGACGATGCGCCAGTGCAGCGCCTTGATGCAGGCGATCGTCCATTGCCCGAAACCGGTCATCGCCCGTGTCCACGGCATCGCCACGGCCGCCGGCTGTCAGCTTGTCGCCAGCTGCGACCTCGCCGTCGCCGCGGACGAGGCGAAATTCGCAACGCCCGGCGTCAATATCGGTCTCTTCTGTTCGACGCCGATGGTCGCGCTCTCGCGCAACGTCGCGCGCAAGCAGGCGATGGAAATGCTGCTGACCGGCGAAATGATTTCGGCCGCCCGCGCCGTCGAGATCGGCCTCGTCAACCGCGCCGTGCCGGCCGCCGAACTCGATGCCGCCGTCGCCCGTTTCGCCGAAACCATCGCCTCGAAATCGGCGCATACCGTCTCGATCGGCAAGCGCGCCTTCTACGAGCAGCTCGAAAAGCCGCTGGCCGAAGCCTACGACTATGCCAGCGAAGTGATGGTGAAAAACATGCTCGCCCGCGACGCCGAGGAAGGTATCGGCGCCTTCATCGAAAAACGCGAGCCGAAATGGGAAGACCGCTGATGCCCGCATCGGAAGCGACAGCCGCCGACATCGAGGAAATCCTGCGCGAGACGAAGCTGATCGCCCTTGTCGGCGCCAGCGCCAATCCGCGCCGCGACTCCTACGGCGTGATGCAGTTCCTGCAAGGAAAAGGCTATCGCGTGATCCCGGTCAATCCGGGTCTGGCCGGCCAGACCCTCAACGGCGAAAAGGTCTATGCGACGCTCGCCGACATTCCCGAAAGGATCGACATGGTCGACGTCTTCCGCAATTCCGAAGCCGCCGGCCCCGTCGCCGGCGAAGCGGTCGAGATCGGCGCGAAATACATCTGGATGCAACTCGGCGTCGTCAACGAGGAAGCCGCCACCCGCGCCCGCGCCGCCGGCCTGAAAGTCGTGATGAACCGCTGCCCGAAGATCGAGATACCGAGATTGGGGCGTTGAAGACCCCCTCACCCTTCCGCGGGCTGACGCCCGCTCCCTCCCTCTCCCCTGCGGGGAGAGGGATTGAAATGCGCGCTCCAATTTCCCTCTCCCCATCGGGGAGAGGGAGGGAGACGCCGCAGGCGTCGGAAGGGTGAGGGGGGCGGCGCCCACGAACAGCGCCACTTGAACCGAAAGAAAACCAACGAGGCAAACATGACCGACCGCAAATTCGACACCCTCGCGATCCATGCCGGCGCGAAGCCCGACCCCACGACCGGCGCCCGCGCCACGCCGATCTACCAGACGACCTCCTTCGTCTTCGACGATGTCGATCACGCGGCCTCGCTGTTCGGCCTCCAGGCCTTCGGCAACATCTACACCCGCATCACCAACCCGACGACCGCCGTGCTGGAAGAGCGCGTCGCCGCGCTCGAAGGCGGCACGGCGGCGCTGGCCGTCGCGTCCGGCCATGCGGCGCAGATGCTGGCCTTCCACACCCTGCTCGAACCCGGCGACCGCTTCGTCGCCGTCAAGCAGCTCTATGGCGGCTCGATCAATCAGTTCGGCCACTCCTTCAAGAAGTTCGGCTGGGAAGTCGATTGGGCCGACGGCACCGATCCGGCCTCGATCAAGTCGGCCATCGGCCCGAAGACAAAGGCCGTCTTCATCGAAAGCCTGGCCAATCCGGGCGGCATCGTGATGGACATCGCGGCGATTGCGAAACTCGCGCATGACGCCGGCGTACCGCTGATCGTCGACAACACGCTGGCCTCGCCCTATCTCTGCCGGCCGATCGAACACGGCGCCGACATCGTCGTCCATTCGGCGACGAAGTTCCTTGGCGGCCACGGCAATTCGATGGGCGGCATCATCGTCGACAGCGGCAAGTTCGACTGGGTGAAGTCCGGCAGATATCCGACGATGACCGAGCCCTGCGCCTCCTATCACGGGTTGAAGATCGCCGAGACCTTCGGCCCCATCGCCTTTGCGATTGCCTGCCGCGTGCTGGGCCTGCGCGATCTCGGCCCCGCCATCTCGCCCTTCAACGCCTTCATGATCCTGACCGGCATCGAAACCCTGCCGCTGCGCATGCAGCGCCATTCGGACTCGGCGCTGAAGGTGGCGAAGTTCCTGAAGGACCATCCGAAGGTCGCCTGGGTCTCCTATGCCGGCCTCGACAGCGACCCCTTCAACAAGCTGATGAAGAAATATTCGCCGAAAGGCGCCGGCGCCGTCTTCACCTTCGGCCTGAAAGGCGGCTATGAGGCGGGCATCGCCCTTGTCAGCAAGGTCGAACTGCTGAGCCATCTCGCCAATGTCGGCGACACGCGCAGCCTGATCATCCATCCCTCATCGACGACACATCGTCAGTTGACGGAGGAACAGCAGACCGCCGCCGGCGCCGGCCCCGACGTCGTCCGCCTCTCGGTCGGCCTCGAAGACCCCGCCGACATCATCGCCGACCTTGACCAGGCGCTGGGAACGTAAGAAGAAGCGACCCCCCTTTCCCTCTCCCCTCCGGGGAGAGGGAGGGAGCCATCGTCAGATGGCGGAAGGGTGAGGGGAGCGTAGGCCCCCGCACGAAATCAAAACCAAAGGTGTCATCCCGGGGCTCGTCCCCGGGACCCACTCGCAGTGCCTCTTGCCGCAGGCACAGATGGATTCCGATTTTCGTCGAGACAACAAGCTCCTTTTCCTTGTTCCTGCTTTTGCAAGAAAACTCAGACAAAATATAAAATGCTGCTCCGAGCGAAAGCCGCAGATCGAAATCCCATCCAAAAATCACGAACAAATATCTAAGAAAGAGTCTTTAGAGCAGAGCCGATATCTTCCGAGGCATTCTTTGACATTGTAAGGGCTGCTTTTGCCACTCCGCGATATACTTGAGCTAGCGCTATTCGAACTTCTGCGTCCTGCTCTAAATACCACTTGCTAGCAATCGCTCTAAAACCTCCGATTTGATAATAGAACTTAACAATGCGATCCACTCTCACATCATGATGCTCCACTGCGGCTGAAAAAATTTGATCGTTGTGTTTACGAAAGGCATTGTCAGTAATTGCAACTAGAAGCTGTTCAAGCACGTCGTCATTGGTAATCATGGGACTGGGAGGAATCGGATTATCAAATGCATTTATTATTCGTTCGGCTACCAACCCAACTTGCTGAACTTCAAATAGTACCGCGCTAAAAGCCGCTCGGACGTCTCGATTGTGCAGCCGGTCGTCACGCCTACGGTTAAGTTCGGCATTTGTCATTGCGCCAACAAGAAGCGCCGCGAAACCGACGAGGGCGCCGAAATAAGAAGCTGCGTCCTTGAAGCCGACCGTGGCGAGTGGCAGAAAAACAAACAGTCCCACCGAGCCGAAAAACAAAGCAACGGCCGCAACTGGTTGCGTCAGAAGTTTTGCAATCACTTCCCCCTCCCGTGAATCAGCATCACGTATCGACGCATCGCTAGAGCGTCACAACGGAATCGATGGCACTATCTGGACAGCAATACGCGTTTGTGATCCCCCTACCGCATAATCCGGCGCCCATGCCACAGCGCCACCGTCAGCACGATCAGGCGCAGACCTGATACTTCCGTGTCCTCACGGAAAACCACTTTTTGACACCTACAAATCGTCTGGCTGGGGCACACTAGTATCTCTAAGAAGAGTTTCGATTTGGTCGGCTATTCCGCTCAATACATCATATGCCAGCAATCGACTGCCGTCTTTCATCACAATCTTTGCGCGATAGGAAGAACTGACTCGCGCTAGCTCAAGCTTGGAATTCGACGTTCTAGAACGCTCCTCTCCGGCATTTTCCTGTCGCTCAATAGTCCCATCTCCTCGTCCAATCTCAATAGAAAACGCCTCGCCAAATCCCAACGTTTCTTGCATTGACACCGAATGTGTAGCGCTCACGCTAGCTTCAAGAGATACATCATCAGGTCTCGTGCGCACTTGGAGGTGTTTGCCTTCGTTTGCCATAGACTGACAAATCGCGAAATGCGGATATCCCTCTTTCAGAATTTCCTTGGTGGTGCCGGGAGGCGAATACTCGGAGCCCACGAAACGGTCTACAGCACTCCAGCCTGCAATCGCAGCAGCTTGGGCCGCATCGATAATTGCATTCTTGTTTTCGGTACCGTCAGCGGCCTTGAGTTGCACAAGATCGCGCCTCATCTTGGCGAGACTGTGCCACGATGAACTGCGTCCAAACCTGTGGTCAGGCATGATGATCCCTCCATAGCCGAAAGTCCGCTATTCATTGAGCGTAAAGGACAGAACAAAGAAAATCACACTCTCATTCTACTCTGCGATTTCCCTACCGCATCACCCGGTGCGCATGCGCCAGCGCCACAGTCAGCACGATCAGCGCACCGGCCTGATGCGCCGCGCCGAGCGGGATCGGCACCGCCCAGAGCACCGTCCAGATGCCGAGCGACGCCTGCGCCACGATGGCGAGCAACAGCAGCCCTGCGCCCTGCGCGGCTTGCGTCCGCCGCGCCGCGAACCAGTGCCAGGCCGCGGCGAGGATCAGCAGATAGGCCGCGATCCGGTGTTGGAACTGCACGGTCAGATGGTTCTCGAAGAAATTGTGCCAGAGCGGCGCGAGCCGCATCATCCCCTCGGGCACCCACGCCCCGTCCATCAGCGGCCAGGTATTGTAGACGGCGCCGGCACGCAGGCCCGCCACGAAGGCACCGAGGATCGTCTGCAGAAAGACGAAGGCGACAAGCGCCAGCGCCGCTTTGGCGATGCCATCGAGCGCCCGCGATGCCTTGCCGCGCATCAGATCGAGCACCGTCCAGACCAGCGCCATATAGATCAGTGTCGCCAGCCCCAGATGCGCCGCCAGCCGGTACTGGCTGACTTCGGTTCGCTCGGTCAGACCGCTCATCACCATCCACCAGCCGAGCACGCCCTGCATGCCGCCCAGCACGAACAGCCCGATGAGCCGCGGCAGCAGCGCCCGCTCGACGCGCCTGGTGACGAGGAACCAGACAAAGGGCACGAAGAAGGCCAGTCCGATCAGCCGCCCGAGAAAGCGGTGGCTCCATTCCCACCAGTAGATCGTCTTGAACTCGGCCAGCGACATGCCCTTGTTGATCAGCTGGTATTGCGGGATCTGGCGGTAGAGATCGAACTCCTTCTGCCAGTGCGCCTCGCTCATCGGCGGCAGCGCGCCGGTCACGGGCTTCCATTCGGTGATCGACAGCCCGCTCTCGGTCAGTCGCGTCAACCCGCCCACCACCACCATGATGAAGACCAGCGCGGCGACGCAGGCCAGCCAGATCGCGATGGCGCGATGGTTGGCCTGATAGCGTTCGGCGGCATTGATGCGGGACAGAAGGCTCATGGCATCTAGAAATAGACTGCGCGGCGCCTCTCGCCTAGTCCGCATCGCCCGCGACAGCTCGCCGCGCGGCTCTGGAGCGTTTTCAGGAAAAATGGAATCCGGTTTTCCGTCCGGAAACGCGACGAAACCGGAAACCTGGAGTCGTTCGTCGGTTCCGTGAAACGATGAACGACTCTAGGCAGAGCCGGCCGAATGCTCTAATTCGGATTGTCTGGTCATCCCGCGCAGCGCCATCCGGAGTTCTCCATGCGTCTCGGCATCCGCACACGAAAACTGATCGGCACGATCGTCCTGTTGATCGGCCTGACGCTCTATGCATTCCTGGTGATGACCATCGCGGTCAGCGGGCACCTGCCGGAGGGCGGCTTCGTGCAGTTCGTCTACTATCTGACGGCGGGTGTCGTCTGGGCCTTCCCGGCGAAATATCTGATCGTCTGGATGGTCCGTCCCGACCCGGCCTGAAACCGGGGATAAGTATTTTTATCCCCGCCCCACGCCGCGTCCCGTCGCGGCACCGCGATGCCCGCAAGGGCCGTTTGTGACAGTTTCGTGACAGTTGCGTGACAGAGGGGGCTATCAGCCGAAACGGCCTGTCACAGCCTTGTTGAGCACGAAGATCACGACGATGAAGAGAACAATCGGAAGAACGGCGTCGATCATCGGCTAACTCCTTGCAGCATGGCAATAAATGGTCGGAGCGGCCGGATTCGAACCGACGACCCCTTGTCCCCCAGACAAGTGCGCTACCGGGCTGCGCTACGCTCCGAC
>NZ_CAXBIB010000015.1:0-93749 GCF_963975745.1 uncultured Parvibaculum sp. | reverse complement strand
TACAGTCCGTCCCCTTTAGCCACTCGGGCACCCCTCCGTGTCCGATGTCAAATGTTGTGAAATCCCAATAAGTTCGCGGATGTGACTGATCTTGCGGCCTCGTGGGACACGCGCGGCTTTATTCAGGTTTGCCGCCGCTGTGTCAACTAAAATCCCGGTCCCGAAAGCGTGAACACCCCCGCAGCGCGCCTTGGGCCGTTTCGTCCGGCAAGGCGTACTGTCTGGGGGCGATTGCATGAGCCCGAGAGCCGAAATATAAGCGCGGCCATGAGTAGACGCAAGCAATCCTCCCATACCCGCCCCACCGGAGCGTCTTCGCATGGCCCCCGCGCACAAAAACATGGCCGCGGGCAACCCGGAGGCAAGGGAACTCGCCCGGGAGACGACAGCTATCTATATGGTTTTCATGCAGTTCTGGCTGCCCTGCGCAATCCCGCACGCGCAGCCGAACGCCTGTGCCTGACCCGAAACGCCGAAGCCGAACTGGCGCGGCAGGGCGCCGACCTGGGCAAAGACCTTACCGTCTCGCCAGACATTATGGGTAATGATGAGATCGCCGCCCTGCTCCCGCCGGGCGCGGTCCATCAGGGCATTGCGTTGCGAACCTCCCCCCTGCCCGACCGCGACGTCGCCGAGGTCTGCGAGGATGCCAAGCATGTCGTCGTGCTCGATCAGGTCACCGATCCACACAATTTCGGGGCGATTCTCCGGTCCGCAGCCGTATTCGGCGCCACCGCCCTCATTACGACCGATCGCAACAGTCCGCCTTTTGGCGGCGCGCTGGCCAAGGCCGCATCGGGCGGCCTCGAGCAGGTTCGTATTGCCCGCGTCACCAACCTCGTTCGCGCCATTGACGAATTGAAGGAGCTGGGCTTCGAGGTGATCGGCCTCGACGGCGATGGCGAAGCTTCCCTGCCCGACCTTGAGCTCTCGCCCCGCGTCGCACTGGTGCTTGGCGCCGAAGGAGCGGGCCTCCGCCGCCTGACACGAGAGCATTGTGATCTGCTTGCCCGCCTGCCCGCAGCCGGACAGATGAAGAGCCTCAATGTCTCCAACGCCGCCGCTGTCGCCCTTTATGAACTGTTCCGCCGCACCACATGACACTCGCCATCCCGGCTAAATCGACGGCGCCCTCAGTCCATTTTCAGTCAAATATTCTGCGAGCGCATGAATGACCGGCGCCACGGCCGGCCGTGCCATCATCCGCTTGCGCCACGCCGTGAGATGCAGCAATTCCGGATCTGGCGCGCCTCCCATGAACGCGGTGAAGAAGCTGGCGCAGATGAAGGCGATGTCGGCATAGGTGTAGTCGCCGGCAATGTAGTCACGATCCGCCAGCAAGGCGTCCATTTCCCGATAGTAGGCGGTGATCTTCGCCAGGGCCGATTGCGTTTCCGGTTCCTGTGTATCGCCAAGCGCCTGCAGCAGAACGGCAAAGGACGGAAAGAAAACCTCGTCGGACTTCAGTTCCATCAGCCGCGCAATGGCGCGCGCCTCAACGCCCGACGGCCACAGTGCCGGCTTCGGAAACTTGTCTTCGAGGTATTCGAATATCTGCGTCGAATCGAAAATCTCGACCGGCCCGTCGATCAGCACCGGGACCTGCTTTTTCGGATTTACGCGCAGCACATCGGGATGAAGCGGCGAGTACCGATCCTTGAGGGTGAAAGACACCATCTCGATCTCGCAGTCGATGCCCTTCTCGGCAACGGCGATCTGCGCCTTGGCGCCGAACATGCTCAACGGACCCGACAAGAGCTTCATGGCTTTCTCCGGAACCTATCGGCCCGCAGCGAGACGCAGCAATTGCATCCAGCCCCCCAGACTTCGCCGCGCGCGCCGCAAAACCACGCCTGAATCCTGAAAGAAAGCAATGCGTTCAACGGCCTGCCCGTCCTTGAAAAGGAAACGATCCACGCTGTCCCACGATAGCGGCATACCGCCTACCGTCGCCGTGAATGTGAGTTCGATGAACAGTACGTCGCCCGATGCTGCCCAGCGCTTCGATTTCGCCGTGAGATCGGGAAAAGCCTCGAAGGCGCGCTGGAAAGCTCTACGGCCCGCAGCCTTGCCACGCGAAACGGGCGGTCGCGTCGGCGCTTTGAGCACGATATCTTCGCTAAGAAGCGCGAGAAGACGCTCCAACCGTCCCCGCGGCGCTTCCCATACCTCGTCGAAAACCTGCACCCATTCGGCAACGCTGCCGCGCTCGCCTGTTCGCACATCCAGCACCACCGTTTCGGTTCCGCCCATGGCCACCTCCATTCGATTGAAAAGCCGGGTCATACTTGGGCGCGGTGCAGTCCCTTTGCAGGGTCCAATTCCGGGAACAGATACATACCAAGTCGGGCGGGCCACCGAGGCGCCGCTTGCCGCCGGGCCGCGGCACCACTATCTTGCGCGCACGGTCGCCCTTGTAGCTCAGTTGGTAGAGCACCTGATTTGTAATCAGGGGGTCGCGGGTTCGAATCCTGCCGGGGGCACCGTCACCCTCATGTCTCGTTTGACGGCGGACCGCTGCTGGCCGCAATGCCGCCGCGTCTCAATTGATCGGCACGTTCATTTCGGCGAGAAGTCCGCGCGCCTGAAGCATTTGCCGCATCGTCGTGCCGACAGCCTGGGGCGAAAAGCGGTCGATCATGAGTTGCCGGCCACGCAGGGCCTTGGCATGCGCCGCATCCCGGTCCGCCTCGATTGCGCGCAGCAAGCGGGCCGCATCGTCGATCCGCGGCTCCGCCCAGACCTGATCCTGCCAGTCCACGTAGTGCCCTTCGGCGACCGGCACGAGATCATAGGCCACCGGATACCCGGTCGATGCCGTCACGAAATCCGTACTGCCGGAATAGTCGGTGGCAACGACGGGCTTGCCGGCCGCCATGGCCTCTGCCGGCCCGAATCCGAACCCTTCCGAGCGGTGCAGGGAAACAAAGACATCGCAGTCGAAGATCAGACGATCCATCGCTGCTCGATCAAACGTCTTGTCGATCGGAACGACACGCCTGTCCGCTGCCGCAATCCCGGCAAGCCACTCACGCCCATCCTCATTTCCGCCCCCACGCACCTTGATGACCAGGCGGACATCCTGTCGCGACGGCGGGAAGGCAAGCTGGAAAGCCGCCACAACGGCCTCGGGATTCTTCCGTGCCCTGAAGGAATCGAAATCGAGATAGGTCAAAACCGTGAACGGCCGGTCGGCAGATCCAGACATCGCCACATCCGCCGGGATGCGAACAGGCTGCGGCAACAGCGCGACCGGCCGGCCGGTCGCCGCGCGGAACGCTTCCTGCACGAACCGTGACGGCGCCCAGATCTCGTCGAACTTCTCGATGGAAGAAAGACACTGATCCGGAAGCCGGCCAAGTTCCCAGAACGGGTAGAGTATATTGACTCCAGCGGAACTCAGCCGCTCTTCATGCCGCGAAAGCCAGAAAGCCGGTAGAACAAGAATCTGCACGAAGCGATCCATGCGGATGCCGCACCTGTCGGAAAAAGTCGCATCCGACGCACGTCCCGGCAGATGAATATCGAGAAATGTCGCTGGAATGGACGCCGCCTCGCTCGCATAGGCAAGATTGCGTGCCGCCTGTCCGAGCCCGATCTCCGACCTGAAATATCCGGTCAGACACACGCCATCGTTCAGCAATACACGATTGCGATCGAGCGTCCGCCCATGACCGGACTGCAACACGCACAACAGACCGGCTGCGTCTTCGTCGTCCATGCCGGCAACAAGCGACAATGGGCTTTCGGTATCGGTGTAGTCGGGCCGCAGGGTACGAAAGTAGCTGAGAGAGAACCAGGGTGTCGGCTTCCGCTGCTCGCGCCAACCCGACTTCATGTAGTGTTCAAATGGATCGAGACCGTGATCGGCGACATCCTGATAGAAACCGAGATACCAAACGGAGTCGAATGCCCCCAGGTCTTCGAGGCGTCGTCGCAAACGGAGGCGCGCCTGTCGTTCCGAACCGCCCCAGCTGACCCGCCGGCGCAGACGTTTGCGAAAGCCGTCCTTCCATATCGCGACTATCCGATCAACGGACCTCATACAGTCCCTCCCGGAGACTCATTCTCCTGCGTATCTGCAAAACAGCGGTTTTCTGCCTCTTTTGTCTGACACCTTGTTTGTCTGCATCACTCACCGGAGCACGTCCACCCTAAAACGCACCGTCCGGGCTGATCCGGATACCGACGATGCATGCGGCACCCGCGACACGCCGCTTGCCGCCGTGTAGAGAGGCAATTACCTTGCGCTGCGTTTTTCATCAGGAGCTCTTCCCATGACCATGCCGTCGGAGATCAAGGCGCGCGCGGCAGCATTGATTGCGGTTGAACGTGCACGCTTTGTCGAACGGCATCCGGCTTCCCGGCAAATGGCCGCAAATGCGGGGACTCACTTCCCGGGCGGCGTTCCCCTGCACTGGATGCTCGATTGGGAAACACCCTTCCCGATCTTTGTCCGAGAGGCCGCCGGCTCCACTGTCACGGATGTGGACGGCCATCGCCATGCCGATTTCTGTCTGGGCGATACGGGCGCCATGTTCGGTCATTCGCCGGAACCAGTCGCCCGCGCGATCGCCAAACAGGCCCGGCTTGGCCTGACCGCAATGTTGCCATCCGACCTGACAGCCGAGGTCGGCAGCCTGCTCGCAGCGCGTTTCGGGCTGCCTTTCTGGCAGGTGACGGCGACGGCAAGCGATGCCAACCGTGCCGTTGTCCGCTGGGCCCGCGCCCTGACGGGACGTCCGAAAGTTCTTGTTTTCGATGGCTGCTATCACGGCCAGGTCGAGGACGCCTTCGTGAGACTTGAGGGCGACCGGACGGCCATGAAGGCTAGCCTGCTCGGACAGGTAAACGATGTGGCACGCACGAGTGTCGCCGCGACCTTCAACGACCTCGACGCCGTCGAGCGCATGCTGGCGGTCGGCGACATTGCGCTGATCCTGACCGAGCCGGCCTTGACCAATACGGCGATGGTGTTGCCGGAACCCGGCTTCATCGAAGGCCTGATCGCGGCCGCACATCGCCACGGCACGCTGATCTGCCTCGATGAGACGCACACGATCTCCGCCGGCCCGGGCGGCTTCACCCGCGCGCATGATCTCTGCCCCGATTTCTTCGTACTTGGCAAGCCGGTGGCAGGCGGCCTTCCTGCCGCCGTTTTCGGCTTCACGGCGGAGGTCGAGGCCGACATGCGTCGCGTGCTCGAGACGAAAGTACCTGGCTATTCGGGTATCGGCACAACGCTTTCCGGCAACATGCTGGCGCTGGCCGCCATGCGCGCCTGCCTCGCCGAGGTCATGACGGAGGCGACATATGCGCATATGACCGAACTGGCAACAGGACTTGCGGACGGCCTTCGGACCGCTGTCACGCGTCGGACCCTGCCATGGACGGTGACGCAACTCGGTGCCCGTGCCGAACTTGTCTTCAGCCCCCGCCCGCTCCGCAACGGTGCCGAGGCAGCGGCGGCCATCGACCACACGGTCGAACGCGCCATCCATCTCTACCTGCTGAACCGCGATGTACTGGTGACGCCCTTCCACAACATGACGCTCGTCGCGCCGTCGACGACAAAAGCCGATGTCGACAGGCTGGTGACGCATTTCGATGCGGCCCTGTCCCTGCTTTGCGGCGAAAAGGAGATCGCGGCATGACCCGCGCCAATGAAAGGGAGGCGGTCGATTTTCTGGCTGCCCATCCGGAGGTCGTTCAGATTCAGGCCTTCCTGACCGATCCTTCGGGGATCGCGCGCGGCAAGGTTTTGCGGCCGGAGGAGATTCTGACCGCCTATCGCGACGGCCGCCCTCTCCCCTGCTCGATCCAGTCGCTCGACATGCTGGGCGCGGACGTCCTCGAAACCGGCCTCGTCTGGGAAGAAGGCGACAGCGACCGCCCCTGCTTTCCGGTCCCGGGAACATTGACCCACGCACCCTGGCACGCGACGCCGACGGCGCAACTGATCCTCGCCTCCTATGAGCGCGATGGCGCGCCGACACCGGCGGACCCGCGCCACGCACTCGCCCGGGCCGTCGCCTCGCTGGAGGGCAAGGGTCTGAAGCCCGTCGTCGCGATCGAACTGGAGTTCTATCTGGTCGACCGGGCAGCGGCGCAGGCGGGAAAGCCGAAGCCGGCGGCCGCGCCCAACGGATTTGCGCCCGCACATCTGCAGGCCTATCTGATGCAGGACGTGGAGGATTTCGCGCCGTTGCTCGACGAAATCTTCGCCGGCGCGAGGAAGATGGGGCTGCCGGCACGCACCCTGATTTCGGAATATGCACCCGGTCAGTTCGAGATCGTGCTGGCTCATCGCGACGATGCCTTGCGCGCCGCCGACGACGCAATCCTCTACAAGCGCCTCGTCAAGGGCGTCGCCGATCGTCACGGCTACATCGCCACCTTCATGGCAAAGCCCTATGCCGAAACATCGGGCAGCGGCATGCATGTTCACATCTCGCTCGCCGACGACAGCAACCCGAATCTTTTTGCAGGCAATGATCCGGCGCTGACGCCGCTGCTGCGCCACGCAATCGGCGGCCTCGAAGCGACCATGGCCGATGCCATGGCACTATTTGCACCAAACGCGAATTCCTTCCGGCGCTTCCGCCGCAATTCCTATGCGCCGCTGTCACCGGCCTGGGCGATCGACAATCGCTCGGTGCCGCTCCGCGTAACCTCGGGGCCCGCCGAGACACGCCATCTCGAACATCGCGTCTGCGGCGCCGACGCCAATCCCTATGTCGCGCTGGCGGCCGTACTGGCGGGAATCGAGGAAGGAATCGACAGGAAGCTGCAACCCAGTGAGCCGATCGTCGGCGATGGATACGCGCGACGCAAAGCGACGCTTCCGATGAATTGGTGGAAGGCACTCGAAGTCGCGCGCCGCTCCGACTTCCTGCGCGAAAGACTCGGTGAAAAATTCGTCGATATCTTCCTGACCATCAAGGAAGTCGAATGCGACCGCTTCTTTGCCGAAATCAGCGATGTCGATTTCGACTGGTATCTACGCAACGCCTGACAGGGTCGATCTATTCTTCACAGGGATAATTGGCTGCCAGCGTCCGCGCGCCCATCTCGAAGGCGGTGCGGCTATACAGATCCGGATGTTCCGGTGCGAAGGCGATGACTTGCTGTGCGAATGTCTCGAAGGCCAGTTGGTCCGGCAGTCGGAAGCAGACTTCTTCGTCCATGCCGGGCCCCAGGCGACGCACGATAAGCGGCGCGCCCGCCTCGACCGACGCATAGACCCCGGCCGCAAGGCCGGCCAGAAACTGGTGGCAGGATGCCCGCGCGATGCGATCATCGGCATCGGCCCCGATACCAGCTGCAATTGTACAGGCCGAGACAAGTTCGGCCCCGGTTGTGATGCGAGGCGATTGCGCCAAGGCGAACCCCGACGGAAGCATCGAAGCCGCAAGTGCCAGGGCCGCAATCCTGTTGATCTTCGTCATGTGGGTCTCCCTTTCCCGATTATTGTTTGATTATACGCCAGATCTTCGGGGAATGCATGGCGCCCAATGACGCATGCGCAACCGGTTCCTGGATGCAAGGCGGCCCACCAGCCGGCCCTGCCGGAATGGCACCATCAAGCGCCGGCTAGTCTTTGCTCCTGGCCTGTTTCAGCGGATCTTTGAGCGGTACCTGACTTTGCTCCGAAAAGCGCTGTCGCGCCTTCTGCTGCTCCGCAGAGCCGCCCTGATCGACAATCTGGCGGCCCAGCGCCACGACATTCGGAATCTCGTCGTCGCTGAGTTCCTTCATGAACTGCTTCCGCTTCATCGCCTTCTCGACATAGGGCGCAAGTTCCTCGGCCTTCTTCTTCTGGCGTTCGTCCTCATGCTCCTTGAATTCGGGCATGACATCGCTGGCGAACATTTCAAGCGCCTCGCAGATATCCTCATGGCGGTTGCGCCCGCCCTGCTGGATGAACGACACCTGGTCGACACCCGCCTCGGCAAACCCGCGCAGATGTTCGCGCATCTGATCCGGCGTCCCGATACCGCGATTGCCGCCTTCCTCGGGCAGATGCGGCCGCGCCTTCTCGAAGGCTTCCCAGATGTTGGTCCGGCCCGGCTTGTGCTCACCGAAAATGTAGTGATGCCCCAGCGCGTAGCCGAAGAAGCGGAAACCGTCCATGCCGCGGCGCTTGGCTTCCTCGGCATCCTTGTTCAACGAGAAACCCGTCACCATGGCGACATTGGGATTGCAGGCACGGCCGATCGGCACGGCCTCTTCCTTGAAAATGCGATAATAATCGTCGACCCATTGCTTGGCCTCCGCCGGATCGACAAAGGCGAAGGTGAGCGCCCCGATGCCGAGCCGTGCCGCAAGCTTGATCGTCTCGCGGTTCGAGCAGGCAACCCATAGCGGCGGATGCGGTCGCTGCACAGGCTTCGGCACGACATTGCGGCAAGGCATCGAGAAATACTTGCCTTCGTAGCCGGGATAGGGATCCATCGCCATCATGTTGGCGCATTGTTCCACGGCTTCGCGCCACTGATCGCGCTTCTGATCGACCGGCACGTTGTAGCCGCCAAGTTCGAGCAATGCCGAACTCTCGCCCGTGCCCCATTCGACACGCCCGTTCGAAACGAGATCGAGCGTCGCAATGCGCTCGGCGACGCGTGCCGGGTGATTGTAGTTCGGCGGCATCAGCGTGATGCCATGTCCAAGCCGGATATTCCTGGTCCGTTGCGAGCACGCGGCCAGAAAGACCTCGGGCGCCGAGGAGTGGGAATACTCTTCGAGAAAATGATGCTCGACTTCCCAGGCGTGATCGATGCCGATCCGGTCGGCAAGTTCGACCTGATCGAGGGCATCCTGAAAAAGCTTCAACTCATCGCCGTCGTTCCAGGGCCGCGGCAACTGATGCTCATAGAAAATGCCGAAACGCATGACGCATCTCCCTTGTTCTTGCTTTTCTTCAGTCGAATACCTTGATCTGATCGGGTGTCTTGTAGACCGCACCGGCAAGGGCCGGGCTCTCGCTGGCCCGCAAGAAAGCGGCTTCGATATTGCGGGCACGCTCGGCGAAGAGCGGCGCCATGTCGGGATGCGTGAAGATATAGAGTTCGCCGGCTTGCACCGCCTCCACCACGCGCGCACCAACGCGTTCGGGGTCGAGGCCGCCGAGAATGAGTTGTCTGGCCGCCTCGACACGTTCGGGATCGCGCTCGTCAGCGGCGGGCCCGAAGCGATCCTGCCGCGCCCTGGCACTTTCGTGAATGCGCGTCCGGACGAAACCGGGACACAGCACCGACACACCGATATTCTCCGGCGCCAGTTGCCCCGCCCACCCTTCCGACATGCCGACGACCGCATATTTCGACGCCGTGTAGGGTTCCATGCCGGGAATGGAAATGAGTCCGGCCATCGATGCCGTGTTGACGAAATGACCGCCCTCGCCATGGGCACGGATATGCGGCAGGAACGCTTCCGTTCCGTAAACGACGCCCATGAGATTGACGGCAATCGTCCAGTCCCAGTCGCCGGGCTTCAGCGTGCCGATGGCACCGCCCGCACCGACGCCGGCATTGTTGCAGACGACGTGAACCTTGCCGAACGCCGCAACCGTTTCGTCGGCGGCCTGCTCCAGCGACTTGCGGTCGGCGACGTCGCAGCGAACGCCGGCCACCTTGATCTGCCGCTCCCTCAGTTCGTCGACAGCCGCACCGAGATCGTCCTCATTGATGTCGGCCAGCACGACATTCATGCCCGCCGCGCCAAAGGCCCGCGCCATTGAAAATCCGATGCCGCTGGCGCCGCCGGTAATGAAGGCGGTCTTCCCTTGCAGCTCCTGCATCACGCGGCCCTCGCGATATCGTCGAGCGCATCGAACTCGGCAAAGAGCCGGGCACCCTCCGGCACCTTCGTCAACCCGGTGCGAATCGCTTCCCGCGTCTGTTCGCGCGAGAAATCGGCCTGGGTCACGGCATGCCAGTACACCATGCCCTCCCAGATCGGGTCGATCAGGTCGCTGCCCTTGACACGCGACCCGTCGACACCCTTGAAGGTGAAGCTGCGCATCTCGGAGATTGCCGTCTGCAGGTAGCCGACATGAATGGCTTCATCGGTCCGGATACGCTCAACCATCTCGGCGGCAAGTGCCGCCGCTTCGCGGCGGTCGGGGAAAGCCGCCGGGTCGCGCATGATCTGACAACAGAACGAGAAGAAGCTTTCGGCTCTCACCTCGATCATCAGCACGTTCATCAGCAGCAGGATCAGCTGCTCGAAGCCGGCCGGAAGCTGTGGCATCAGGCGGCCGGTATCCGGTCGTCCGATACTCTCGGGAATCTCGGGCACGGGATAGCGGTCCTTGCCGAAACAGAGGTCGCGCGCGGCAAACCACATCTGGTCATGCGCACCGAATTCGGGCGCGGCGGGATCGCCGCCCTCATCGGCGCCATGCGCATAAAGCAATCCCTTGTGCAGATGCCCGGTGCAGGTCTGCGAAATATCCTCTTCGATGATCGTCTGGAAATCGGGTGCCTGAAGTTCGCAAAGGAGTTTTCCCCGCGCCTCGATCACGCCGGTGATCGTCAGCGAGTTCCAGAACGGTTGGCCGATACCGTGCGCGAGGAGGAGCTTCTCTTGCGGGATGTTGGGGTAGTTGCCGCGCTTCAGAAGTTGCACCGTCGCGTCGATCAGCGGATAGCCGCGCGCTTCCAGCGCGGCGGCCCATGCCCGCACAGCCGGCCAGCGATGCAGCACACGTGGCGAGATATAGGTGCCGGTGGCATCGAATCCACCATGCAGCCTGTAGCCGACCTCTTCGTGCGGCCGCGCATATTCGTGCGAAGCCATCAGCTCGTCTCGCGTGTATGAGAGCCTTGTCATTTCGCCTCCTCCGGTCCGGCCTCTTTTGCGGGCCGCTTTCATGTTGTCGCTATTTTTTCAGGGCACGAATGAAAAGCCGGGCCATGCCGTCAATCAGCACATCGCGTTCGAGCTTCTGACGGAAGCCATAGGCCCCGCCCTGCTTGATCGCACCGACAATGAGATATCCGGCAAGCCTTGTGTCGAGATCGGCAACGGCCTCGCCATCCGCTTTCCAGTGCTCCAGCGCTGCGATCCAGCCCTCGGCCCAGCGGTCGGCCGGCATCTTCCGGCCCGTATCGCCCTTCGAGAGCACGCTGACATCGGTCAGTGTCGCCGCCAGAACGCCGGGATTGGCATCGGAATACTCGAAGATCGCCAGCAGGATTTCGCGAATGCCGTCCTCGAGCGAGCTGGCACGGGCAAGGTGATTCTGCAGAAAGACTTCGAGCTCGTTGGCGGCCTCCTCGGTGAAGGCCAGGAAGCAATCGAGCTTGTCTTCGAAATGGAGATAGAACGTGCCGTGGCCAACACCGGCCTCGCGCGAAATATCCTGCGGGCGCGTCTCGTGATAGCCGCGCTCGACAAACAGCTTGCGCGCCGCGGCCATCAGCTTGCGGCGGCTTTCAAGCTTGCGCCGCGCGGCACCCGACACACCGCCCTCCGCCTTCCCGGCAATGGGCGCCTGCATCTTTTCGTCATCTCCCAGGACGGCCGCTTCTGCGGCTTCTCGGGTCCCGGAACCCGTTTCCTCCGTGATCATGGAGAAAGCGTTGCCCCGAAATGACAAAATGTCAATAAATCCGGACGCTCTTTGTGGAGATTTTGTGCCGCCGCCCGGCCTACTCCGCCGCCTTGCGCCCGCCTTCGATGATCTGCCAGAGCTTCAACGGCGTCACCGGCATGTCGATCTCCTCGATGCCGTAAGGCTTCAGCGCATCGATCACCGCATTGATGAAGGCTGCCGGCGCGCCGACCGTGCCGGCCTCGCCCGCCCCCTTGACGCCGAGCTCGTTCGATAGCGCCGGGAACTCGTTGTAGCTGACATCGAATGACGGCACATCGTCGGCCCGCGGCATCCAGTAATCCATGAAGGACCCCGTCACGAGCTGCCCCGATGCATCGTAGAGCGCATGCTCGCCCATCGCCTGGCCGAGCCCCTGCACGATGCCGCCATGCACCTGTCCCGCCACGATCAGCGGATTGATGATCTGCCCGAAATCGTCGACTGCCGTGAACTTGACGATACGGAATTGCCCGGTTTCGGCATCGATCTCGACCTCGCAGATATGGGCGCCGTTGGGAAACGTGTTCTTGTCCTGCTTGTATTCGCCGTCGCCCGCAAGCGCACCGAGATCGGCCTGTGTCGCCGCGATGCGCGCCACCGCAAAAAGGTCGATCGTCTTGTCGGTTCCCGCCACCGCGAAGACCGGCTGGCCATCGGCACCGCGATATTCGATATCGGCCTTCGCCGCCTCGAGCTCGTTGGCCGCGATCTCGCGCCCCTTCTCGATCAGCTTGTCGGAAGCATCCGCCATCGCGCCATTGGCGAGATAGAGCGCCTTCGAGCCGCCAGTGCCGGCACCGCCTGGCAAGATGTCACTGTCGCCGAGATGCACCTTGATCTTCTCGGCATCGACGCCGAGCCGCGACGAAATCAGCTGCGTCCAGACCGTCTCATGGCCCTGCCCGTTGGTCTGCTGGCCGGTCCAGACATGCACCATGCCGTCCGCGCCATCGACGGCGATGCGCGCATAGTCGCTCATGCCGGCCGCCGTACGCTCGACATAGTAGCTGATGCCGATGCCGCGCAGCTTGCCGTCTTTCGCCGCCGCCGCGCGTCGCGCCTCGAAGCCCGCATAGTCGGCGCGCTTCATCGCATCGTCGAGATTGAATTCGAAATTTCCGGAATCGAAAGGCAGCGATGGCGGTGCATTGAGCGGCATCGCGCTTTGCGGCACGAAATTGCGCTTGCGCAATTCGGCGGGCGACATGCCCATCTCTCTTGCCGCCTTTTCCATCAGCCTTTCGATGACATAGGAGGCTTCCGGCCGCCCGGCGCCGCGATAGGCGTCCACCGGCACGGTGTTGGTGTAGACGGCGCGCACGTGATTATAGAGCGCTGGCACCATGTAGACGCCGACATGCATGCCGCGCGGCGCGAGCGAGGGAATGAAAGGCCCGAACTGGCTCTGATAGGCACCGAGATTGGCGATGGTATCGACCTCGACGGCGAGGATTTTCCCGTCCTTGTCGAGCGCCAGCGCCGCTTCGGTCACATGGTCGCGCCCCTGGCTGTCGGTGACGAAACTGTCGGAGCGGTCGCCGACCCACTTGACCGGCCGCCCCAGCATCTTCGAGGCGAACAGCACCAGCGGATATTCGGGATAGACGAAGGTCTTCATGCCGAAGCCGCCGCCGACATCCTCGGTGATCACGCGCAGCTTCTCGACCGGGATTTTCAGCGAATGCAGCGCGATATTGTTGCGCATCCCGTGCACGCCCTGGCTCGCCGTATAGAGCGTGTAGTGATCGCGTTCCGCATCGTAGTTCCCGAGCGCCGCGCGCGGTTCCATCGCCGCGACGACGATCCGGTTGTTGACGAGCTTGATGCGGGTCACATGATGCGCCGCCTTCATCGCCTCTGCGACCTGATCGGCTTTGCCGATCGACCAGTCATAGGCGAGATTGCTGCCGTTCTCCTCCCAGATCACGGGCGCCCCGGGCGCAATGGCCCCCGCCGTATCGGCAACCGCCGGCAGGTCCTCATAATCGATGATCAGAAGTTCGGCTGCGTCGCGCGCCTGCGCCGCCGTCTCGGCGACGACGACGGCCACCGTGTCGCCGACATGGCGGACATGGGTTCGCGTGATGAGGTTGCGAACCGTCTTGAAGATCGGCGTCCCGTCCCTGTTCTTCAGCATGTCGGCCGCCGGCGAATAGACGGTGCCGAGCCCGGCCGCTTCGGCATCGGCGCCGGTATAGACCGCGAGCACACCCGCCGCCGCCTTTGCGTCGGTCGTGTCGATATGCGTGATCAGCGCATGCGCGCGTGGAGAGCGCACCATATAGGCATGCGCCTGTCCCGGCAGCGACACGTCGTCCGCATAGCGTCCCTCGCCGGTGATCAGCCGCAGATCCTCGACGCGACGCGCCGGTTGTCCCACACCGAACTTGACCATGAACGGACCTCTTCTGATACCGATTGATGAAGCGGCGCCGATGGCCTGCCGGCATCAGCCCCGCAAATGAAATTCGCCAATGCGCGCGCGGGCCGGGTCAGTGCCGGTAGGACGGATCGATCCGGTCGAGCGTGCGCAGCAGCGCCGGCCAGGCGAGATTGCCGATGCCGTGCTTCTTGTGGAACATGCCCTGCTCGGCGGTCTTCTCCGGCACGCCCTGGTTCGGCATGGTGAGCTTGACGCCGCCCGAAAGCGCGCGCACCTGCATCGTGCAGGCCCGCTCCAGGAAATAAAGCCTGAGGAAAGCGTCGGGACAACTCGCGCCCGCCGCCAGCAACCCGTGATTGCGCAGGATCATGCAATGCTTGTTGCCGAGATCGCGCACCAGCCGCTCGCGCTCGTCATGTTCGAGCGCAATGCCCTCGTAATCGTGATAGGCGAGGTCTTCGAGCACGATCATCGCGGTCTGGCTGAGCGGCAACAGCCCGTCCGCCTGCGCCGACACCGCGACGCCGTCATCCGAATGCGTATGGATCACCGCATTGGCATCCGGCACCGACATATGCACCGCGCTGTGAATGGTGAAGCCCGCCGGATTGACCGCATAATCGGTCGGCATGACGATATTGCCGTCGAGATCGACCTTGACGAGGCTCGACGCGGTGATCTCGTCGAAGCTCATGCCATAGGGATTGATCAGGAAGTGATGTTCGGGCCCCGGCACGCGCGCCGAAATATGCGTGTAGATGAGGTCGCTCCAGCCGTAATGCGCGACAAGCCGGTAGGTCGCGGCAAGATCGACGCGCACCTGCCATTCCTCCGCCGACACCTGCTTGCGCACCGAAGCGCCACTGAAATCTTCCGCCACCGACATGGGGCCCGCCTTCCTTCGCATGCTTGAAAAACCGGATTCTCTGTTCCGGTCAGTCTGCCATGCAAGGCGGCACTCCGCAAACGCGACCCTATTCCGCCGCCTTCGCCTGTGGAACCGGCGCCAGCACCTTTCCGGGATTGAGGATGTTCTTCGGATCGAGCGTGCGCTTCAAGAGCCGCATCAGCGCCACTTCTTCCGCGCTGCGCGACCAGTCGAGATAAGGCCGTTTCTCGAGCCCGATCCCGTGTTCGGCCGAAACCGATCCGTCCCGCTCGCGCAACTCGCCATAGACGATCGCCTCGACGCCGCGCCGCGTCTCGGGGCCCGCATCCGGAAAGCGCCCCGGAATGACATGCAGATTGCCGTCGCCCAGATGCCCGAACACCATCAGCGAACTGCCGGTCCATTTCGCCGCCAGCGCATTCTTCACCTCGCCGATATAGCTCTCCATGTCGGCGATCTTGAGGCTGACGTCGAAGGTGAACATCGGATAGGTGTGCACCACCTGCCCCACATCGTCGCGCAAGGCCCACATCGCATCGCGCTCGGCCTGGCTCTTGGCGATCACGGCATCGGAAATCATGCCCTCTTCCAGCGCCGCCATCATCGCGGCCTCGAAGCGCGCGCTGTCGGCTTCCTGGTCGCCGCCCAGCGACTCGACCAGCACATAATAGGGATGCCCATGCGCGATCACCGGTCGCCCCTTGGCAGGCTCACTGGTGACGAGCTTGTAGAAATCCTCCCACATCACCTCGAAGGCCGACAAGGCCCCGCCCAGCGCCCGCTCCATATGCCGCAGGAATTTCGGCAGCGCCTCGAAACTCTCGACCGCGACAAACCCCGTATCCTGCGACGACGGCTTCGGCCGCAGCCTGAGCACCGCCCGCGTCACGACGCCGAGCGTCCCTTCCGAGCCGATGAACATCTGCTTGAGGTCGTAACCGGCATTGTTCTTGATCAGCTTGTTCATCGAGGTCATCACCGTGCCGTCCGCCAGCACAACCTCGAGCCCCAGCACCATGTCGCGCGTCATCCCGTAGCGGATCACGCGGTTGCCACCCGCATTGGTCGAGATATTCCCGCCGATGGTCGCCGAGCCGCGCGCGCCGAGATCGAGCGGAAACATCAGGCCCTTCGCGTCCGCCGCCTCGCAGACCGTCTGCAACACGCAGCCCGCCTCGACGCTCATCGTCCCGCCGACAGCGTCGATCTCCTCGATCCTGTTCATGCGTTCGAGCGACAGCGCGATATGTCCCTGCGCCTCGCCGCCCTCGACAAGCCCCGTCTTGCCGCCCCACGGCACCACGGCTTCACCGGCCGCATGGCAAAGCTTCAACGCCTTCGACACGTCCTCGGTCGATGCGGGCCTGAGCACCGCCGCCGGCACGCCAAGCTTGCTCCAGCCGCCCTGCGCCTTCTCCTCGGCGTCCTTCCCCGTCAGCACGCCCTGCGGGCCCAGCGCCGAAGTCAGCTTTTGAATGAGTTCATCCGAAGCCATGTCATCCTCCCGGGATCACGTTCTTGCGCAGGACTATAGCGCGAAAGCGGCCGCCGCGCGCCTCACCCGATCACCCGCTTCACACTGGCCTGCCACCGCCCGTAGCGCTCCGCCCGCTCGCTCTCGGCCATCTCCGGCTCGAAGCCGCGTTCGCGCCGCCAGTGCTGCGCCACATCTTCCATGTCGCCGTAAAAACCCACCTGCATGCCCGCCAGATAGGCAGCCCCCAGCGCCGTCGTCTCGGTCACTTCCGGCCGCTCCACCGGCCGCCCGATAATGTCGGTCAGGTTCTGCATGAACCAGTTGTTGGCCACCATCCCGCCATCGACCCTGAGCGCCTGCGGACTTGTCAGTCCTGCCGCCGTCATGTCGGCCCCCATCGCGTCCATCAGGTCGCGCGTCTGGAACGACACGCTTTCAAGCGCCGCCCGCACCACTTCCTTGGCGCCCGTGTCGCGCGTCATGCCGAACAGCGCCGCCCGCACATCGGGCTCCCAATAGGGCGCGCCGAGCCCGGTGAAGGCCGGCACCAGCACGGCCTGGCTGTTGTGATTGGCCTCGCGCGCCATCTCCTCGCTCTCGGCCGAACTGTCGACCAGCTTCATCTCGTCCCTGAGCCACTGCACGATGGCGCCGGCCATGAAGATCGAGCCTTCCAGCGCATAGGTCGTCTTGCCGCCGATCCGGTAAGCGACCGTGCCGAGCAGCCGGTTCTGGCTCTCGACGCGCCGCGCGCCGGTGTTGACCACCGCGAAACAGCCTGTGCCATAGGTTGACTTCATCAGCCCCGGCTCGAAGCACGCCTGCCCCACCGTCGCCGCCTGCTGGTCGCCCGCGACCCCCGCCACCGGAATTTCGGCACCGAAGAGATCCTTCGCCGTCACGCCGAAATCGGCGCAGCAGTCGAGCACCTCCGGCAGCACTGCTTTGGGAACATCGAACCAGCCGAGGATTTCGGCGTCCCAGTCCTGCCTGTCGATGTTGAAGAGCAGCGTCCGCGAGGCATTGGTCGCGTCGGTCACATGGCGCTTGCCGCCGGTCAGGTTGAAGATCAGCCACGAGTCGATGGTGCCGAAGCAAAGCTCGCCCTTGGCCGCGCGTTTGCGCGCCTCCGGCACATTGTCGAGCAGCCAGGCGAGCTTGGTGCCGGAGAAATAAGGGTCGAGCAGCAGCCCGGTCTTGGCCTGCACGACCGGCTCCTTGCCCTCGCCTTTGAGCTTGGCACAGAGCGCCGCGGTCCGCCGGTCCTGCCAGACAATGGCGTTGTAGAGCGGTTTACCGGTCGCGCGCTCCCACAGCACCGTCGTCTCGCGCTGGTTGGTGATCCCGATGGCCGCGATATTGGCCGCCGTCGTGCCGCCCGTCAGCACGCCGCGGCAGACCTCCAGCACCGCCGCCCAGATTTCGGCCGCGTCATGCTCCACCCAGCCGTCCTGCGGAAATATCTGCCGCAATTCCTTCTGCCGGACCCGCATCGGCGAGCCCGACGCATCGAAGAGCAGCGCCCTGGTGCTGGTCGTCCCCTGATCGATCGACAGAATGTAACGCACGTCTTCCGCCACCATCGGCCGCTCCCCTTGATCTTCCGGACCGGGAGGCTACCCCGCCCGGCGACCCCGCAAAACCCCTTGCATTCAGGGGGCGAAATCCGACTGACCCGATGCTATATTCCGGTCATGGACCTCGACCGCCCTCTTTCCCCGGCCGCACCGCCGATGATCGACCCCTTCGGCCGGGCAGTCACCTATCTGCGCGTCTCGGTGACCGACCGCTGCGACTTCCGCTGTGTCTATTGCATGTCGGAGCACATGAACTTCCTGCCGAAGCCCGAATTGCTGACGCTGGAAGAACTCGACCGCGTCTGTTCGGCCTTCATCCACAAGGGCGTCCGCAAGCTCCGCCTGACCGGCGGCGAGCCGCTGGTCCGCCGCGATGTGATGACGCTGATCCGCGCCCTCGGCCGCCATCTCGAAACCGGCGCGCTCGACGAACTGACCCTGACCACCAATGGCAGCCAGCTGGCGCGCTACGCGGACGATCTCCACGCCGCCGGCATCCGCCGCATCAACGTCTCGCTCGACACGCTGAAGCCCGATCTCTTCGCCGACATCACCCGCTGGGGCCGCCTGCCCCAGGTGCTTGACGGCACCGAGGCCGCAAGGCGCGCCGGCCTGAAGATCAAGATCAATACGGTCGCCCTGAAAGGTGTCAACGAGGCCGAAATCCCCGCGCTGATCGAATGGGCGCATGGGGAAGGCCACGACATCACGCTGATCGAAACCATGCCGATGGGCGACATCGACGGCGACCGTACCGATCAATACCTGCCGCTCTCGCAAGTCCGCCGCACGCTGGCCGCGCGCTGGACGCTCGACGAAACGGATTTCCGCACCGGCGGCCCCGCACGCTATCTCCGCGTCAGGGAAACGGGCGGCCGCCTCGGCCTGATCACGCCGCTCAGCCACAATTTCTGCGAGAGCTGCAACCGCGTCCGCCTGACCTGCACCGGCACGCTCTATATGTGCCTCGGCCAGGAAGACGCCGCCGATCTGCGCGCGCCGGTCCGCGCCAGCACCGCCGACGATCTGCTCGGCGCCGCCATCGACGAGGCGATCTCCCGCAAGCCGAAAGGCCACGACTTCGTCATCGACCGCGACCATCGCGGCCCGGCCGTTGCCCGCCACATGTCGCTGACCGGCGGCTGAAGATTCCGCCGCAGTCCTTTCTTCCCACCCGCCCCTTGGGGGAGGGTCAAAATTTGCAAGGCAAATTTTGGGGGTGAGGGGTGTTTCGCAAAGCGAACAAAAAGGTCCGATGGACCTTTTTGAACCCCGAACGTAAGCGTCGAATCTCAGCGCATAACCGGATTCACCACGCTGCACTTCCCCTCACCCCTTCGTCTGCCGCCGCGCCCAGTCGAGATAATCCGCATTGCCCTGAAGGATCGGCAGCACCAGCAGCGCCGGCACTTCATAGGGGTGCAGCTTGCGTGCCGTCGCCATCACCGCGTCGGCCAGCACGGCCCGCGTCTTGATGAAGACCGCCGCCTCGTCCTCCACCACCACCTCCTCGCCCCATTCATAGACCGGCCGCAGTCCCGGATGGATGTTGACGCAGGCCGCCAGCCGCGCCTCCACCAGCGCCCGGCCCAGCGTCTCGGCCGCCGCCGCCGATGGCAGCGTCGTGTAGACAAAGACGAATTCTCCTTCTTGCGTATCGGCGCTCATGGGCTTACCTCCTTGTCTCTGCGGCCATTATGCCGCCTCATCGGACAAAAGCCTCCGGGATAGCGCGATGAAATTCGAAAAGATCGCCTTCGTGGCGACCGACATGCCCGAGGCCCAGGCCGCACGCCGGGCGCTGGCCGCCCGCTATGGCGACGTCTCCCCCGACAAGGCCGATGTCATCGTCGCGCTGGGCGGCGACGGACTGATGCTGCAGACGCTGCACGCGCATATGGCGCGCCGCCTTCCGATCTACGGCATGAACCGCGGCTCGGTCGGCTTCCTGATGAATGAATATCGCGACAACGATCTGCATGAACGGCTCGAGGCCGCCGAGCTTGCCACGCTGCACCCGCTGCGCATGAAGGCGACGCTCGCCTCGGGCGAGAAGCGCGAGGCGCTGGCCATCAACGAAGTCTCGCTGCTGCGCGAAACCTTTCAGGCGGCCAAGATCCGCATCTCGATCGACGGCAAGACGCGCATGGAGGAACTGATCTGCGACGGCGTTCTGGTGGCGACGCCGGCGGGCTCCACCGCCTACAACCTCTCGGCCCAGGGCCCGATCGTCCCGATCGACGCGGCGCTGCTGGCGCTGACGCCGATCAGCGCCTTCCGCCCGCGGCGCTGGCGCGGCGCCCTGCTCTCGCATCGCGCGAAGGTCCGCTTCGAGATTCTCGAGGCCGACAAGCGGCCGGTCAGCGCCGTCGCCGACCACACCGAATTCCGTTCGGTGCGCGACGTCGAGGTCGAGGAAGATGCCTCGATCGACTTGCTGATGCTCTTCGATGCCGACCACTCGCTCGACGAACGCATCCTGACCGAACAGTTCTTGTACTGAAGTCCTGACGATTCCTTTTCTTCCCACCCACCCCTTGGGGGAGGGTGGAAGGTCAGTGACGAGCGAAAACCCTAAGCCTTCGGCTTGGCCACATTGGCCACCGCTTCCAGCGGTTCCTCGGTGACGGGATAGCCCGCCTCCGCCGGAATCCGCAGCACCGGCTTGCCCGCCTCGTTCTTGGTCACCACCGGCTCGACCGTGACCACCGGCGCGCCCCGCGCCGCCTCGATCGCCGCCGTGACGTTCGGGCTGTAGCCGAGCTTGGCCACATTCATCCGTGTCGGGAAGATGATGGTCCGCGTCCCGGCCTCGGCTTCCTTCAGCGCGATCTCGGGCCGGATCCACACCGAGTCGACCGACTCGTGCCCGTCATGCACGGCCAGGTGATCCTCCGGCGCCGCCGCCACATAGAAGCGCGTGTCGAAACGCTTCGGCATCATGTTGGGTGTGATCCAGTGCGCAAACGGCGTCAGCATGTCGCCGGCCAGCCGCAAGCCCTCGCGTTCGAGAAAATCGGCGATCCCGATCTCGCCCCGGTTGAGCGGATCGCGATAGGGATCGAGCGCCTTCAGCCGCCCCGCGTCGACGACCTTGCCGGTCCGCTCCTCGCGCGCCAGCAGCACCGAGGACTCCTCGAAAGCCTCGCGGATGGCCGCCACCCGCATCGAGAATTCCCAGTCGTCCAGCCCCTCGCCGCCGTCGAAGCGCCCGCGCACGCCTTCGGCACGGTCCAGCGCGTCCACCTTGCCGCCGGGAAAGACCAGCGCGCCGCTGGCAAAATCGATCTGGTGATGCCGCACCACCATGAAAACCTCGATCCCCTCCGCGCTGTCGCGCACAAGCAGGATCGTCGCGGCCGGAATCAGCCCGTTTGCTGCCGGTTGGGTCATTTTCGCACTCCCATTCGCTTCAATTCGAAGCATTGTTTTTATCTTTTGGCGACCTTGTTGGCCGCTCGCCCGCGCCGGTTAAGCACTCGGAAAGATACACCCTGCGAGGCTGGACATGACGCAGAATGCGCACCGTCCGGGAATGAGATGTACAGCAGTTCCTTTCGCCTGACCAACCGCGACATCGACCTCGCTTTCGAGGCCCGCCATCTTTTTCTGGTCTGCCAGCCGAAGATCGCGCTCGAAACCGGCGCGGCGCTGGGCGCAGAAGCCTATATCCGCTGGAATCATCCCGACTTCGGTCTCTTGCCGCCCGGACTCTTCCTCGCCTTCTTCGAACGCCGCGAACGCAGCGGCGAACTGACGCGTTACGTCGCGTCAGCCGCGGCCGATGCGATGGTCGAATGGCAGGCGGCCGGCTGCGACTGGCCGCTCTCGATCAATCTCGGCGCAGCCGACCTCGCCGACCGCCGCCTGCCTGGCGATCTCGACGGCATCCTGGGCGAGCGCGGCATCGACCCGTCGCAGCTGACGCTCGAAGTGCCGGAAGGCGCCTTTGCCCGTCATGGCGAAACCGCCGGCGACATCATCCGCGAATTGCGCCGCCTCGGTTTCCGCACCGCGCTCGATGGCGGCGGCGCGGTCATCGTCCCCGACGATGTCGTCAACCGTGACTGCTTCGACGAGATCAAGATCGGCGGCACCGCCATCATCCAGTTCGCCGGCCGTCTGCGTCATGCCGGCCTCGGCTTTGTCGGACGCCGCGTCGCCCTGGCCGCCTCGCGCGGCCTCGAGGCAACCGCCGTCGGCGTCGAGGACGAGACGACCCTGGCCGCTCTGCCCGCGCTCGGCTTCACCGCCGCGCAGGGCGCCCATATCTGCCGTCCCGTTCCGTTGGCCGAGCTGACCGGCTGGACCGCGCCGAAACGCCGCCCCGTCGTCGAACGGCCCGCCGAACCGGAAGCGACGCCCGGCGACGACGGCGCAGCCGACGAGGATGTTCTGCTGCTGACCAACCCGATCGAGGAAGAGCCATCCGCCATCGCCATGCCCGCGGAAACGCCGGCGCCGGAACCGGTCACCGATACGGCGCCGCAAGACATGGCGATATTGCAGGCCGAGGCGGCTACGCCCGAACCTCCGGAACCGGCCGCCGAAACGGCGCCGGACGAGACCATGACACTGCAGGTCGAACCGGCGGCGCCCGAAATCCCGGAAGAAGCGCCGGCTTACGCCGCCATGCCGACAGCCGACACCGGCATCCTGATGTCATGGGACGAACTCGACTTCCATGTTCCGGGCGAGGAAGTCCGCGCCGTTGCCTGGCGCATCGACCGGGTCTGTCTTTCCCCCGACCGTCATCTGGTGGCGAAGCTCCGCAAGCCGCGCAGCCGCAAACCCCGGCCGGCGGCAGCGAAACCGGCACCGGCAAAAACCGCAGCACCGCCGGCCCCCGCGCCGCGTCCGCGCCGCATCCGCCGTCCCCGCGCACCGGCGGGACTCGTCACCCGGCCGAGCTTCGTCCAGCTGGCGCTGGGCTTTTAGCGCAACAGCCTGGCCACTCTTCCCACCCGCCCTGGGGGGCGGGTCGAAAAATTCGAGCGAAAGCGAAGAATTTTTCGGGGCGGGGGAAAGCGTTGCATGCAATGCGCACTGCCGACGAAGGAACCGACCGTATGCGTCGCGACCCCGCCCGAAATTCTCCACGCTGCGGTCCGCAGATTTCGTCCCTCCTTCAGGAGGAGGAAGAGAAAGCCGGTTCACAAAACGTCGTTCACACCCGTTCGATCACCATGGCGATGCCCTGCCCGACGCCGATGCACATGGTGCACAGCGCATAGCGCCCGCCGCGCTTCTCCAGTTCGTACATCGCCGTCGTCACCAGCCGCGCCCCGCTCATGCCCAGCGGATGGCCGAGCGCGATTGCGCCGCCATTCGGATTGACATGTTCGGCATCGTCGGCGAGCCCGAGATCGCGCATCACCGCAAGCCCCTGGCTGGCGAATGCCTCGTTGAGTTCGATGACATCGATATCGCCGATATTCAGACCGGCCTTTTCGAGCGCCTTGCGGCTCGCCGGCGCCGGGCCGATGCCCATGATGCGCGGCGGCACGCCGGCCGTCGCCATCGCGACGATCCGCGCACGTGGGCGCAGCCCATGCGCCTCGGCCGCATCCGCTGAAGCGAGGATCAACGCGCAGGCGCCGTCATTGACGCCCGACGCATTGCCGGCCGTCACGCTGCCGCCCTCGCGGAAGGGCGCGGGCAATTTACCGAGCGCCTCGAGCGTCGTCTCGGGGCGCGGATGTTCGTCCCGGTCGACCACCGTCTCGCCCTTGCGGCCGGCGATGGTCACCGGGACGATTTCCTGCGCGAAACGGCCCTCTTCCATGGCGCGGCCGGCCTTTTGCTGACTGCGCCACGCAAACGCATCCTGATCGGCGCGGGAAATCTGGAAATCCTCGGCCACGTTCTCGGCCGTCTCCGGCATCGAGTCGACGCCATATTGCCGCTTCATCAGCGGATTGACGAAACGCCAGCCGATCGTCGTGTCGTATATCTGCGCATCGCGCGAATAGGCGCTGGTGGCCTTGCCCATCACGAACGGCGCCCGCGACATGCTCTCGACGCCGCCCGCGACCATCAGCGCGGCTTCGCCGGACTTGATCGCCCGCGCCGCCGTACCGACTGCATCCATGCCCGACCCGCAAAGCCGGTTGATCGTGCTGCCCGACACTGTTTCGGGCAGTCCCGCCAGCAGCGACGACATCCGCGCCACATTGCGGTTGTCCTCGCCCGCCTGGTTGGCGCAGCCGAACACCACATCGTCGACCCGCTCCCATTTGACGTCCGGATTGCGTTCGATCAGCGCCATCAGCGGCACCGCGCCGAGATCGTCGGCGCGCACGCCGGCAAGCGATCCGCCGTAACGTCCGATCGGCGTCCGCACCGCATCGCAAATGAAAGCGTCGTTGATCTGATGGCTCATCGGCCGGCCTCCGTTGAAATCGAAGGCCGCAAACTAGTCGATTTCGGGAGAAAGGAAAACGTTGCCGTTCAGGCGACGTGCTGGCGGCGCACCGCCGGTACCGGCGCGACGAGGCGGCCGAGCTTGTCGATCATCGCATCGAGATCATCGGCTTCGATCTCCTCGAAGGTCTCGCGCAGGCCTTCCAGCACATGCTGCCGGAAGAACGGCAGGTCGAGCGTCCCGTCGCTGCTGCGAACGGCATGAAACGTGTCGAGCATGGCACGGAAGGCCGGATAGAGGGCCTCCGGCATCCCCGCCCGCGCATAGACGGCGCGAAAGCCCAGTGCGCCGACATCGTGAATGAGCCGCCAGATGCGCTCCTGCGGCACGCTGGTCAGTGCGGCAAACGCCTCTTCGACGAAGCGCATGTTGCCGGCACAGGCCGCCCGCAGGATCAACGTCGCCGTCAGGCGCTTGTTCTCGATCAATTGGGCCACAAGGGCTTGAATGGCCGCATCGCTCATCTGCACGATGGCGTCCGTTGTCGTGCGCTCGCGCGCCTGTTCTTCCAGCGTTGCGGCAACGCGGCCGTCCATTTCATGATGTTCGATCAGATAGTCGCGCATCTGTTCCGACACCATCGCGATCAGCCGCTCGACCAGCGTTCCCGGAAGTTCCGGCCGCTGCACCAGCGGCGCAGCGATATCGGCATCGTCGGCATAGCGCTCGACCAGCATCGTCGCGGCTTCCTCGTTGATCACCGCGCCGGCATTGGCGATCAGCCGCAGCACGGCCGCGCGGTCGCCCTTCAGCGCAAGCGCCTCCGAAACCGGCGCGGCGACAAGCGGCCGCCCGGCAATGGCGGATTGCTTGGCCGGACTGCCGTAATAGACCAGCCCCACCAGATCTTCGTCGGTCAGCACCGGCGACATTTCGAGAACCGGAATGGCAACCGCGTCGATGTCGCGCGCCAGTTGCAGCACGATGTTGCGTGGCGCATTGGGCACGTCGTTGAGGCAGCGCGACAGCGCCTCGCGCACATTGACGGCGACGTCATGCACCAGATAACCGAGAATTTCATGAGCAAGCTCGCGCTCGCGCGGCGCAAGTGCGATGTCCGTGAACTGGGTGGCGACCTTGGCGGCAACTTCGGCCCGCGCATCCTCGGAAGGATCCGAAAGCAGCCGCTCCACATCCGCGATTGTCAGCTTCTTCTCGCTCATCCGGCCCCCCGGGCTCCATATCGGCGGACCGCCCGGCCCCGTTCGGGGCCGGCACAAATCCACCCCCGAGCCTAGGCGGAACTGGTTACCGGGCGGTTTACGTTAATGCCTGTGGACAATGCAAACGGGCATGATCCTGCGGGTTTTTGACTCCTTCGCCGTTTCATGGATGATCCGGGCCAATCGAAAAAAGCAGAAAACGGGGATCGCAAGTCATGCTGGAGGGCCTCAAGGTCATTGAAATGGCCACCTATATCGCCGCACCGGGCGCCGGCGGCATTCTGGCCGACTGGGGCGCCGAGGTGATCAAGATCGAGCCGCTGGCGGGCTGCCCGATGCGCTACACCATGGCCAATATGGGCGCCGACCACCTCAAGGGCAGCCCGATCTTCGATCTCGACAATCGCGGCAAGAAGGGCCTGGCCATCAACACCGCAACGCCCGAAGGTGTCGAGGCCGTGAAGCGCCTGGTCAAGGACGCGGATGTCTTCATCACCAATGTCCGCCCCGGCGGCCTCGAACGCGCCGGCCTCGATTACAGGTCTCTGGCCGCCGTCAATCCGCGCCTGGTCTATGCCAGCGTCACCGGTTATGGCCTTGAAGGCCCGGACCGCGACCGCCCCGGCTTCGACATCGCCGCCTTCTATGCCCGCTCCGGCATTGGCTGGCTGCAGACGGTCAAGGGCGCCGAGCCGACCACGCTGAGGACCGGCATCGGCGACCACACCACCAGCATGGCAACCGTCGGCGGTATTCTGGCCGCCATCTTCGAACGCCAGAAGACCGGCAAGGGCCGTCTCGTCGAAGCGTCGCTGCTGCGGGCGGGCGTCTACGCGGCCGGCTCCGACACCGCGGTGCAGTTGCGCTACGGCAAGCTCGGTTCGACCAAGCCGCGCCATGAGACCATTGCCCCGCTCAACAATTTCTTTCACACCAGGGACGGCTGGATCGTCATCGTGCCGCGTCAGGGCACGGTCGACTGGACCGCGATCTGCCGCGCCATCGGCAAGCCGGAACTCGAGAAGGATCCGCGCTTCGACAATCCGAAGGTCCGCCGCGCCAATGCCGCCGAACTGGTCGACATCCTCGATGCGGCCTTTGCCGCGCACGACACTGAATACTGGCGCGCAAAGCTCGACGCCGAAGACATGATCTGGGCACCGCTGATGCGCCCCGCCGATGTCTATGCCGATCCCCAGGCCCATGCGGCCGGCGCCTATGTCGAGGTGAAGGAGGAAGGCGGCGAAGGCACCTATCTCGCACCCGCCTCGCCGATCCGCTTCCCCGGCGCCGATCCCGAAGGCCCGCGCGCCGCGGCGCCGATGCTCGGCGAACACACCGTCGAAACCCTGAAGGCGGCCGGCTTCGCCGACGCCGAAATCGAAACCCTTCGCAAGGCCGGCGCCATCGCCTGAGCTTCGGCCCGCGCACAATCGGCGCCGCAAATCGCGGCAACCGGACACAAGGAAACCTGTCGATGACCGACACAGAATACACGCCGCCGAAAGTCTGGACCTGGAACCGGGACAAGGATGCTGGCCGCTTCGCCGCGATCAACCGACCCGTCGCCGGTCCGACGCACGAAAAGGAACTGCCGGTCGGCAAGCATCCGTTCCAGCTCTATTCGCTGGCGACGCCCAACGGCGTCAAGGTGACGGTGATGCTGGAAGAGCTGCTGGCCGCCGGCCACAAGGGCGCCGAATACGACGCCTGGCTGATCAACATCTCCGAAGGCAATCAATTCGGTTCCGGCTTCGTCGCCGTCAACCCGAACTCGAAAATTCCGGCCCTCATGGACCGCAGCACCAACCCGCCGACGCGCATCTTCGAAAGCGGCGCGATGCTGCTCTACCTTTCGGAAAAATTCGGCAGCGCCTTCATGCCGAAGGAACTCACGAAGCGCGCCGAAGTTTATTCATGGCTGATGTGGCAGATGGGATCCGCGCCCTATCTCGGCGGCGGCTTCGGCCACTTCTATGCCTATGCGCCCTTCAAGAGCGAATATGCAATCAACCGTTTCGCGATGGAGGTCAAGCGCCAGCTCGACGTGCTCGACCGCCGTCTCGCCGAAAGCGAATACATCGCCGGCCCCGACTACACGATCGCCGACATGGCGATCTGGCCCTGGTACGGCGCGCTGGCGAAAGGTCTGCTCTACGAAGCGGGCGAATTCCTCAGCGTCCATGAATACAAGCACGTCAATCGCTGGACCGACCAGCTCGCCGAACGTCCGGCGGTGAAGCGCGGCCGTATGGTCAATCGCGGCTGGGGCGATCCGGCAAGCCAGCTCCCCGAGCGCCACGACGCGTCCGATTTCGACAAGGTGGGCAAGACAGGCGACGCTTAGCCCCCGAGAGGCGGAGCCTCAATGGCAGGACCTGCAAGACGGCGGCCCCTCGGCCGCCGTTTTTTCGGCCCAATCTCATGACAGACAACGGCGCCCTGGCATCGGGTCCGGCGGCACAGCGAACGGGATTTCCTCCTTCATGAGTTCAGCGGCTTTCCGTTCCGACATTCAGGGGCTGCGCGCCGTCGCGGTTCTGCCGGTTCTGGTCTTTCATATCTGGCCGCAGGCCATGCCCGGCGGCTATGTCGGCGTCGACGTCTTCTTCGTCGTCTCGGGCTTCCTGATCACCGGTCTTCTGCTGGGCGAGCTGGAGCGCGAAAACACCATCCGCATTGCGCGATTCTATGCGCGCCGCGTCCGCCGTCTGCTGCCCGCCTCGACGCTGGTGCTGGTCGCGGTCGCCGGCCTGACGCTGACGCTGCCGCCCTCGCAATGGCGCGGCGTCGCCGCCGAGATCGTGGCAAGTGCCCTCTATTTCGAAAACTGGTGGCTTGCCGCCCAGGCCGTCGACTATCTTGGCGCCGAAAGCGCACCGAGCCCGCTGCAGCATTTCTGGTCGCTCTCGATCGAAGAGCAGTTCTATTTCGTCTGGCCCCTGATGATGGTCGGCACGGGCGCGCTCTGTCTGCGCCGCGGCTGGCGCCTGCGCCCGGCCCTCGGCGCAGCCCTCGGCACGGTCTTTGTCGTCTCGCTTGCTCTCTCGGTCCATGAAACCATCCATGCGCCGCAAGCCGCCTATTTCGTCTCGCACACGCGCTTCTGGGAACTGGCGCTGGGCGGGTTGCTGGCCGTGGCGGGAACCCGCGCATCGATCGCCGGCGAGACCGCGAAGATCCTTGCCGTCACGCTGGGTCTTGCCGCCATCGCCGTCGCCGCGATCTTCTATTCCGGCGCCACGGCCTTTCCAGGCTACACCGCCCTGCTGCCGACGCTCGGCACGGCGCTGGTCATCATGGGTGGCGGCGCGGCGGCGCGCTTCGCCCCGCACCGTCTGATCGAAAGCCGCCCGGCCGTCTGGATCGGCGATCTTTCCTATTCGATCTATCTCTGGCACTGGCCGTTGATCGTGTTCTATCGGACATGGACCGGGTACGTGCCGGGTCTCTGGGACGGTCTTGCCCTTGCGGCGGTGTCGATCCTGCTCGCCGCCCTCTCCAAGCGCCTTGTCGAAGACCGCTTTCGCGACCGCGCTGGATCGCCGGCCATTGCACGCAGCCTCGCCGGCGGCCTCGCCTCGATCCTGCTCTGTCTGGCGGCCGCCGGTGTCGTCTTCGCAGTCATCGCCGCTCAGCGTCCCGGCGAACTGACGGCAGCCACCCATCCGGGTGCCGCCGCCCTCACCGATGCGGTGCCGGTGCCCGCAGGCATCCCGGCGGCGCCGCCGCTGGCCTTCGTGCTGGACGATCTGGCAGCGGCCTATGGCAATGGCTGTCATCTCGATCTCGACGAGGACGCGCCGCGCCCCTGCCGCTATGGTGCCGCCGATGGCAGGTTTCACCTGATGCTGATCGGCGACTCCCATGCCGCGAGTTGGCTGCCGGCGCTGGAAAGCCTCGCCGAAGCGCGCCGCTGGCGCATGACGGCGCATACGAAATCGGCCTGTCCCATGGTTCTCGGCAAGCTGGCCAAGGACCCCTCCTGCCCGCGCTGGGGCGAAAACATGCTGGAAGAAGTCGCGCGTGAAAAACCCGACCTGGTGCTGCTGGTCATGTCGGCCGACAACATGATCGCCGGCGCCGGCACGCGCGAGGCGCGCTTTCCGCAGCTCGTGGCGGCGCTGCGCCGGACGGCGGCAGCGCTGCATGACAAGGGAACCACGGTCGCGGTGCTGCGCGACACGCCGCGCTTTCCCTTCGACCCACCGGAATGTCTGGCGCGCGACCAGGACTGCCAGGCACTGGAAATCGAAGCCTTTCCGCTGCCCGATCCGATGTCGGCGGCCTTCGGCAACGATCCCGGTGTACCGGTGATCGACATGACGCATGGTTTCTGTGCCGACGGCGTCTGCCCCATGGTGATCGGCAACGTCACCGTCTGGCGCGATTACCATCACTTCACCGCCACCTATGCGCGCACACTGGCACCCGCCCTCGGGCGCGAACTCGACAGGATCACGGCAAGACTGGAGACCGGCGCCCGTTGACCCGTCACTGAACGGGACAGGCACCCCTGCGTTCCGGATCGTGCAGGACCGGCTTGAAGAACATGCCCATCTGCAGGCTTTCGGCAATACGGCCAGCCTTTTCGGCGAAACGGTCGGCGGCTTCGGGCGCACAGACCGCGTCGGCCGTCTCGCGGAACAGTTTCAGCCAGCGCTCGAAATGCGCCGGCGTCACCTGCTTGAGCTTCAGATGGGCGCGCATCGGCTGACCCTTGTAGCGCCCGGTCGTCAGCATCACCGACGACCAGAAGTCGATCATCTTGAGAAGATGCGGCTCCCAGTCATCCCCGATGACGCCGTCGAAGATCGGCCCGAGCACCGCATCGGCGCGAATGCGCATGTAGAACGTCCGCACCAGCAAGGCGATCTCGGCCTCGTCGGTGACGGGCGCATCGCCATCCTTGTGCGGATTGCCAGGATTGTCCGTCATTGCCGTCTCCATAACATGCATTCAAGATGCATATTAAACTTGGACGCTGCGGCCTCCGAAGACAAGACATGCCCGAGCGCCGCGGCTGCGGCAAATCGTCGGCGGAAAGACGGGAGGAAGGACTCAGCCGTAGCTGAAACCGGAATGCGGCAGCAGCCGCGCCCGCTCGCGCCGCTCTTCGGCGCGCGCCTCCTGGCGCCGCTCCTCGCTGCGCTCGCTGTCGCGCAGCGTCGCGCTGCCCTGCGGGATCGGATCGAGCGATGCCAGGATTTCGACGACGGCCGGCGTCAGCTTCAGCGGCGCACCATAGCGCGATGCGCCGCCCGACGCGGCAGCCGGGGATAAACCCGGGGACAACACGGCCGCGCCGCGAGTCGCATAGCCCTTCTGAGCCCGGTTCGAGGGTCCCTCGAAATGGCCGTCCGGACGATTTATGACAGTTTTGTGACGGTTGCGTGACAGAGGGGGGGGTACGGCTGTCGCCTGCTGCTGTGAAGCATCGGTATTTTCATGCTTGCTGACCAGGTTTTGATAGACCTCGGCGGCACTCCGCGCCTGTCCGGAGCGGTCGTAGAAGATCGATTTATTGGCAGCCGCCGCGGCCGGAAAAAGCATGTCAGCACGGGCACTTGGCGTCTCTTCCGCAGCCGAGATCAGCTTCGCCGCGCCGCCCGCGCCAAGGAAATGTGCGATATAGAGCTCGCCCTCGCTGGTCGACCGTCCGAGACGGTTTTCCAGCACGCCCGCACTCTCCTGCGTATAGGCCCCCGCCATCAGCGCCGATGCCTTGGCATCGAACCGCAAGGCAAGAATTTCCTGCCGTTCGGCAGCATTTTCCACGACATAGCGGCCACTTGGCGTCTGGCTGATCGCCGCCGCGTGCTGCCCGAGCCCGAGTTCGGCACCGTATTTCTTGAGCGTACCGAGCCAGCTTTGCTCGGTGAACTGGAACAGCCCGGATGCGCTGGAAGTATTTGATTTCGCTTGATGATCCAGGCTCGACTCGCGCATGGCGGTCTTCAGCAGATAGTCGAAATCGGCGCCCGTCCGCTCGCTTGCATGAACAAGCGCGGCATGGATCGTCTGCGGTCCGCCAATGATTTCGACAAGGCTCATAAGGCCGTTCCCTTCACGTCTCGCAGAACGGGTCGCAAGGGCCGTGCCATCGCTGTTTTGGCAGAACTCCGGCTTTTTCACGCGCGCGGATCACGGCAATAGCGTTAAGCTTGTTCAAAAGCGCCGAAGGCGCATGAAGGCACTGCAAAGGGAGGGGATGAGGAATGGCCGAGGTCGACGTCGCGGCGGAAGTCGAGGAGGAACTTCACCATCCGAAAAAGGATGTGGTCGAAAAGCCTTATCCCAAAGCCATTTACGGCTGGTACGTCGTTGCCGTGCTGGTCCTCGCCTACACCTTCTCCTTCATCGACCGTCAGATCCTGAGCCTGCTTGTCGGTCCGATCAAACGCGATCTGGGCATCTCCGACACCCAGATGAGCCTGCTGCAAGGCTTTGCTTTCGCTGCCTTTTATTGTGTTGCCGGCCTGCCCATCGGGCGCCTGGTCGACCGCTATCACCGCGTCAATATCATCGCCCTTGGCGTCTTCATCTGGAGCGTGATGACGGCGCTCTGCGGCACCGCGCGCGGCTTCTGGCAGCTTTTCATCTTCCGCGCCGGCGTCGGCGTCGGCGAAGCGGCGTTGTCGCCAGCCGCCTATTCGATCATTGCCGACTATTTTCCGCCGAAACGCTTGGGTTTCGCACTCGGCGTCTATGGCATGGGCGTCTATATCGGGGCCGGACTCGCACTGATCATCGGCGCCGCGGTCATCGCCCTGGTCTCGGAAGGCGGCAGCATGACCCTGCCGCTGTTCGGCGAGGTCTTTGCCTGGCAGATCACCTTCTTTGTTGTCGGCCTGCCCGGCATTCTGGTCGCGCTCTGGGTCTGGACGCTGCGCGAACCTGATCGCCGCGGCCATGTCAGGCAGGAGGTCGGTACCGACGGCATCAGCCGCCGGGTCGAGGTGCCTGTCGCGGAAGTCTTTGGGTACATGGGCAGAAACTGGCGCACCATGGTGCCGCTCAATCTCTGCTACGCGCTCTCGGCCATGATGGCCTATGGCGTCGCGGCCTGGATTCCGACCCTCTTCGTCCGCACCCATGGCTGGTCCTACCCCGAAGCCGGCTTCTGGTACGGCATCATCATCGTGATTTTTGGCACCTCCGGGGTCATCGCCGGCGGCTGGATGGGCGATTTCCTGACCGGCAAGGGCATCCGCAACGGCCGTATGATGGTTTGCGCCTTCACCGGCCTGGCCGCGTTTCCCTTCACGGTCGCCTATCCGCTGCTCGACGATCCCTGGATCGCCCTGCTGCTCCTCTGTCCCTCGACCTTCTTCGCCACCTTCACGACCGGCGCCGGCCCGTCGGCCCTGCAGGAGCTGATGCCCAACCAGATGCGCGGCTTCGCCTCCGCCGTGCTGATTTTCGTCGTCACGATCATCGGCCTTGGCCTCGGACCGACCTCGATTGCGCTGGTCACCGACTATGTCTATGGCGATGAGATGATGCTGCGTTACTCGCTGGCCGTCGTGCCGGCCATCGTGCTGACGCTGGCAATAACGGCAGGATTGTTGGGCCTCAGGCCCTATATCGGCAGCCTGGACTACCTGAAGCGCTGGAGCTCCGAGAACGAGAAATAATTAACGAAATCAGTCGATTGAGTTAATTGTTCAACGTGAAACATCAACATATAGGTGACCAAGGCCACCCCATACAATATCAAGGGCCATTAACAACATATAGTATTGTCAATGACTTGCCGGCTGATAGCGGGTAATCACATTAACCAGCAAGGCCAACAGACCGAAATCGCAGGACCGGCGCCGCGTTGCGCGAATTGTCCTGCACCAGCCGGGGCTTGTCCTCCGGCGGCCGTAGCCGCCGCCTTGTCCGCGCCTGCGCCAGCTTGAAGCGCAGCAGCGAAATATCGAAAGGCCTCACCAGATAATCGTCCGCGCCGGCGTCCATGGCCCCGCGCACCCCTGCTGCGCCGCCATCGGCGCTAAGATGAATCAAACAGGCATCTGAGATCCGGCGGATAGCGGCGATCGCCAGCGCCCCATCGGCTGTTTCGAGCCGGGCATCGGCCAGCACCAGATCGGGCGCGAGCTCTTCCGTCAGCGACAATGCTTCAGCGGCGGCAGCGGCCGTCACGACCTGAAAGCCGAGGCTCTCAAGCATTTCGGCAGCAGCTTGCCGCGTGGCAGTCGAGGGATCGGCAACAAGGGCGATGGACAAGGGTCCGGCTCCGGCATGAATCGCTTGCGTTCGCCGGAAGACTAGGACCCGAGTCTTAAACCAATCGTTAACCGTGAAGCGCCTGCGCCAGCTTCGCCGCCAGCGCCGCCGCCTCGGTTTCGGCATAGGGCTCCGCTGTCCCGACACCCCAGACCGGCGACGGCCAGGCCGCATCGCCGGAAAAGCGGGCGATGACATGCACATGGAGCTGCGGCACCATGTTGCCCAGCGCCGCCACGTTCATCTTGTGGGCAGCGGTCGCCTGCCGCAGCACCGCCGAGGCCAGGTCGATCTCGGAATGGAAATGCGCCTTCTCGGCCGCCGCCACATCGTCGAAATCGCGCAAGCCCTCGCGTCGCGGCACCAGGATAAGCCAGGGAAACCGCCGGTCGTTCATCAGCAGCACCCGGCACAACGTCAGATCTGCGACCCGATACGAATCAGCCGTCAGCCGTTCATGAAGTTCAAAGACCATGTGAGGCGCCTCAATAGGATTTCGGCAGGTCAAGCACCCGCTCGGCGATGAAACTGAGGATCAACTCGCGGCTGACCGGCGCGATTCGCGCGATCATGATTTCGCGCATATAGCGCTCGACATGGAACTCCCGGGCATAACCCATGCCGCCATGCGTCATCACCGCGGTCTCGCAGGCCCGGAAGCCGGCCTCCGCAGCCAGATATTTGCCGGCATTGGCCTCCGCGCCGCAATTCTCGCCGGCGTCGTAAAGCGCCGCCGCCTTGAACACCATCAGGTTCGCGGCCTCGAGCTCGGCCCAGCACCGCGCCAGCGGATGCTGGATCGCCTGGTTCTGCCCGATCGGCCGACCGAACACCTCGCGTTCCCGCGCATAATCGGTCGCCTTCTTCAGCGCGATGCGCCCGACACCGACCGCCTCGGCACCGATCAGCACCCGCTCGGGATTGAGCCCGTGCAGCAGATAGTGAAAGCCCTTGCCCTCCTCGCCGATCAGATCTTCCTTCGGCACACGCAATCCGTCGAAGAAAACCGCGTTGGAATCGACGGCCTTGCGTCCCATTTTCTCGATCTCGCGCACCTCCGTCGCGCCGCCGCGGTCGAGATCGGTATAGAAGAGCGACAGCCCTTCTGTCGCCTTTTTGCATTGCTCCTTCGGCGTCGTCCGCGCCAGCAGCAGGATCTTGTTGGCGGTCTGCGCGGTCGAGGTCCACATCTTGCGGCCATGCACCACATAGGCCTTGCCGTCCCACTCGGCCCTGGTCGAGATTGCCGTTGTGTTGAGCCCGGCATCGGGCTCCGTCACGCCGAAACAGCAACGGTCCTCACCCTTGATCAGCGGCGGCAGGTTCTTCTGCTTCTGTTCGTCGGTTCCGAACACCACCACGGGCATGGGCCCGAAAAGATTGATATGGATGGCCGAGGCGCCGGAGAGGCACGCCCCGGATTCGGCAATGGTCTGTGCCACGATTGCGGCCTCGGTCACGCCGAGGCCCGCGCCGCCATAGGCTTCCGGCATGGCGATCCCGAGCCAGCCGCCGCCCGCGATGTCGCGCACAAAATCGTCCGGGAAGCCACCCTCCTTGTCGCGCTTCAGCCAGTAGGCGTCATCATAGCGTGTGCAGACACGTCCCACCGCGTCGCGGATCGCCTGCTGCTCCTCGCTGAACCTGAAATCCATCCCTTACCCTTATGCGCTTTTCGTTTTCTGGATCGACGGCGCTATAACCTAACCCAAGGGCGGGCAGCGAGACAGTCCGCGAAAACAGGACAGGAACGCACGATGCCGGGACTCTACTACGAGGAATTCAAGGAAGGTCAGGTCTTCAAGCACGCCATTCGGCGCACGGTCACCGAGACGGACAACGTGCTCTTCTCGACCATGACCATGAACCCGGCCGCGCTGCATCTCGACCACCACTATGCCGAGACCGAAACCGAGTTTCGCAAACCACTGGTCAACAGCCTCTTTACCCTTGGCCTGATGATCGGAATCTCGGTGCATGACACGACGCATGGGACGACGATTGCCAATCTCGGCATGACCGATGTGGTCTTCCCGAAACCCGTCTTTCAGGGCGACACATTGAGAATGGAAACGACCGTCATGGCCAAGCGCCGCTCGAAATCGCGCGCGGGCGCCGGCATCGTGACCTTCCAGCACAAGGCCTTCAACCAGCGTGGCGAGGAAGTGGCCTCCTGCATCAGACAGGCCTACATGCATGCCAGCGGCACGGAAGAGGCGTGAAACATGAGGTCTTTTCTCTTCGTCCCGGCAGATAGCGAACGCAAACTGGCCAAGGGCGCAAGCTCCGGCGCCGATGCGCTGATCCTCGACCTGGAGGACTCTGTTGCTCTATCCAACAAGGAAGCGGCACGAAAATCGGCCGTGGATTATCTGAAATCGGCCGATCGCAATGGCCCGAAACTCGTCGTCCGCATCAACGCACTCGACACGCTCTTCTGGCGTGCGGAACTCGAGGCCGTGATCCCGGAAAGGCCGGACATGATCCTGATTCCGAAGACATTTTCGGGCGAATGCGTAAACAGGGTCGGACAGGTCATCGACATGCTTGAGCGCGATGCCGGCATCGCGCCCGAAGGACATGTCGGCATCGGCTGTGTCGCGACGGAAACGGCGGCCTCGCTCTTTGCACTCGGCACCTATGCCGGTGCGCATCCACGCCTGACCTTCTTGACCTGGGGCGCCGAAGATCTTGCTGCTGCCCTCGGGGCACGCGACAACAAGGACGAAAACGGCGTTTATACTGGTCCCTACCAGCTCGCCCGCACGCTGACGCTGCTGGGCGCTGTGGCCGCCGGCGTCGCACCGATCGATGGCATCTGCAAGGACTTCAGAGACGAGAAAGGCCTTGAAGCCGAAGCGCGTGCGGCGGTCCGCGACGGCTTCACCGGCAAGGTCGCGATCCATCCCGGTCAGATACCGGTCATCAACGCGGTCTTCACCCCGAGCGAGGACGACCTAGCCCATGCCCGCGCTGTGATCGAGGCATTCGAGAAGGCCGGCGATGTCGGCGTCGTCGCGCTTGACGGCGTCATGCTGGATATCCCGCATCTGAAACAGGCCCAACGTCTGATCGACCGGGCGGCCGCTATCCGCTCATGATAGCAGCTTGATCGCAACGCCGAGCACGGCGGCAATGCCGAGCACCGGCATCATGCCGACATGGAAGCGCAGCATGGCGACGAGTGCACCGACGCTCAGGAAAAGTGCCCAAAGGTCGATCGTTATGAGATCGGGTACCCAGAGCCGGAACGCCGAAACGCGCACCTCGTCGACCGTGCCGAACAGCACATGCAGACCGAACCAGAGCGCGAGGTTGAGAACGACGCCGACAACGGCCGCCGTGATGGCAGCGAAAGCAGCGTTGAGCAGCACGATCTTGCGCAACCGTTCGACATAGGGCGCACCGAGAAATATCCAGAGAAAACAGGGAGTGAAAGTGACCCACACCGTGATCAGCGCGCCGATGATGCCGGCAAGCACCGGATCGAGCCCGCCCGCTTCGCGATAGGCCGCGAGATAGCCGACAAACTGCAGCACCAGAATGAGCGGACCCGGCGTCGTCTCGGCAAGCCCGAGCCCGTCCAGCATCTCACCGGGATTGAGCCAGCCATAGAACTGCACCGCCTCCTGCGCCACATAGGCGAGCACCGCATAGGCCCCACCGAAGGTGACGACGGCCATCTTGCTGAAGAAGACCGCCTGCTGCGCGAACACGTGTCCCGCCCCGAGCGCCAAGACCAGCGCTGTCACCGGACCGAGCCACACGAGGCCTCCAACCAGAGCAACGGTGATGGTGCGCCGCGCCGAAGTCCGCGTATGCGCCGGCGCCACAGTCGCTCCTTGACCGCCGCCGTCGTCCGGCGTTGCCAGCAACGAACCGAAAATCGCTGGTGCCATCCGGGCCGCAATCAACCCGAATACGGCGGCCGCGCCGACGACCAGCGGAAAGGGCACGTCAAAAAAGAAGATCGCAGCGAACGACGCGAACGCAAGAGCATAGAGTGCGCCGGATTTCAGCATCCGTTTCGAAATCCGGACAAGCGCCTCGATGACGACCGCGAACACGGCGGCCTTGATGCCGAAGAACACAGCTTCGACAAGGCCGAGATCGGCAAAGGTGACGTAGAGGATGCTCAACCCCAGCATCACGGCAACGCCCGGCAGAATGAACATCAATCCCGCCGCAAGCCCGCCCTTGATGCCGTGAAGCAGCCATCCTGCATAGGTGGCCAGCTGCTGCGCCTCCGGTCCCGGTAGCAGCATGCAGAAGTTGAGCGCGTGAAGGAACTGCGGCTCGCTGAGCCACTTCTTTTCTTCGACCAGTATCCGGTGCATCAGCGCGATCTGCCCGGCCGGACCGCCGAAGCTGAGCAGCCCGATCCGCGTCCAGACACGAAGGGCATCGGCAAAGGCGACGGCGGGTGCGGCACTCATATCGTTAATCGGGCCTGAATCGCGTTGTTTCGGCGCATCGCGCGACTATGCCACCTCTGTCCGGAAGGTCCAGCATTGACGGCCAAGGTCCGGCTGTGCAGTTTGAGGACCACATCGCCCATATTTCAGAGAAAATCGGATTCAAATTGGCCAACGAAGCACCCGCCGTCCCCGAAATTCCCGAGCGCTACCAGCAGGTGCTCGACCTGATGAAACAGGGCAAACGGGCGATCGCCGAGAAGAAGGCGCGCGAAATGCTGGCCGCGACGCCCGAAGACGGCGATACGCTGACCTTGCTCGCTTCGATCATTGTAGAACGGGGCGCCTTCGACGAAGCCGACCGGCTGCTGAAACGTGCGCTGCAATTGTCGCCGATGGAGCCGACGCCATGGCTCAATCTCGGCCGGCTGTTCCAGCAGCGCCGGCGCTGGGGCGATGCGCTCACCCATTACGAAACCGCGGTCAAGGTCTTCCCCGATCACCCGGCCATTGCCGCGACCTATGGACAGCTTCTGCAGCGGGCCAACCGCTTCGCCGAGGCCGAAACCCAGTATCGCCGCACCATCGAATTCGACCCACGCCCGGTTCACCAAGTATCGCTTGGCATGGTCCTGCTGAGGCAGGAGCGCGTCGATGAAGCGATCGAGGCATTCCAGACGGCCATCGCCGGCGATCCGAATCTGTCGGCGGCCTATGGCAATCTCGGCAATGCCGAGCAGAAACGCGGCAACATCGAAGCGGCGTCGGCGGCCTATGAAAAGGCTGTGGCGCTCAACCCGCAGGACGTTCTCTCCTATGTCAGCTTCGGTCTGACACAGCTGCGCCTCGGAAGGTCACGCGAAGCGGCGGAGATTTTCGAACGGACGCTGGCGCGCATGGGACCGGAGCGGCGTGCCGCCGCCTGGTTGCCTTTCGCGCGCGCGCAGGAATTCGGCGAAATGCCGGCCGGCTACCGCGCCGAACTGGGCAAGCTCGTGACACGCACCGCCCTGGCGCGGCCCGAGGGATATGACAGCATGGCCGCATTCAATGCCGCGCTCGCAGCAGCCCTGCAGGACGACACGTCCCTTGTCTGGGAACCGCAAGGAAAGGCAACGCGCAAGGGCGGACAGACAGGCTTGTTGCTCGACAACCCGCGCGAACCCTTCATCGCCTTCGAGAAGATCCTGCGCGCCGCCATCGATGCGCATTTCGACAGCATCAAGCGCGAACCCGGCCACCCCTATCGCGGCCAGATTCCGCAAACCTATCAGCTCGATCTGTGGGGCACGGTACTCTCGGAAGGCGGTCACCAGCATTCGCATATTCATGTCGGCGGATGGATGAGCGGCGTCTATTACGTGGCGCTCCCGCCGACCATGGGCAAGGGCGAGACGCATGACGGCTGGATCGAGTTCGGTCATCCGCCGCCGGAGTTCGAGGCGAAGTTCGAGCCGCAGACCCTACTCTACGAACCGCGTGCCGGAGATGCCTTTTTCTTCCCGTCCTATCTCTTCCATCGGACCCTGCCCTTTTCGGGCGATGCGCCGCGCATCAGCCTTGCCTTCGACGTCAAGCCGACAAGCTGGCGCGACTGAAGGCTAGCGCGGTCGCCTGAGCGTGAAGACCTCCTCGACCACGGCATAATCGTGATAACCGAGGCGGGCGATGGGCTTCATGGCGGCGGTATCGACCATGCCGTCTGCAACATAACGATCGTCGATGTGAATGCCGACGACTTCGCCCAGCACCATGTAATAGCTGTGTCGCCCGTCGCGCGCGACCAGCGGAACGGTCCTGAGCCAGACACATTCGAAATGCGCCGGCGATCCCTTGACCCGCGGCGGCTTCACCAGCTGCGATGCTTCGGTTTCCAGCCCGGCCAATACGAACTCGTCGACCTCGGGACCGACTGTCGCCGAACTCGCATTCATCGCCTCGCGCTGGTCCCAGCTTGCGAAATTGCAGACGAACTCGCCTGTCGCCTCGGCATTGCGCTGGCTGTCCTTTCGCCCGGCGCTGGCAAACATCACGATATGGGGGTCGGTCGAGACACCGTTGAAAAAGCTGTAGGGCGCCAGATTGAGCACGCCATCGGGACCCAGGGTCGAAATCCAGCCGATCGGCCGAGGAACGATCAGCGCCTTGAAGGGATCGTGCCGGAGCCCGTGATCGTTTGTCGCGGCATCGTAGAACATGAACGGATGAGCTCCGGGATATGGACGACGGGAGCCGGAAGCGTATCATGCCGGACAAGACAGAAAAGACAGACCGGAAGCGAAACATGAACCAGGAAGACCAGGCCCGCCACGTCGCCGCGATCGAGGCGCAGGGATACACGATCGTCGAAAATGTGCTCGAACCCGAACTCGTCGACGAGTTGAACGCAACCCTGCTGCGTCTCGAGCGCGAGATGAACGTGCTGCCGGCGAAGAACACCTTCGAAGGCCACCGGACCGTGCGGATCTACAATCTGCTGGCGCTGGCACCAGTCTTCCAGCGCATTCCGGTCCATGCCGGTGTGCTGCCGGTCGTCGAGGGCGTGCTGGACGAGGGCTGCCTCGTCTCGTCACTGTCTTCCATCTCGATCGACCCGGGCGAAACCGGACAGCCGATCCATGCCGACGACCAGGCCATGCCGGTGGCAAAGCCCCATGCCCCTTTCGTCTGCAATTCGATGTGGGCGCTGACCGACTTCACCGAAGAGAATGGCGCGACGCGGATTATCCCCGGCACGCACAAATGGGACCATTCCCCGGTCTATGGTCAGCACTATGACAGCATTCCGGCCGAAATGCCGAAGGGCTCGGTGCTGATCTGGCATGGCAGCCTCTGGCATGGCGGCGGCGCCAACAAGTCCGACAAGCGCCGCGTCGGCATCGCCATGAACTATTGCGCCGGCTATATCCGCCAGCAGGAGAACCAGCAGCTCGGCATTCCGCTCGAACTTGTGAAGTCGTTCGAACCGCGCCTGCAGGAGCTTTGCGGCTTCGGCGCCTATCGCAACCTGATCGGCCACATCGACAAGAAGACGCCGGCGCAACGCCTGCTGGGCGCCAAGCGCGACTTCAGGTCGATCTGGGATCGCTAGCGCGCGATTTCATCAAGCAGCGCCGGCAGGTCGGCAATGCTGTCGATCACATGATCGGCGAGCGGCGCAAGGTCGCCACGCGCACTGGTGCCGGTCAGCACACCGATTCTGAGCGCGGCACCGGCGCGGCGTCCCATCTCGAGATCGTGACTGTTGTCGCCCACAACGGCGATCCGGTCGGGCGACAGGCCGAGCGCCGAACAGAAGGCGAGCGCCATGCCGGGTCCCGGCTTTGCGCCATGACCGCTGTCATAGCCGGCCGCAAAATCGACCAGGCCGTCGATGCCGAAGCGCGTCAGCGTTGCGCGGGCGGAAGCCTCGACATCGTTGGTGGCGATGCCGAGCGAAAGCCCTCGCTCCTTCATGCCGGCGAAGAACAGCGGCAGGTCGGTGACGGGCAGCGACCGCTCCGGCGCAAGCCGCACGAACAACCGGTCCATTTCGGCGATCAGCGCCGCCCGCTCCCATCCGCCGGCGATCGCGCCCCAGGCATCGGCAAGACCATGCGTGTCGCCGCCGCCTGCAATGCTGCCGGGCCCGATCCGGCCGGTGGCCGTATCGAAACCGATCGCCTCCAGCATCGCCGGGACCAGCCCCGGACGTCCGCGCGCTGCGACCTGCGCGGCTTCGACCAGGATCGGCCCCCAGGTACCGTGATATTCGAACAGCGTACCGTCCTTGTCGAACAGGATGCCCAGCAACGCCCCGTCCCCTGTCGCGCCCTGCCCGGTCACGGCGCCTCCGGCATCCAGTCCGAGACGATATCGGCAAGCACCGGCCGAGGCCGCTCGTCCTTGGCGACGCTCTCGCTGCCGAGATAGATGAAACCGGCGACGCGCTCGTTTTCGCCGAGGCCGAGCGTCCGCCCGATCTCCGGATCGAACGCATACCATTCGGTCAGCCACTGCGCGCCGAAGCCAAGCGCCGTCGCGGCGACCAGCATGTTCTGGCAGACGGCGCCGGCCGAAAGAACCTGCTCCCATTCGGGGATCTTGATCCCGGGAGTCACGCGCGAAATCACCGCCACCACCACCGGCGCCCGCAGAAAGCGATTGGCTTCGAACTCGAGCTGATCGTCGCCCGCATTCGGTTGCACCCTTGTATAGACCGCACTCAGTATCGCGCCGAAGGCACGCCGCGCCTCGCCCCTGAAGACGATGAAACGCCAGGGCGCCAGCTTGCCGTGATCGGGAACCCGGGCCCCGATCCGCAGGACCGTCTCGAGCGCCGCCGCATCGGGACCGGGCTCGACCATGGTCAGCGCCTTGGCCGAGCGCCGCGTCAGCAAGAGGTCGATGGTTTCCTGGGAACGGGGCAAGGCAGATCCTCTTTTTGGCGGCAGCGCCGGAAATAGGGCAATCGGAGCCTCTGGTTAGGCCCGGCACTTTACACAAACAAGCCCACGCATCACCATCGGGCGGGATGACGGAGGGGGAAGATTGCGGCAGGGACACCCGCGAAGCCAACGAAATTTCGCCTGGGCGGCATGTGCCATCGCCCTGTTCCCGATGGCCGACCATGCCGGCGCAGGCGGCTGGCCGCTGCCGCCGGGCGACGGCGAGATCATCGCCACATTGTCGCGGATGCAGGCGAATGAGAGAACCGAAGACAGGATCGACCCCGCCACCGGGGTGCCGTCGCCCTATCGCTACAGGAAAGTCGAATTGTCCGTCTACGCTGAATACGGATTGACGAAGAACCTGACGGCAATCGGTGAACTGGCCTTTGTGAACGAAAAGACCGATCTCAGCGTCGGAAGTTTCAGGAACATCGGCCTCGCCCGCATCAAGTCCGGTACGCGATATGCGATCGGAACCTGGGAAGAGACGCTGTTCTCGGTGCAGCCTCTTCTCACGCTGCATCTCGAAGATGTCAGCGACAATCCGGCCATGATCCAGCGCGGCGATGTCGACATCGAATTGGCCCTTGTTCTCGCCCGCAACGAGAAACTCTTCGGACGCGACATCTTCGCCGTCCATGAAATTGCATGGACCCATACGGACAGCGGCCGGCCGGATGAGATACGCGCCGACATAACCCTCGGCACGCGGCCCCGGCCCGGCACCATGCTTCTCTTGAAGAGTCTCAACACCGCCGCACTGGATCCGGTCGCCAGCGAAAAGGCCTACCGCGCCAGCAAGCTGTCACTCTCCGTGGTCTGCGAATTGTCCGGAAACAGCCGTCCCGGAACCGCGCTTGAAGCCGGCGTGGAGCGCCTGATCGACGGACAGGGCACCATCGAGGACACGGCCTTCCGCATCGCCCTCTGGTATCGTTTCTAGATCAGGGGAGCGCCGGCGAAACGGCCTCCGCCGCCTGCACCGCATCTTCGGTCAGACCGGCCGTCGCGAGAAGCGCGCCCATGACATCGGTATCGGGCGGCGCGTCCCACCCGCTGCCCGCAACGCCGCGCTGGAGATCGGCCAGGGTAAATCCCATCGCCGCATCATAGGTGCGCTCGGTCTGGTTGCGCAGCCGCTGCTGCGCTTCGTACCAGGCGCGTTTGACGTCGCCGTCGGGACAAGTCGCAAGCTCCTCGGCCGAACGCGCGCCCCAACGCAGCTCGGGACAATGATGGGGATCGAAGGAAAAGTCGAAGACCCGCTGCCGGGCCTCGTCGAAACTCAGCACCCGCTCCGAACCGTCGCTGGCGACATAGGCAACCCTGCAGGCGCCGGCTTCCTCCCGGTAAGCCCGCTTCAGATCGCCGGCGAGGTTTGTGCCGGCATGATCGAGCTTTGCATCGCCGGCTTCGGCCATCGCCACGAAGCGCACCACCTGATCGCGCAACTCGGCAAAGGAGGCTTTCAGCCGCGCATCGCGCGACGGCGTGGAATAGGTCTCCCAGTCGCCATGGGTGCCGTAGATATTGTCCGGCAATCGCGCCGGTTGTGCCCGCCGGTGCAGCCCGGCCTTGACCGCGATGTCGACCGAGATGGCGCGATAATAGAGATCGTCGCAGAGCTCGCGCACCATAGCCCGCGTTTCGACAACCGGATCGTAGGTCACGTCGCGCCCGGCCACCGCTTGCCGCACATAGTCGTAATAGTCGAGCCGTTCGCCCTGATGGACGAAGGCTGCCGCCGACCAGCTCGCCGGACGCGGACTTTCGGTGCCGTAGAACTGCTCGTCCGACCAGTCGGCAAGCTCGTCGTCGCCGGCCAGCACGACACGGCCACCATGCCAGGTGCCGTCGGCGCCCTGTTGCGCGCCCACGAGCTTCATAGGCCGCCAGTTCTTGAAGCCCGCCCCCATCGGCGGCGAGGCGCGCACGAAGCGCTTGCCATAGCTGCCCCGCGTCAGCGAATTGTCGGGATGCGTGTCGATGAAGCGGATGCGTCCGTCGTCATCGACGCTGTAGACGACCGCAACATGCCCGTTCGGATCGTAGATCACGGTGCCGGGCCGGATGCTCTCCTTCTGCAGCTTGACCGGATAGAAGTCGAAAATCTCCCCGCGCCTCGGCTCGGGCGCAAACCGGAACATCGCCGTCGAAACCACATTGTTGATTGCATTGAGCGCCGTCCGCGCATTCGGAAACGCGCCTTCGGCCTGCGGCACCACATCGCTGCGGCGCACCGCGTAGTTGCCGTGGCGCGAATAGCGCAGGTCCCGGGATTGTCCGACCGGCGCAACGCCGCTGACATAGGAAAACGGCAAGCCGTTCTTCCAGGCGAAATAGGCCCTGAGCGCATAGGGCAGATCGGCGCAATCGGCATAGAAGAACATGCCTTTGGGATCGCTCGCCCGGTAGATGTTCCACGGGCCTTTGAGGCATTCGTCATAGGTACGGCAATTGCTGTTGCCGATCGCGGCCACGAATTCGCCGAAGGCGCGTTCGTCACTTTCGGTCCAGGCGAGCCGGGTCACGCGCCAGCGGAATGCTTCCGGCGTCACCGTCAATGCCGGGTCGACATGTTCGGCGCCGCTGGCAACCGGTGCCATGGTGGCCGTGTCGCCCGAGGCATGGATCTCTGCCGCTGCCCCGCTTGCCCAGAAGACCAGCCCGGCCGCGGCCAGCGCGCCCGGCACCCATTTCCGAAAATTCATTCTGGAGGCTCCACCGGCGTCCAATTCAGCACCTCGCCACCGAGTTTAACCATAAGGCGCCCTCCTTTGTCAGGAGACCCCGTCGATCTTTAATTTTCGTCTTGACTTAATTAAGTATATTGGCAAACTAGAAGCCATGGAAAGCTTCACCGCCCTCGCCGACCCCACCCGCCGCCAGATCGTCGAAATGCTCGGCGCTGGCGAAATGCCGGCCGGCGAGATTGCGCGCCGCTTCGACATCAGCGCACCGGCCGTCTCGCAACATCTGAAAGTGCTGAAATCGGCGCATCTCGTGCGCATGCGCGTCGACGCGCAGCGGCGCATATATTCGCTCGATCCGTCGGGATTCGAAGGACTGGAAAACTGGCTCGCCAACATCCGCCGCTTCTGGGGCCCGAAGCTCGACGCACTGGAACATGCATTGAATGCAGCCGCCGAAAAGGACAAGCAGCAATGAAGGATGCAAAGGCCTACGGCCAACTGATCGACAACCAGACCGTCCGTTTCGAGCGCCTGTTGCCGGGACCAATCGAGCGCGTCTGGAAATATCTGACCGACGCCGAGCTACGCGGCAAATGGTTCGCCGGTGGCCCGATGGAACCGCGCGTCGGCGGCAAGATGGATGTCGTCTTCGAGAACTCGAAGCTCGGCGCCCATCCCTCCACGCCGCCCGAACGTTTCAAGAAATATGCAGGTCCCTTCGACAGCGAGCATGTCGTGACGATCTATGAGCCGCCGCACCGCCTCGGCTTCACCTGGGACGACGACATGGACCCGAAGGGCTCGGTCGTCGAAATCGAACTGACGGCGGAAGGCGAGAAGGTCCGCCTGGTCCTCACCCATCGCCGCGTCTCCGGCGTCAGCGACGCGATCAACTTCTCGGGCGGCTGGCACACCCATCTGCGGATGCTCGAGGAACAACTCGAAGGCAATGTGAAGACACCCTTCTGGGAAGCCTTCGACGGCATCGAGGATGAGTACCGCCAGCGCTACACCGGAAAGGCAGGCGAATGACCGGCACGACGATCCGTCCCTTCCTGATGTTCGAAGGCGCCGCCGAGGAAGCGATGAGCCTCTATGTCTCGCTCTTCCCCGGCAGCCGCATCGACAGCATCGCCAAATACGGTCCGGGCGAACCCGGCCCTGAAGGCACGGTGCAGCTCGCAAGTTTCACGCTGGCCGGCCAGACGGTCATGTGCATCGACAGTCCGGCGAAGCACGCCTTCACCTTCACGCCGTCTTTCTCCTTCTTCGTCGATCTCGAAACGAAGGAGGAACTCGAAAGACTGGCCGCCATTCTCGGCGAAGGCGGCGCGGTGATGATGCCGCTCGACAATTACGGCTTCAGCCGCCGCTTCACTTGGCTCAGCGACCGCTTCGGCGTCTCCTGGCAGCTGAACTTGCCGTGATCGCATCGCCCGAATTTTCAGACACCCCACCCAAAACGTCATGGCCCGCCCACCTTTATTGCAATGGAGGACCGGGTCATGACGTCATTTTGTTTTTGGAGAGACCTACCGCAAATCCGGCGGCGTCGCTTCCGCCACCAGCGCGGCGATCGCCTGGTCGAGCGGCAGCGTCTCCTGCTGCTGCGAGCCGAGCCGGCGAATCGACACGGTGCGCTCCTCCGCCTCGCGGCGGCCGGCCACGAAGATCGCCGGCACCTTGGCCACCGAATGCTCGCGCACCTTGTAATTGATCTTCTCGTTACGAAGATCGATCTCGGCGCGCAGCCCCGCCGCGCGCATCGCCTGCAGCATTTCTTCGGCATAAGGATCGGCGTCCGACGTGATCGTCGTCACCACCGCCTGCACCGGCGCCAGCCAGAGCGGGAACTTGCCTTCGTAATTCTCGATCAGGATGCCGATGAAGCGTTCCATCGATCCGAGGATCGCCCGATGCAGCATCACCGGCCGGTGCCGCGCGCTGTCCTCGCCGATGTATGAGGCGTCGAGCCGCTCCGGCAGCACGAAATCGAGCTGGATCGTGCCGCATTGCCACGTCCGTCCGATCGCATCCTTCAGATGAAACTCGAGCTTCGGCCCGTAGAACGCACCCTCGCCCGGGGCCACCGAATAGTCGAGCCCGGCCGCCTCCACCGCATCGGCAAGCCCCTTCTCGGCGCGGTCCCACACCGCATCCTCGCCGGCCCGCACATCCGGCCGCGTCGCCAGCCGCACCTTGACCTCGTCGAAGCCGAGATCGCGATAGACGCTGAGCAGAAGCTCGCAGAAGGCGACGCTCTCCGCCGTGATCTGGTCCTCGCGGCAGAAGATATGCGCATCGTCCTGCGTCATCTGCCGCACGCGCATCAGCCCGTGCAGCGCCCCATGCGGCTCGTTGCGGTGGCAGCAGCCGAACTCGGCCATGCGGAGCGGCAGGTCGCGATAGGATTTGACGCCTTGCTTGAAGATCTGCACATGCGCCGGGCAATTCATCGGCTTGATTGCCATCAGCTTGGCCTTGCCCGATAGCACCGGTGCATCTTCCTCCGTCGACGGAATTTCATCCGGCACCACGAACATGTTCTCGCGGAACTTCGACCAGTGCCCCGACTGCTCCCAGAATTTCGAGTCGAGCAGCTGCGGTGTCTTGACCTCCATATAGCCGGCCGCGTCGATGCGGCGGCGGATATATTGTTCCAGCGCCTGCCAGATGCGATAGCCCTTGGCGTGCCAGAACACTGAGCCCTGCGCCTCTTCCTGCAGATGGAACAACTCCATCTCGCGGCCGATCTTGCGGTGGTCGCGGCGCTCGGCCTCCTCGACCATCGTGAGATAGGCCTTGAGGTCGTTGTCGTTGGCCCAGCACGTCCCGTAGATCCGCTGCAGCATTTCGTTGCGGCTGTCGCCGCGCCAATAGGCACCAGCCAGCTTGGTCAGCTTGAAGGCCTTGCCGAGCTTGCCCGTCGACGGCAGGTGCGGGCCGCGGCAGAGATCGAGCCAGTTGCCCTGCCGGTAGATCGACACATCCTCGCCCGCCGGAATGCTCGCAATGATCTCGGCCTTGTAATGCTCGCCGATCTTTTTAAAATGCGCCACAGCGTCGTCGCGCGTCCACACTTCGCGCGTGATCTTCTCGTCGCGGTCGACGATCTCGCGCATCCGCTGTTCGATCCTTTCGAGGTCTTCGGCCTTGAAGGGTTCAGCGCGGGCGAAGTCGTAATAGAAGCCGTTCTCGATCACCGGCCCGATCGTCACCTGCGTGCCGGGAAAGAGCTCCTGCACCGCTTCGGCCATCACATGCGAGGCATCGTGGCGCAGGAGGTCGACACCGTCGGGCGTCTCGCGCGTCACGATTTCCACTTCGGCATCGCGGTCGATCAGCGTCGTCAGGTCTTTCATCTCGCCGTCGAGCTTGATCGCAACCGCCTTCTTGGCCAGCGACTTGGCAATGCTTTCGGCAAAGGCGAGCCCGTCGAGCGGTTTGTCATGTTCACGGACGGAACCGTCGGGAAGTTTCAGCTTGATCATTGTCTTTCTCTCAATGCGTTCCGTGCGTGCATTCCGATGGCGCCGGCGGCATCCGCCAGCGCCCGTATCGCCACGGCGCCCAGAAGGGCTGGTCATCCAGCCGCTCCGGCACCGGGTCGAAACCGTGGCTCCCGTAAGGATGGCACCGCGCGATCCGCGCCAGCCCCAGCCAGAACCCGCGCCACCCCCCATACCGCTCGATCGCCTGCATCGTGTAGTCCGAGCAGGTCGGCAGATGCCGGCAGGAGGGCCCCAGCAGCGGCGAAATGAACCACTGATAGAACCGGATCAGGCCGCGCATCGCGAGCGATAGAGGGTCGCGCCGCATGGGAAACCACGTCGTTGTGACACGCACTTGTTAGCTTTTAATCGCAGGAGGCACAACCAAGCGCCGATGGGCGCCCGATTGCCTGCGACCGATTGATTCGTTTGGGAAAAGCCGCCCGGGCGCGGGTTGCGCGGGAGCGGTCGGGCCCGGCGCGTTTCAGGCGGCCGGGCCGGTGCTAGTGGCGGTACCGGTCTGCGCGGCAGTCCCACTCCCCCGTTGGGCGGCAAGCGCGGTCTCGACCGCCTCCTCCACCGCATCGAATACCAGCAACGTCGAGGCATGGCGCGCCTTGTAATCGCGCACCGGCTCCAGCACTTCGAGGTCCTTCCACTTGCCGCCGCAAATCGCGCGCGGCGGCTCGGCGCCCTCTTTCAGCATCGCCCGCATCGCGGCGCCGACTTCGTGCAGTTCGGCGGCACTGGCGCCGATCACATGCCGCGCCATGATCGACGACGACGCCTGTCCCAGCGCGCAGGCCTTCACATCGGCGCCATAGGCGACAACCTTGTCGCCCTCGAGCTTGACGTCCACCGTCACCTTCGAACCGCAAAGCTTCGACACCGCCGTCGCCGAAGCGTCGGGCGCGTCGAGCCGCTCGCTGAACGGAATATCCGCCGCGAGTTCGAGAATGCGCTTGTTGTAGATCTCGTTGAGCATCTAGCTCGCCACTCTCCAGCTTGTGCCTTGCGGACCATCTTCGATGGCAACGCCCATATCGGCAAGCGCGCCGCGAATCCGGTCGGCTTCGGCGAAATCCTTGGCCTTGCGCGCGGCATTGCGCGCCGCGATCAGCCGCTCGACCTCTTCCCCATCGATATGGGAAGCCGCCCCCGCCCCTGCAAACCAGGCCTCGGGCGTCATTTCGAGGAGCCCGATCAGCCGCCCGGCGCCGATCAGCGCCGCCTTGAGTTGCGCCCGCGTGCCCGGATCGGTCGCCGTATTGGCCTGCTTGGCCAGATCGAACAGCACCGCCAGCGCCTTGGGCGTATTGAGATCGTCGGTCAGCGCCGCCATGAATTCGTCCGGCGCCGCGTCGTTGGTCGGCTCCGCCTTGACATCGGCAAGACCGCGCAAGGCGCCGTAAAGCCGGTCGAGCATGCGCTTGGCCTGGGCAAGCCCCTCATCGGTCCAGTCGAGCGGCTGGCGGTAATGGCCGTTCAGAAGGGCCAGCCGGATCGCCTCGCCGGGCGCTTGCTGGATGAGATCGTGGACCAGCAGCACATTGCCGAGCGATTTCGACATTTTCTCCGCGCCCATGTTGACGAAGCCGTTATGCAGCCAGACCCGCGCCAACGCCGCGCCGCCATGCGCACAGGTCGATTGCGCCAGCTCGTTCTCGTGATGCGGGAACTGCAGATCGATGCCGCCGCCGTGAATGTCGATCGTCTGACCCAGATGCTTTTCGATCATGGCCGAGCATTCGATGTGCCAGCCCGGCCGCCCGCGGCCCCAGGGGCTCTCCCAGCCGGGTTGATCGGGCGTCGAAGGCTTCCACAGCACGAAATCGGCCGGATCCTTCTTGTAGGGCGCCACCTCGACCCGTGCCCCGGCGATCATGTCGTCGCGCTCGCGTCCCGACAGACGTCCATAGTCGGCAAAACTCGGTACATTGAAGAGGACATGGCCCTCTGCCGCATAGGCGTGTCCCGCCTCGATCAGCCGTTCCATCATCGAGATCATCTCGGCGACGCTCTCCGTCGCCTTTGGCTCGATGTCGGGCGCCAGCACGCCGAGCACCCGCATGTCGTCGCGATAGATCTGCGCGTATTTCTCGGTCACGACCGAAATCTCGACGCCCTGCGCCTTGGCGGCGGCGATGATCTTGTCTTCGATATCGGTGATGTTGCGCGCATAGATGAGATGCGGGTAGAGCCGCCGCAGAAGCCGCGCCAGCACGTCGAACACGACGGCCGGCCGCGCATTGCCGATATGGGCGTGATTGTAGACCGTCGGACCGCAGACATACATCGTCACGCGGTTCGGATCGGCTGGCGCGAAGACTTCCTTCTTGCGCGTCAGCGTGTTGTAGAGCGAAAGCTTGTGTCGGTTGGGTTGGGCGTTCATGGATCGGGCCTTGATGTCGTCGTCAGGGGCTTCGCTTGGCGGGCCCGCGCGAAGACGGGCCTCAGGCGACCGGGCAGCCGGTCGCGCAACGGGTGGTGGTGCCACCCGTGGTCGGCGAAGTTCGACAACATGTCGTCAGGCGAACCATGATCCTGAAAGCTCCGGAATCCGCGAATCGCATGCCGGTTGCCCGGCGTTTCGTCGCCTTTATTAGGCGACCCTATCCTGCCCGGCAAGCCTTTAAGAATTAACCAATAACCCGGCACTGGCCCCTGCATTTTGCGCCGCTGCGGTGTTCGGCCACCCTTGATAGGCCGTTTCTGCAAGGCTATATGCATGGTTGAGACGATGTCACATCAACTTCAGCATGGCATAAGACCCCGTGCTTGATGGGCAAAATAGGCAGCTTTCCTCAGGAAATCGGCCTGTGACTTGAACCGGCAGCCCGCCCTCTGCGTAGAGGGAAGACGGTCGGGAAACCCCTAACGAGATTGGTCGAATGGACATGAATGCTGTAGTTGACGGGCTTCGCGCCCGGACGGATGACGACCGCCTGGCAGTGGTCACCAAGCCGAGCCGCGAGGAGGCCGAGGCGGCCGTCCGCACCCTTATCGCCTGGGCTGGCGACAATCCCGATCGCGAAGGCCTGATCGACACGCCCGGCCGCGTCGTGCGAGCCTATGAAGAGTTCTTCGAGGGCTACAATGTCGACCCCTACAAGGAACTGACCCGCACCTTCGAGGAAGTCGAGGGTTACAACGACATGGTGATGCTGCGCGACATCAACATCGAGTCGCATTGCGAGCATCACATGGTCGCCATCCTCGGCCGCGCGCATATCGCCTATGTGCCGACCAAGAAGGTCGTCGGCATTTCGAAGCTCGCCCGTGTCATCGAGATCTTCGCCCGCCGCCTGCAGACGCAGGAAACCATGACCGCGCAGATCGCCGACACGATCAATGCCGCGCTGCAGCCCCAGGGCGTCGCCATCCTGATCGAGGCGAAGCATCAATGCATGACGACGCGCGGCATCAAGAAGCCGGATGTCGCCACCATCACCACGCAGTTCACCGGCGTCTTCCGCGACGATCCGCGGATGGAAGCCCGTTTCATGCAGATGATTCGCGGATATTGAGCCTTACAAGCCAAGTGCTTTGACAAAAGGCCCCGCCTTCATCTGAATGGCGGGGCCTTTTCAATTCAGCCAGATGAAATCTGGCCAATGAAATCTGGAACGACGTCATGACAGGCACATCCCCCTTCGCCCCGCGCGGCACCGCCCAGGAAATCGAGGAAGGCACGGCCTTCGCGCCGAAATTCGATCGCGACGGCCTCATCACCGCCGTGACGACGGACGCGACGACCGGCGAACTTCTGATGGTCGCATGGATGAACGCCGAGGCGCTGGCCCGCACCATCGAGACCGGCGAGGCCTGGTACTGGAGCCGTTCGCGGGGCGAGCTCTGGCACAAGGGTGACACCTCCGGCCAGATTCAGACCGTGGTCGAACTCCGTACCGACTGCGACCAGGACACGGTCTGGCTGAAGGTTGACGTCGCGGGCGATGGCGGCTGCTGCCATGTCGGCTACCGCTCCTGTTTCTACCGGCGCGTGCCGGCAGGCGAGCCCGGCAAGCTCGAACCTGTTGGCGCTGCGAAGCTCTCCCCCCACGGTCACGGCTGAGCGACGCTCGAATTCCGTCACATTTGACGTCCACACAAGGCGCCGTGTCGTCCGATGCCGTGACGTCTGGCAAGCGGGGCGGCATTGTTGCATTGTCTTGAGTGTCGCAATTGATGAAGCAGCTTCGCATGTCTCGTCCGAAAATCGGCATCGCACTGGGCGCCGGCGTGGCGCGAGGATGGACGCATATCGGCGTCCTGAACGCGCTGACGCGCGCCGGCATCGAGGCCGACATCATCTCCGGCACGTCCATCGGAGCGCTGGTCGGTGGTTGTCACGTGGCGGGCAAGCTCCCGCCGCTGGAAGAATTCGCGCGCTCGCTGACCCGGCGGCGCATGCTCTCCCTTCTCGATTTCCGCTTCCGGTCCTCCGGCCTCATCGGTGACGCCAAGCTCGCCGAACTGATGCAGGAACATCTTTCCGACATCGACATCGAGAATCTCGGAAGACGCTTCGTCAGCGTCGCAACCGAACTCACCACCGGTCACGAACTCTGGCTTCATCACGGCAACCTCATCCAGGCGATCCGGGCCTCCTACGCGCTGCCCGGCGTCTTCGCGCCCGTCGCTGTCGATGGCCGCTGGCTCATCGACGGTGCGCTCGTGAACCCGGTGCCTGTTTCGGTCGCCCGCGCCCTCGGCGCTCGTGTCGTCATCGCCGTCAATCTGAACAACGATCCCTTCGATCCGGCCGCCCGCCGCCGTGCGCACGAAACGGCCTTCCCCGGCTACATCCGCACTTCCGCACCCATCATGCCCGAAGACGACATCTTTCGTGAACTGGAAGAGCGAATGGAGGAAGAGCAGGAAGAAGAGGCCGAAGCCGAGGTGGAGACAGAAATGCTGGAGGGCACCGCTTCACCCGCCGTTGCCGAGCGTATCCGCAAGCACCTTGGCAATCTCCGCTGGAAGCGCTCGCCCGAGCGCGAACTGATGCGCCGCGTCATCGGCGGCAAGCGGCGCGAACCCGGCATCGCGAGCGTCATGCTCGCCTCGCTGAACATCGTGCAGGACCGCCTGGCGCGTATGCGCATGGCGGGCGACCCGCCGGATGTCATGATTGCACCGAAAGTCGGACATCTGAGCCTGCTCGACTTCGACCATGCGGACGAACTGATCCGGCTCGGCGAAGAGGCAGCCGAAGAAGCGATTCCGCAAATCAATGAGACGATCGAACTGATGCGGTAGGAGAGTGTTTGGAGCGTCGTCAGCCGTTGGCGATGTAGAGCTTCAGCGCTTCGGTCTCCATCACCGTCTCGGCGATCCGGTGCTTCACCACGTCGCCGATCGAGACGATCCCGGCCAGTTCGCCATTCTCGATCACCGGAAGATGACGGAAACGTCCCGCGGTCATCGAATCCATCAGCTCGTCGATTGAATCGTTGAGGCCGCAGGTGATGATGCGTGATGTCATGGCCTCGCGGACAGGCGTCGTCAGCGCCGACGCGCCGATCCGCGCAATCGTCTTGACCACATCGCGCTCCGAGACGATGCCGACGACTTTGCGGTCCTGCAGCACCACGACGGCACCAATGCGACGCTCGCTGAGCAATGTCGTAACCTCGCCCAGCGTCGTAGCCGGATCGACCGTCACGACCTCCGAGCCCTTGGCCTTGAGAATTGCAGCAACATTCATGGCGTACCCTCCCTGTCATGTCCGGCCGTCGAGGCCGCGACCGCAGGCAAATGCCTCGGCCCGAATGATGCGACATTCCGCCGCATCCGGCAAGTCGATGTGAAAAAACGGAAGGAATCCGCGACGTAAGGCCGATGCTTTGACTTGCCGGCCCGCCGCCCGGATACTGCCCGCATACAGAATGTGCGTTTTCCGAGTCTTCCTTCGGCCCTCCGCAACAGCAATCCGGCTTCCCCGCCATGTGGCAACGCGCCTATCTGAACCGGTTGAAGCGCGATCTCGACCTCTGGATCGAGCGCGGCTGGGTGACGGCCGCCAATGCCGAAGCGATCCTGAAATCGGCGGAGGAGCGCCCCACCGCCCGGCGCATGCCCGCCATCCTCGCCATCCTCGGCGCGGTGCTGATCGGTTTCGCGGTGATGAGCTTCGTCGCGGCCAACTGGGCGGAGATTTCGAAGCTCGCCAAACTCGTCATGATCTTCGGCGGCATGTGGGTCGCCTGGCTCGCGGCAATCCCGCTTGAACGGCGCGGCCATCCCGCCTTCGCGCAGGCCGCCGTCCTGATCGGCCTCGGCCTGTTCGGCGGCGGCATCATGCTGATCGCGCAGATCTATCACATCGTCACCAACGATCCGGGCGGCGTGCTCGCCTGGTGCATCGCCGCGCTCGCGGCCGCTTGGCTTCTCCCCTCCCGCCCGGCCCTGGCGCTCGGCATCCTCCTTGCGGTGATCTGGACGGGCTTCACCCTCAGTCTCGAAGAAACGACGCCTCACTGGGCCTTCTGGTTGCCATGGGCGGCAGCCTTTGCGCTTTCGCTTCGCCTGTCATGGCTGCCGGGCTTCCATCTCGCGCTCATCGCCGGCTTCGTCTGGCAGGCGATATGGGGGCCCGCCATCGCGGAGAGCTTTCGCGTCGACGCGGCGTGGCTCATCCTGTTCTATCTCCTCGAGGCCTTGGCCATTTGGCTTGCGGCCCTTTTCTTCGCGGGCCGCGCGCCGCGCTTCGCCACCGCCGCCGGCGCCTATGCGATCGTCATCGCCTTCGTTCTCTTCTGGACCTGGCAGTTGAACCCCGATCGTGTGCTCGGCGAAAACGCCGTCCTCTATGCACCCCTGCTTCTTGCCATGCTCGGGTTGGTTGCCGTCCTCGCGGCGCTCGCTGTCGCACGCGGTCTGCTGGAGCTCCGTCACGCGGCCGGCATCGCCACCCTCGCCCTAGCCTCGCTCGCCTTTCCCGCGCTCGACAGCGCTGCGCCCGCGCTGGTGCCCTGGGTCTATGCGGCGCTCTTCCTCGCCCTCGCCGCCTGGCTTGTTGCCTACGGCACGGCACACGAGTCCCGCTTTGCGGTCAATTTCGGCTTCGTCGCCTTCGGCGCGGAAGTCCTCTACCTCTATTTCGAGACCCTGAACACGCTGCTCGACACGGCGCTCTTCTTCGCGCTGGGAGGCGTACTGCTGATCGCCGGCGCCCTGATCATGGAGCGCATGCGCCGCCGTCTTGTAAGACAGGCGGAAGGAGGGGCCGCATGAACCGCTTCGCGCTCGCCGTCATCGCCCTCCTGATCGGCCAGTCGCTCTTTCTCGGCGCCATGGTCTGGGACCGCGTCTCGCTGCTTCGCTCCGGAGACGTCGTCACGCTCAGGACGGCGCCTGTCGATCCGCGCGACATCTTCCGTGGCGACTATGTCATTCTCAACTACGACATTTCGCGTCTCCACATCGCCGAACTCGGCGGCGACGATGAATTCGCATATGGCGACGATATCTTCGTCGAGCTCGCGCCGGATGGCGCAACATGGGATGCGGTCGCGATCTGGCGCGCGCCGCGCGAACCGCAGGAGGGCCACCTCGTCATCCGCGGCCGGGTCAACAGCATCGTCGGTGAAACCCGCCCCACCGGCATTCCCGAAAGGGATTCCATCCCCTGCCCCAATTGCGGCACGGTCGGAGTCGATTACGGCATCGAGAGCTATTTCGTTCCTGAAGGCGAAGGCCGCGAACTCGAGAATATCCGCAACGACGGCAAGCTCACCGTCGATGTCGCCCTCGGGAAGGACGGCACACCCGCCATCAAGCAGCTGCGCATCGACGGCGCGCCGGTCTACGAGGAACCGGTTTTCTGATTCGGATGCCGCACCCGTCTTTGGACCGGGGATAACTTGCGGGCATTTTTTGCGCCGCAATATCGAAGCCGGGGATAAGTGCGACTTATCCCCGCCTCCGAAACCTCATCTGTCAGCGCCCCGATCCAGTTTGTGACAGTTTTTTTGACAGTTCGATGACAGTCGCTGCCAAAAGCGGAGATAAACCGCCTCAGTTGGCATTCCGCCAGTTGCCATGAAAGCCGTAAGGCACGCGCGTCGGCATCTCGACACGTGCGATCGGACCCTTCGAAAGATCGTCGGTGTCGAGCACCACGAAATCGCTGAGATTGCGCGCCGTGTCGTAGACCAGCGACACAAGGAAGCCGTCGCCCTCTGCCGCGCCTTCCTTGCGCGGCACGAAAACCGGCTCATGCACATACTTGCCGGCACCCGGTTCCCATTCGCGCCGCTTGCCGTTCGACAGATCGATATGGACGAAAGTATCGAACGACGATCCCGGCTCGGGCGGACGTTTCGTCGCCGCGTAGTAGCCGTGCCGGTAACCGAGTCCGGCGAAGCGTTCGTCGAGACGCGGAAACTCGCCGCCGAGATCCGTTAGCGCTTCTTCGCTGTAGCTGTCCGAATTGCTGTCGAGATCGAACGTCCAGCGCACCAGCTGACCTTGCTCGTCGCTGAGGCTGGGCGGCGCCTTCTTGCCGTCGGCGCTCGGGAAGAGCGGCACGCGGCTGTACTTCATCATGTCGGCAACGACGCGCGTGCGCCCGCCTTCATGCGTCGTATAGGCGTTCATCGGGTGATAGACATAACAGGGCTCGCCCTTGAACCAGCGGATTGTATCGGTGCCCGCATTGCGCGCCATGATGCCGATATGCGTGCCGGCATCCGGATCCCAAGCGATCACCGGCCCGCCCTTCATGATGCGCTCGACATCGATCGTCGCCGGAAAGATCGGAAAGATCACATGTTCGTCGGTCGTGATGAAGTCGTGGACCATGCTGGCATAGGGCGCCTTGAAGGTCTCGCTGCGCGTCAGCTTTCCGGACGCATCGACGACCTGGTAGGAAATGTCGGGCGATCCCGGCCCCGCCGCCATGTAGCCGAAGAAAAGCATCTCGCCGGTTTTCGGATCGAACTTCGGATGCGCCGTCATCGGCCCCAGATATTTTCCTTCGAAGGTCCATGGGCCGCTGGTCTCCAGCGTGTCGCCATCCATCGCGACAGGTGAACTGCCTTCGTCCAGCGCCAGCAGCTTGCCGGCATGCCAGACGACATTGGTGTTGGCGACATTGTGTTTGATCTGTTCGCCGCCCGGCCGTGGCGGCTCGCCAAAGGCAGTGGACAGCAGACGCTCGCCCGCCTTGCGTTGCGCCTCGTACTGCGCGGTCCGCACCCAGCGGTTGCGATAGCTGGCCTTGCCGTTCTCGACATGAACGGCGTGGATCATGCCCTCACCGAGAAACCAGTGATGCTGATGGCCGCTCGGCGGATACATCGGATTGGGACCGTTGCGGTAAAGCGTACCGGCAAGCGTCGCCGGCAATTCGCCGTGAACGACGAGCTCCGGCGCATCGCACTCGGCCATCACAGGCGCGAAATTGGCCTGCAGGAATGGATTGTTCGGATAGGGCTTGGACATTGTGCGCTCCTCCCGGATCTGGCAGCATGCCAGAATTATAACACTGTTATAGTGGTGTTATAGTTAGCGCTGGACAGAAGGTCAAGCCTGCCCGATAGAGAAACGCATGAACGCCGAAACAACATCGAGCTCCGCCGAAAACCGCCGCAACGCCCAACGCGACGCCCTGCTGGACGCTGCGAGCGAGATGCTGATGCATGGCGGGCCGGATGCAATTTCGCTGCGCAAGCTGGCGACGAAAGTCGGCGCCTCGACGATGGCGGTCTACACGGCCTTTGGCGGCAAGGAAGGTCTGATCACGGCATTGTTCGAGGAAGCCTTTGATCGCCTGGCGGCCGCACAACAGGCGGTGCCCCGCGATCCCGAGCCGATCCTCTGGCTCGCCAATCTCTCGCGTGCCTATCGCGACTTCGCACTGAAGAACCCGTCCTACTATGCGCTGATGATCAGCGCGACATTGCCGGTTCCGGCCGCGCTGCGCCACAACGAACCTGCGCCGAACGAACCGGCGGCACGCAGCATCGCGCGCCACCCGTCATATCAGAACCTGCTGGATGCGATCGAGGCCTGCATCGCGGAGGGCAGCATGTCGGCCGACGCCGATCCGGCTGTCATCGCCGACGCGCTCTGGGCGACGGTGCACGGATTGTGCAGCCTCGAACTCGCGGGCTTTCACCTGAGCGCCGAGGCCGCCGAAAGACGCTTTGGCGTCACGGCCGGCGCCATCCTGCGCGGCCTGCTGACGCCAAAGGGCCTGGCAAAATACGAAGGCTTCAGCCGTCGGCGCTGACCGACGGAAACTTGCCGAGCGGAAACGGCTTGTCCTCGCGGGCGAAAATCACGAAGGCAAGGCATTCCCAGACATATTGCACGAGATTGCGGCTGAAGGCGCGCAACTCCTCGTTCTTCTCACCCGTCACAAGAATGACGACGAATTGCACGGCGCCGAGAAAAATGGCGACCGAGAAGGCGACATTGCCGAGAAACCAGAACACGACCATATAAAGCAGCCGCATCCACAAATCGCGGCGGCCGGATGCCGGCGTCGCACCATCGGCTTGCGAGGTGTCCGGATGCGGCTCCGAATGGGCTGATGTGTCGCTCATGGGGGGTCTCCTCCTGAATATCTGCGCCCGTCAAAGGCCACGCTATTGATGTGGTTACGGAAGCGCGAGAATCAACTGCCGCCGCTATTCCTCGCGATCCTTGCCCAGCCACTCGCCGTAATCGACATTGCCGGGACCGCCCGAGGCCGAATAGCGGATCGGATCGAACAGGCCGAAAAGCAGCAGACCGGCCAGGAAGCCGCCGAGATGCGCTTCCCAGGCGACTTGTGCCGTCACGCCCAATGCGCCGGAGAGCGCCGTCGCCCCGAAAAGCCAGTTGAGGCCGATCCAGACGCCGACAAAGATCAGCGTCCGCTTGTCGGTGAGCGAGGCGAGGATACCGGCACGGCGCCGCGGCGCGCCGCCGATCCCCTGCCCACCGAGAGCGCCGAGCGGCCCGTCACCGAGAAACACGAAACGGGCCGCGCCACCCATCAACCCCGAGATCGCAGCCGACGCACCGACCACCGGTATCGGCGAGGCGGGATAGATCGCCACATGAAGAAGCGCGCCGGCCGCACCGCAGATGAAATAGAAGACAAAGAAGCGCGCCGCGCCGAAACGCCGGGCGATCGGCGCGCCGAAGGCGAGCAGCCAGACCGAATTGACGATCAGGTGTGTCCAGCCCCCATGCAGAAATGTATAGGTGATGGGCGTCAAGAAATCGGCGGCAAGCCCGCCCGGCAAGCCCTCCACCCCGCCGGCATAGCGCAGAGGAAACAGCGCAAAGAGAAAAAGCACATCGCGCTGTGCTTCGGACGGCAGCCATTCGATCAGCAGATGAATGCCGACAATGGCCGCCAGCAGTGCCAGCACGGCGCCCGGCGCATTGAACGCCGGCGGTTCCCTGAAGGGCTGAACCTCGCCCATCCGCGGATCAGCCATGCGTCAATGCCGCCTCGACCAGTGGCAACCGGTCATTGCCGAAATACATGTCGGTCTTGTTGACGAACATGGTCGGCGATCCGAAACCGCCACGCGCGATCAGTTCCTCGGTATTGCCGCGCAACCGGTCCTTGACGTCGCTCTCCTTGATCCGGCTGCTGACCGTTTCCCAATCGAGCCCGACCGTGGCACAGATTTCGGCCAGCACATCCGGCTGGCTGATATCCTTGAGATCGCCCCAATAGCTGCGGAAAGTCGCCCAGGCAAAAGCTGGCAGCTTGCCCGCGTCCTGCGCCACGATCGCAGCGCGCATTGCATCGACCGAGCGGACCGGGAACACCGGCGGGCGGCCGATCTCGATGCCGCAATAGCGCGCCCAGTCGGCCAGGTCCTTGACGTAATAGCGGCCCTTGACCGGGTGCGGATTGGCCCGCGCCTCGTAGACGCTTTCGTTAACCGCGTTGAAGACGCCGCCGACCAGGATCGGCCGCCAGTCGATCGTCGTTCCCGTCCGCTCGGCCAGCGCCTCGATGCGGCTGAAGGCGAGATAGGTCCAGGGGCTGGAGCAGTCGAAGAAGAATTCGAGCGTCGCCAAAACCGTCGGCTCCTTGGTCGTTAAGGTTTACAAATTCGCGCGGAGTTTCACCCGCATGACGCGATCCCGCAACCGGCATTCATTCGAACGGGCGGCGATTGTATCAATGCTGCACGGCGTTAACGCCTTGTTTACGTCTCCAGGCGGGACGCAAACCCGACCGGCCGCGGCAACATGATTGCCCAACCGCGAGATATTAACTGGCCGGGCGCCGAAAATGCCCGAAAACCGCGACTCTTTCGCAAGTCTTAATGAAACGTAACGGCTGGCACACCGGTTGCAATCCCCTTGGCAACCGAACGGTCGGCGGCGCGCCGGCAGAATCAAAAAACAATGATCGCCAGCGCCAACCGGACGACCGATGACCATCAGGAGGCCAAAGTGTTTTCAACGGCTCTGTCGATCGCGACGAACAAGGGACTGCCCAAGCGGACGTTGGGCGCCCTTGCCATGGCATTCGCCCTCACCGGCTGCGTCAGCGCAAACGCCGGATCGGATGGCCGCTATGCGACGCCGATCGGAAACGCGCCGGTCATCACCAATGAAACGCCCTATTCGAACGCACTGCGTTGCCTGGCCGGCCATGTTCCGGGCACGGCCGCAGCGACGCGCATCGCGGTCGGCAACATTCGCGACTACACCGGCAAGCAGGAAGCCGACGGCACCGGCATGAAGATCACGCAGGGCGCCTCGCTGATGGCGATGTCGGCACTCGGCAAGGCCGGCGTGCCGCTGGTCGAGCGCTACGACACGGCGATCACCGAGCTCGAACTGAAATACACCAACAACAAGTTGATCGGCGACGGCGGCCCGGAAGACGATTACCGCAAGATCTATGCGGGCGAGATCCGCGGCAGCGACTATTACCTCGTCGGCGGCATTACCGAACTCAACTTCAACATCCATTCGGGCGGCATCAATGCCGGCTTCGCCGAAGGCGGCGACATGGGCGCGGCGGCCAATGCATCGGCCTCGGCCTTCGTGATGAATATCGGTCTCGACCTGCGCCTGGTGAACAGCCGCACGCTCGAAGTCGTCGACTATGTTTCCTACCAGAAGCAGATCGTCGGCCGCGAGATCCGCGCCGGTGTGTTCGACTTCTTCGGCGGCAACCTGTTCTCGATCGGCGCGGGCAGCGGTGGCCAGGAGCCGATCCAGCTCGCCGTGCGCTCGGTCATCGAACGCGCCGTGCTGAAGCTGCTGGTGCCGCTTTACGGCGCCAATCCGAGCGACTGCGTGCGCTTCCCCGGCAACAAGGATCCGATGGGCCAGATCGACTACCGCCAGGCCAATCCGCAAGCCGTGCAGCCGGCCGCCAGCCGCCAGCGCGTTGCCGAAGCACCTGCCGCGGCGGCCCGCCCGGCCCGCGCTGCCAGCGTCGACAATGATCCGTATGCCTATTACAGCGAACCGGTCTTCGAAAGCGGCAGCCTGCGCGGCGGCCTGAACTGAAGTCTCAACCCCGATTGCCGATGACACCGAAACGAAAATCGAGCGCGGTGTCATCGGCTTCCCCCCTCATCCCGTCTGCACCTGGTCGGCCTCCGGTCAGACGATGAGAGCCCGCGCGGAGCTTGTCCGCCAAACCGATGCGGCACGAAACGGTTTCGTTCCGCCCACGGAAGATCACTCGGGGAGGGCTTGGCCCTCCCCCTTTTTTTGTCCGAAACGACAGCGGAATCGACAGCAGACCCCCCCTCTGTCACGGAACTGTCAAAAAACTGTCACAAATCAACTTGTCCCCGGGGGTCCGGGCGGGGACAAGTACCATTTATTCCCGCTTCACCGCCGACTTGTCCCCGTTTCAAGACAGCAGGACTGACCTGTCCGCTACCGGCCGGTGAGGGCTTGGCAAACTCGCCGGATGCGCATATATTGGCACTCGTAATGTCACTATATGACCGGAGTACGGAACATGGCATTTCGATCGACCGCAGCCGCGCTGCTGCTCACAGCGACGCTGACCGTCCCGGCGGCAGCCGCCGACAGCCATTCGCCCGTCGGAACGTGGCGGATGCTCCACCCACAGACCGGCGCCGCACACATGATCATCGAGATCGCCGACAAGAACGGTGAACTCGAAGGCCGGATCGCCGAACTTGCGGACGGACCGGCCGATGCGGTCTGCTGGAACTGCGTCGGCGAGCGCAAGAACCAGCCGCTGGCCGGCATGGTGATTCTCTGGGACGTCACGCCGGTCAGCGGCGGCTGGAACGCCGTCATTCTCCGCCCGGCCACCGGCATGATCAACGGCGCCCGGATCGAACTCGAAAATGGCGGCAAGGCGCTCAAGATCATCAGCGGCCGCGGACCGCTCCGCGTGGCGCAGACCTGGGACCGTATCGAGTGACGCGACCGACAACCGGGAGACAGACATGACCATGACAATGCGAAGCTTCGGCACCGCCCTGCTGCTGACCGCGGCACTGGCCCTGCCGGCGGCCGCCGACACCTCATCGCCCATCGGCAAGTGGCGTACCTTCCATCCCGACACCGGCGCCCCCAACACGATCGTCGAGATCGCCGAAACGGGCGGCACGCTCGAAGGCACGGTCGTCGAACTGCTGGCCGGCGCCACCGAAACGAACTGTGCGAAATGCGAGGGTACACGGAAGAATCAGCCGCTTGTCGGCATGGTGATCCTGTGGGACCTCAAGCCCGAAAGCGGCGGCTGGGGCGGCGGCACGATCCTCCGGCCGGCAACCGGTGGCACCGCCAAGGCCAGCATCGCCCTGGCGGACGGCGGACAGAAGCTCGACGTCAAGGGATCGCGCGGCATGATGAGCCGCACCCAGACCTGGGAACGCGTCGAGTAAGCAACGGCAAAACGGCGAACGGTTCCCTCCACCGTTCGCATGGCTCTCGTCTGTGCCGATTCCCGCGGCTTCACGCTTCCCGTCTTCGGGCGAGCATCCGGGACAGGCGAGAGCTACCCCCGCGCCCAGCGCAGACAGAGCCTTAGTCCCGGCGCAGCAGATGCGCGCCCGGCCCCTGTTTCGACAGGACGTCGTCCGGATTGCGCAGCGGACAGGCGGCGACCGAAAGGCAGCCGCAGCCAATACAGCCATCCAGATGATCGCGCAGCGCGACCAGACCCGCGATGCGCTCGTCGAGTTCGGCCTTCCAGCTTGCCGACAGTCTTTTCCAGTCGGCGGCGGTCGGCGTCCGCCCTTCCGGCAGCGACCGCAACGCCTCGGCAATCTGGGCGAGCGGAATACCGAGACGCTGTGCCGCCTTGATGACGGCGACATGGCGCAACACGCCGCGCGCATAGCGCCGCTGATTGCCGGCGGAGCGCAGGCTCTCGATCAGCCCCTTGCTCTCATAGAAATGCAGCGTCGACACGGCGACACCCGCGCGTGCCGCCACTTCGCCGACGCTGAGCAATTGACCGGGTTCCTTTTTCGCCGCTCGCGCCATGCCGATTTATCCTTTACCTCAAGTTTAGTTGAGGTTTTATAACACAGGCTCCCTCGTTCGATGCGTAAAAAGGAGCACGCAATGAAACAGATCTATCCCGACTTGTGGCAGACGGCGCCGGAACAGCCCGTCGCGGAGGCGCCATCGCTGGTCACCCATGCTTTCCTGCTGACACGCGAGGACGGCAATGTGCTGTTCTACAGTTCCGGCCATACCGCCGAGCATCGGCGCATCGCGGAACTGGGCGGCCTTCGCCGTCAGTATCTGAGCCACCAGGACGAAGTCGGCCCGGCACTCGCCGAAATCAAGGAGAAGTTCGGCTCCGAACTCGTCAGTCACGGCGCGGAGAAGCAGGAAGTCGGCAAGGCCGTCGCGCCGGATCGCACCTTCGACGCGCGCGAGACTCATCTCGGCAATATCGAGATCATCCCGACCCCCGGCCACACGCGGGGCAGCACCTGCTATCTGGTGCGCTCACCGCACGGCAAGACCTATCTCTTCACCGGCGACACGCTCTTCATGGACAGCAATGGCCGCTGGCAGGCGGGGCTTCTGCCCTTCAGCGACGCCGCGAAACTGAGATCGAGCCTTGAACTGCTGCGGACGCTGACGCCCGACGTCGTGATTTCGAGTGCCGCGCCGGACGGCAAACACCCGGTCAACGAGGTGACGCCGCAAGACTGGCGTGCGGCCGTCGGCGACGCGCTGGAAGGGATGCAGGAAAAAGTGTCCGCATAACAACAAGGGGAGAGGTGCACAGCCTCTCCCCGTTCGCTTTTCCGTTGCCGCGCCATATGATCGTCGCCGCCGCGGACCCGCGCCGGCTGGAGGGGAGCATGACCGAAGGCATCCGCATCAGACGTCTCGACAGGATCGGCCCGCGCGAAATCGCGGGCCTCTCCGACGTGCTGATCGACTGCGTGGAAGGCGGCGCTTCGGTGAGCTTCATGTGGCCGATGACGCGCGACAAGGCCGACGCCTTCTGGCGCGACGTGGCGGCAAGCACGGCGCGCGGCGAACGCGCGGTGCTCGTCGCCGAGGCCGATGACGGGATCGCCGGCACGGTCCAGGTGATCTGGGCCGGCCCCGAAAACCAGCCGCATCGCGCCGATGTCGCCAAGATGCTGGTGCATCGCCGCGCGCGGCGGCGGGGCCTTGGCGATGCGCTGCTGGCAGCCGCCGAGGCCGAAGCCCGCAAGGCGCAAAAGAAATTGCTGGTGCTCGACACGGTGACGGGGAGCGATGCCGACCGCCTCTATGTGCGCGGCGGCTGGCAACGCGTCGGCGAGATCCCGGACTACGCCCTGATGCCGGACGGCACGCCTTGTCCGACGACGGTGTTCTACAAGGCCTTGCGGGACTGAGCGCCGCACGCCACCCGATCGTCCGAACGGAAACGGGGAGGACTTCCGTCCTCCCCGCCCCGCTCCAGATTGCCGCCAATCAGAACGTGAAGCTGATATTGGCGCCGACGCCCAGGCCGTCGGTGTCGTCGCGGCCGAAATTGTAGCTGACGTCGATACCGCCCGAGATCGGCCCCTCGCCGAAGAAGCTCACGCCGGCATTGGCGATGAACTCGTCGCGGTCGTCGGAGGGCAGCGGCGCCGCGATGATGCGCTCGCGCTCGACGTCATGCACATAGGTCAGGCCGATATAGGGCAGCATGCCGTCGGTATAGTAGCTGACGCGACCCGCCACCTGTAACTGGCCGAGATCGGATTCGGTCTTGGCAACCGGCGTTGCCGTGCTGTCGATATAGGCATCGTTCTCGCTGTGCGAATAGCTGTAGCCGACGCGGCCGGTCAGACCGACATTGTTGTCCAGCCATTTGGTCGCCGAGAGATTGACCGCACCGAACCAGGTCGAGGCATCCTGCTCGCCCGTGACGGGGACACCCAGAACCAGACGGCGATTGTCAATCTGGCTGAAGGTGTAGCCAACCGTCGCATCCACCGAGAAAATATCGCTCAGCGCGACCGAGACATAGGGCCCGACCGAGAAGGAATCGGTGTCCGATCCGCCGCCGTTGAACGGCGTTTCGGTGTCGATATTCGAATAGGACAGGAAGGCACCGACATTCACCGTGTCGCTGACCTTGTAGTCGAGACCGACAGAAACGCCATAGGTATCGGCATCATAGGCGATGCCCGGGAAATCGTTTTCGGCATTGTTGTAGTTGACCGAAAGCCAGGCGCTGAGCGCTTCGGTCAGCGCTGCATCGCCGGCGGAAAGACCGGTCGTGCCGATATCGGCGGTATTCATGGCGCCGCGCCCGCTGCGCCGGAGATTCAGGCGGTCGAAGAAGGACCGCAGGGTCTGATCGCGCTGCTGCTGCTGTACGTCCTGCAGCTTCGACCCGACCGCATCCTGTGTCGGCGTGAACTCGTCGACACCATGATGCGGCGGCGGCGCCGCGAACGCAGCCGTCCCGGCCAACAGAGACACCGACACCGCGCCGGCGCCAACCTTCAAGATCCTCTTCAACATTTCAGCCACTCCCAGCTCCCTAAAAGCGATATTGACCCGTTCGGCCATACCCGGACACGCAATGCGTGCGACCCGGTCCTGACGATACCCTAGAAACGAAACTCCCGCTCTGCACTTGCCCCCGAGGCCGGCGGCCGCGGACCGTAACGAATCTTCAACACCGATTGCCCTTTTGCCGGCGGTCGCGCCTCGGCAAAGAGCACCGGCCAGCCGGCAAAATCACGCGACGTGATTGTGAGGGTGCGCCCATCAAACATCGCCTGCGCCTGACCGTTCGGCGGCAGGCGGTCGAGCGCGAACAGAACGACCCAGCAGTCGGCACCGCGGACCTCGTCCGGCGCCACCGCAAGTTCGCTCATGGCCGCCATCGCCTCGCCCCAGGTCTGGAACGTCTGCCAGTCCGCCATCGAAGCGCGCGCTTTCGGCACGAGGTAGAGCATCCAGCGCGGGCTTTCCGGCATGACCGTGTAGAGCGACATCCGGCGTATTGTCATCGCATCGGCCGTGAACCCGTAGTCGATCGTGAAGCCTTCCAGTGCCGCCCGCCCGGCCTCCTCGACGAAACGGAGCGTCCCGACAAGCTTGCGCCCCTGCTTGCCACCCGCCGGCTCCAGAATTGCCGACAGGCCGAAACGATCGGCACTGAAGTCCGGCAGGGTTGTCGTCGGCTTCGCCAGCGAGGCCATGACGCCGCGTTCGAACGTGACCGGCCGCAAGGCGCGCTCGTCACGCACGCCCCTGGCGAGCAGGGCCGCCGTGCGGATCGCGACACGAACGTCTTCCGGCAGCGTCGCTTCGTCGACCACGGCGTCGGACTGAAATCGACCATAATCGACGGCGGACGGGCTCGCAGTCTGCGCCAGCGCGCCGCCGGCCAGCGCCACAAGGACGGTCAGCAGCGAAACGAAGGGCAGGAAAACGGATCTGTTCATGGCCATGCCCGGTCTCACCTTTCGAGCTGATATTGCTGGCCGGGCGGGAACGGCTGTTCGTACCGCCACGCGTCGGGACGCGGTTCGCCAGCGATCTCCCCCAGCGCATAAAGCCCGCTTTCGGCAAAATTGCCGATCAGGTTCGATGCCGCATCGATGTTCATGGCGACCAGCACCTTGACGCGCTGCGTCATCTGACCGAGCGACTGCGCCAGAAGCGGATTACTTTTCAGTGCCTCCGCCAGCTTGCCGCCGGTCAGATTGATCGAAACATTGACGCCCGCCGCCCCGAACCCGCGCAACATGGCCTCGGTTTCGGTAGCACCGCTTTCAAGAGCCGCAATATAGGCGTTGAAGAAGCCGCGGCTGCCGCCCAGGATCGCCCCGGCCACCGGAAACGCGGTCGACCCGATGAAGATGCCGGCCTCAAGGCCGATATTGGCAATCCCATGCGCAAGATTTCGCGTTGCCGCCGCACGCTCCTCGTCGCGCATGGCAAGCCCCTTCGAGTAATCGACTGCGGCCGGATCGTGGGCCGGCAATTCAAGACCGAGATGCTCGCGCAGGTTGAGGGGAATCTCTTCCGGCGGAAGATGCGAATAGTCTTCCTGCTGGCGCACTGGCTTGCGTACCGGCTCGCGTACGGGCTCTGGCGCCGGCGGCTGCGGCTGTTCGACCGTCAGGTCGAGCGTTCCCACCCCTCGACCGGCGTCGTCATAAGGCCAGCCCAGCTTGCCGCTGGAGTTGTCCCACTCTGCCGACCATCCATCCGCATTCTGCGGATAGTCGATCCCGAGATCTCCGGGTGAGACCCAGTAGGTGACTTCCCATTTATCGCCCAGCGCACCGGTATATTTTTTGGTGGCGAGGAAAGCGCCATTGGTCGCGGTCACGGACAGATAGGTGGGCTTGGTGTCGCCGGTCTGCTGCTTCATCAACTCATTGAGCGCATGCACCGCCGTGCCCCGCTCGTGATAGCCCGCCGGCCAGAGCGGCGGCATGCCTCTGCCGGCCCGCTCCTGTCTTGCTTCAGGCGACGCCACCGTCGGACGCGCAAATCCGTCCGGCCGGCTCCGCTCGATCTGTTTCTGTTGCAGTTGCTGCTGAACCGGCGCGGTCGGCTGCTTCGGAACCGGCGGCGCCGGTATCGGCCCGTGATGCTGCGCCAGAGCGCTGCCCGCAAGCCCCGCCGTCAGAACCAGAAGTAATATGCCCCGCCCCGCCCGCATCTTCGATGCACCGTGCAAAATTCAACTGCTGTCATCGATATGATGCCCGTGCCGTCAATACGTCAATATACGCCGATGCCGCAGGCACGATGCGCAAGTGTCGCAGGTGAAACGGCGAGTGCAGACAAAACGGGGAGGACTCGCGCCCTCCCCGTTCAGGATACGGATCAAATGACCGGAAAGGTCAGTAGCCGACTCCGCCGGTGAAGAAGCCACCGCCGGCATCGCTGGACGAGACCTGCTCGTGGCGGCTGCTCTTGCGGATCAGCACTTCGGCATAGGCCATGCGGGTCGCCTGCGGGATGCGGCTCATCGACGGCTTCTGCTGCGGCACGCAGGCCAGCATGCCGTTGGAACCGTGACGCAGCGCCTCGCCCGGACGGCATTCGATGACATAGCCGCCGAGATAGTCGGGCGTCTTGCCGTCGGCGCCGGCCATGCGGCCGATCGTGGCCACCAGCATGTCGCCGGCGACGCAATGGAAGAGTTCGACATCCTGGCCGGGCGTCACTTCGGTAGCGGCCGAGCTCATGCGCGCGGCTTCTTCAAGCCCCTTGGCGCTGACGCAGATCGCCTTGACCGGCTTTGTCACATGCTTCTCGCGCACGATGACATTGAGCGCACCCATCGGTGCCGCCGGTGCCGCGGCCACGAAGTAGCCGCCACCGCCACCGCCGAAGCCGCCGCCGCTGCCATTGCCGATCGCCACCGCGCTGCCGCGGTCCATCGACTGCGAGGCGCTGTCGGACGCTGCATTGGCATTGGCGATCGCCGTCGCCGTGGCGCTGGCCTGTGCCGAGGCATTGACGTGAACCTCGACATTGACGTTGTTGGTGTTGGTATTCGTATTGGTGTTGGTGTTGGTGTTCGTATTGGTGTTGGTGTTCTGGTTGTAGTTCTTGTTGTAATTCTTGTTGTAGTTCTGATTGTAATTCTTGTTGTAGTTCTTGTTGTAGATCGACCCGTAATCAGGCTTGGGCGGCGTGTAGCCGCCGCAACCGCTGTCGCAGCTGCCGGACAAGGCGGGCGCCGCGCCCATCGAGGCGTAGAACAGGGCGGCGGCCAGCGCCAGGCCGCTCGCGCCCAGCCCGCGGCTGGAAAGGGTAAACTTCATCTGCTTCTTCATTCTGACACTCCCGGCCCTCGGGGGGCTCGTTGGCCTGCGTCTCAAACCCGTACTCGCTCAGTACAATGCAGAAGCCGTGCCGGACGTCCCAAGGCCGCCGCACAGCCCGCCCCTCGCCCCGTTGCAAGCGCCCGGCCTTCCGGATCCGGCACAGAACGGGCGCCACATTAACCAATGAGGCACCGCAAGACGTCGGCATCTTTCTCCTATCCCATTGTTTTAAAAAGAATAATCTGGCCATCGGCGGCGCTGCACCTGGCGGCGGCGGCCGGGCATTAACGTCTGGCACGGTTTCTGCTCCCTCTCGCCTGTCCGCCCCGCATGGCCCGTCATCCCGTACCGGATCGGTACGGAACGGCCGCAAGGGACCGGATCGAGACGGCGAGACCTGAAACGGGACGACCCGTTTCGAATGAGCTAGTATCCGGCCGGGCATCAGGGGGTATCCCCCGCCGGGCGGAGACAACGCCGAGGCGAGGGATGAGGGCGATGAAGCACAAGACCACACAAGCGCTGTTCGACTACTGGAACGCGATCCGCGCCGGCCGCCCGGCACCGCGGCGCAGCGAGATCGAACCCGGCGACATGCGCGCCGTCCTGCCCTATGTCTTCATCCTCGAACGCAAGGACCGAGACACCTACCGTTTCCGCCTGGCCGGCACCGGCCTGTGCAACGTCTACGGGATGGAGTTTCGCGGCCACAACATGATTTCGATGTGGGGCGACGATTGCGCCGAGACCATCAAGGACGCGCTCGAGGACGTGACCGCCAATGCCGGCGTCGCGGTCGTCGAATATACCGCCGCGACCACCGACGGGCGCGAAGCGACCTTCGAGATGGTGCTGCTGCCGCTGCTGCATGAAGACGGTTCGCTGACGCGCGTCCTCGGTGCGGCCGTACCGGTCGACCGCCAGTCCTGGGTCGGCGACCGCCTGCTGGCGCGGCAATGGATCGACCGCCTGCGCCGCCTCGACCCCGAACGCATGCCCAAACGCGCGCCGGCCGCCCAGATCGCCGCCCGCCGTCTTGTCAACGAAAAGCCACCCGTCGCGGTCGCCCATATCGGCAAGCGCGCCCCGCAAGGCGCCCCGCTGCGCGGCGAGCGCTCCTATCTGCGGCTGGTGAAATCGCCGCTGGGCAATCAGGAAGAGCACGGCTGAACGTCGGCCCGCCGCCTGTGGAGGGCAGCAAGAGAGACGTCACACACAGAAAAGCCGGTGTCGAAAGACACCGGCTTTCCTGCAATCGGGCAAGCCCGGATCAGGCGGCGTGGCCGACCCGGTCTTCGGCAATGGTGACGTTTTCGGCCGGCAGCGGCGCCTTGCCCAGCATGTCGTCGGAAATCTTTTCCGCGATCATGATGGTCGGCGCATTGGTGTTGCCGCCGACCAGCGTCGGCATCACCGAGGCATCGACGACGCGCAGGCCCTGCAGCCCGTGCACGCGGCACTTCGTGTCGACCACCGCCATCGGATCGTTACCCATCTTGGCCGTGCCGACCGGGTGATAGATCGTCTCGGCGGTCTCGCGGATCCAGGCATCGATCTCGGCATCCGACTGCTTGTCGGCACCCGGCCAGAATTCGGGCCCGCGATAGGGGTCCATCGCGCGCTGCGCAATGATGTTGCGCACCATCCTGACGCCGTCGCGCATCACCTTGCGGTCGGTCTCGGAGGCCAGATAGTTGGGCTGGATCAGCGCATGATCGGCCGGATCGAGCGACTTCAGCGCGACATAGCCGCGGCTTTCGGGACGCAACTGACAGATGTGAACGGTGAAGCCGTGACGGTCGGACTTGACGCGCGCATGGTCGCGCATCATCGCGGCCACGAAGTGAAGCTGGATGTCGGGAATTTCAAGCTCCGGCCGCGTCTTCAGGAAGCCGCCGGACTCGAGCCCGTTCGACGTGGCCAGCCCCGATTTCAGGAACGTGTACTGCATGCCGGTCATGATCTGCTTCAGCGGGTTGCTGACCTGGCTGTGCAGCGTGATCGGCTGCGTGCATTCATTGAGCACGACGCAGTCGAGATGATCCTGCAGGTTCTGGCCGACGCCGGGCAGATCGGCGACGACATCGATGCCGAACTTGCGCAGATAGTCGCCCTTGCCGATGCCCGAAAGCTGCAGCACCTGCGGTGAATTGACGGCGCCGCCCGAAAGCACGATTTCGCGGGCCGCGCGCGCGACCTTCGTCTCGCCCTTCTGCGTGTATTCGACGCCGACGGCCTTCTTGCCGTCGAAGAGAATGCGCGACGTCAGCGCCTCGACCTCGACGGTGAGGTTGGGACGGTCGAGCACCGGCGTCAGATAGCCCTTGGCGGCGCTGCAACGCTGGCCGTTCTTGATGGTGAGCTGGTAAGGACCGACGCCTTCCTGCTGCGGGCCGTTGAAGTCGTCCGTGTAGGGATGACCGGCCTGTTTGCCGGCCTCGACAAAGGCATCGAACAGCACGTTGGTCTTGCGCGGATTGGAGACGCCGAGCGGACCGTCGCCGCCATGGAAGGCGCTGTTGCCGTTCTCGTTGCCTTCGGCGCGGCGGAAATAAGGCAGCACGTCCGAGAAACCCCAGCCCTCGAGGCCGAGCTGACGCCACATGTCGTAGTCGCGCGCATGGCCGCGAATATAGATCATGCCGTTGATGGAGGACGAACCGCCCAGCACCTTGCCGCGCGGCCAGAAGAGCTTGCGGTTGTTCAGGAAAGGCTGGCCTTCGGTGTAGTAGTACCAGTTGGCCATGTCGGTGCCGATCAGCTTGCCGACGCCGGCGGGCATGTGGATCATGAAGTTCTTGTCTTTCGACCCCGCCTCCAGCAGCAGCACCTTGTTGGCCGGATTTTCGGACAAGCGGTTGGCCAGCACGCAGCCCGCGCTGCCGGCACCGATGATGATGAAATCGAAATCGCTCATGAGACTGTTCCTGCCCGTTGAATTTGATTTGCCAGACGCAGCGCCACGCGGGACCGCAAGGTCCGCCATGCCCGGCTCCGGCCGCCTCTGGCCCCGATTCCCTGATTGATCGGAATTTGACGGCGATTGTCGGGAATCAGCGAAGCTGACGCAAGCGTCAATTTGTGCGGCATTCCGGCAAGCCCTTGCCGGAACGAGAAAAATATTGGTTTCAGTGTGTGCCTGCGGTAAAAATTCATTAACCGTGACGGGGCTATTCTTTGCCCGGAAAGGCCGGTGCCAGGAGCACGGGACCGATTCATCGACAATCCGGGCCGGGTACAGATGCAATCCGACGAAATCGAGCATGACGAGCGGCGCAAGCACCAGCGGGTGGCCTTCGAAGCCAAGGGCCGCTTCCTGGCGCCCGATGGCGGCGAACATACCTGCTCGCTTCGCGACATGTCGCTGGGCGGCATCGCGCTCAGGACCGACATCGCGGTCGAAGTCGGCGATCCGGTCATTGTCTATCTCGACGAATTCGGCCGCTTCGAAGGCAAGGTCGTGCGGACCTTCGAAGGCGGTTTCGCCATCGAGACGGCGATCAGCGGCCCGCGCCGCGAGCGTCTGGCCCAGCGTCTGGAAGCACTGGCGCGCGGCGAAAAGATCGAGGTTTCGGCGCGGCGCAGCTTTGCCCGCTATGCGCCGGGCGAGGCCGGCCTCGAGGAAAGCTCGGTACTGACCATGGGCGACGGCACCACCATGCCCTGCCGCATCGTCGACATGTCGCTGGGCGGCGCCCAGGTGGCCGTCGATCCGCGCCCGCCGATCGGCACCGATGTCTCGATCGGCCGCATGACCGGCCGCGTGGTGCGCCATACCGAGGCAGGCATCGGCATCCAGTTCACCAATATCCCCGAACGCGCCAGCGCCCTTTCGCGCCCCTTTGGCTGATTTCGGGGCTGATCCCGTCTCGGCTTTTGCGCCGTCATCGCGCTAGACTGGTTCCCGACAACAAGGGAGCCGCCCGTGAGCACGTCCATTCTCGCCTATTCGCTCGACAGCGACATCGCCACCCTCGCCATGGATGACGGCAAGGCCAATGCGCTGGGCCATGCCATGATCGATGCGATCAACGCCGCCCTCGACACAGCCGAAAAATCCGCGAAGGCCGTGCTGATCGCCGGCCGCGAAAAGCGTTTCTGCGCCGGCTTCGACCTCGAGGTGATGGCATCGGGGCCCGAAAACGTCCGCAGGCTGGTCAGCGCCGGCGCCGAACTGCTGATGCGGCTCTATGAATATCCCCTGCCCGTCGTCATGGCCTGCAGCGGCCATGCACTGGCCGCCGGCGGCTTGCTGCTGCTGGCGGGCGATGCCCGGATCGGCGTCGACGGCGCCTTCAAGATCGGCCTGCCGGAAGTCGCCATCGGCATGACCATGCCGGTTTTCGGCATCGAACTGGCCCGCGACCGGCTGGCGCGCAACCGTTTCACGGAGGCCGTCACACAGGCCCGCACCTACGGGCCCGCCGAGGCGGTGGCGGTCGGCTATCTCGACGAAACAGTGGCGCCCGACGCGCTGATCGAGATCGCCCGGGCCCGCGCCGCGGCGCTGGCCGCGCTGGCCCAGCCTGCCTTCGCCAATACCAAGCGCAAGGAACGCGCGGCGACGATTGCCCATATCCGCGACACGCTGGCGGCCGATTCCGGCAGCTTCGACGGCGCCCGCAGCGGCTGAAAGGCGTCCGGCGGAAAAATTTTCTGAAAAATGCCGGACGCGAAACAAGTCCGGCCCGCGCGCCGCAAGGCCGCCAACGCGCGCCGTCCCGACCCGCCGACGGGGCGGAAAGACCTGTAAACAAAGGCATTTCCGGCGCCGCCCGATCGACGGCATTTGACTAAAATTCGATTGATTCAAATTTTATCCAAAGGCGATTCAAACTCGCCGCGAATTCGTTTCAAATGCGATTCCCGTATTTAAACGCGCGCCAATGCCTCGCTGCCATCCTGCGCTCATGAGCCCATCAGGCCGGGTTCGTAAGCGATCGGGGTGGCAAGATGTCGTGGCGTAAAAATCTTCTTCTGACGACGGGTCTCGCACTGGCGCTTGCCAGCTGCCAGGCGCCGGACCGCGTGGGAAGCATCGGCTTCTTCAACAATGACGGCCCGCGCGAATATCGCGTTGCCGCCGCGATGCCGACCGGTCAGCAGGCGCCGCCCCCTTACGGCTATATCGGCTTCTGCATCCGCAACCCGGATGAATGCGCCGGCGGCACCGACGCGCCGCAGAAAATGGAACTGACGCCCGCGCGCTGGGCGGAACTGGCCGAGGTCAACGACTGGGTCAACCGGACGATCCCGCAGGTCGACGACATGGTGCTCTACCAGCGCGCCGAATGGTGGGCGATCGCCGACGAACGCGGCGGCGACTGCGAGGACCTTGCGCTGCTGAAACGCAAGCTGCTGATCGAACGGGGATGGTCGCCCGACCAGCTGCTGCTTGCCGTGGTCCGCGAATGGAACGGCGACGGCCATGCGGTGCTGCTGGTGAAAACCGACCGTGGCGAATTCGTGCTCGACAACAAGAACTGGGAGATCGTCGCCTGGAACGACGCGCCCTATCAGTGGATCAAGCGGCAATCGCGCGAGCGGCCGTTCGTCTGGGTCAATCTCGACCAGAAGACGTTCCGCAGCATCGCGCAGACCGACTTTCCGCCGCTGGGCGAAACCGCACCGTTCCTGGCCGCCCTTGAGAGGAACATGCCCGCCGATCTGCGTCCGGGCATCGCCGAAGGCCAGACAGCGAGCCGCGAAGCGTTGAAGGAGGAACCGACAGCCGCGCTCGCTCTCAACTGACCTGCCGACCGGTCCCCTTTGCCCCCCATCCGGGGCCGGTCATGTCGAGGCCGGCTCTGCTGCTCCCCCCGCAGCAGGGCCGGTTCTTTTTTTGCGGCGCCTATTTGCCTGTCCAGTTCGGCTTGCGCTTTTCGGCGAAGGCGCGCGGGCCCTCGATCAGATCCTCGCTCTTGAAGAGAGCGTTGACCGCCGGATATTTCGCCGTCACCGCCTCGTTGAGATTGGCGATGTCGAGGCCCTTGTAGACCGACTCCTTGGAGGCGCGGATCGACATCGGCGAGCATTCCATGATCAGGCCGGCCCAGCGCTTCGCCGCCGCCATCAGCTCGGCCGCCGGCACCACCTCGTTGACGAAACCGAGTTCCTTGCCCTCCGCCGCCGGCACCTGGCGGCCGGTCAGGATCATCCCCATGGCCTGCTTGACGCCGATCTGGCGCGGCAGCCGGTGCAGACCGCCCGCCAGTGCCGCGAGACCGACCTTCGGCTCCGGCAGGGCGAACTTCGCATTGTCGGAGGCAATGATCAGGTCGCAGGCCAGCGCGATCTCGAAACCGCCGCCCATCGCCACGCCATTGACCGCGGCAATGACCGGCTTGGCGAGATCGAACCGCGCGGTCAGCCCGGCAAAGCCCGTCGCCGGCACTTCGAGCTTGTTGCCCTCGGCCTGCCAGCGCAGGTCGTTGCCGGCGCTGAAGGCGCGATCGCCCGCGCCGGTGATGATCGCAACCCACAGATCGGGATCGGCGGCGAAATCGTTGAAGATGCCTTCCAGTTCGAAATTGGCCGGCGGATGCAGCGCATTCATGCGCTCGGGACGGTTGATGGTGACGATCAGCAGATGGCCGTCGCGCTCGGCGGTGCAGAATTCGGTCATGACGTTTCCCGGTGATGTGAATGTGCGTTTCCCGCACGTTGCCGCGACTTTGCCCCGACCGCCGCGAGGCGGCAAGCGCCGGTTTGTTGACGTTGCGGTAACCAAAACACCGTAAACATGAATGTCCGAAGCGGCGCGCATGGCGCCTTGTACCCCGTATGAAACCGAGATCATGGCACAACCGAACGAAATTTCCGCAGTCCACCCGGCCGACGCCGACCCCGCCGAGCTGCGCTGGGTGCTGAAATATGGCGACCGCGTCTACGGGCCCTACAGTTTCGCGGCGATGACGGCCTATGCCGCCGAGGGCCGCGTGGCGCCGCACAGCCTGGTGGCGCCCGAAGGCACGCCGGCCGGCGCCGGTACATGGCGCGCGGCGGGCGATCTGCCGGCCTTCGCCGTGCTGTTCGGCAGCACGCCCGAGCCCGAGCCCGATGCCGCGCCGCAGCCCGATCCGGTATCGGCCGACAGGCCGGCCGCCGAACCCGAAGCCCGCACCCCCGCCGAACCTGCAGAACCCATCGAACCGGCGACGCCGCAGCCCGATGCCGCAGCCACCGCGCCCGCCGGGCAGCGCCGCCAGCCCTATGGTCCGGGCAAGGGCCAGATCGACCGCCGCGCGCAGCCCGACACCGCCAATTTCCTGATCGTGCTCGACGTCAAGACCCGCTTCGCCGGACCGCTCGAAGAGGCGATCATGTCGCTCGGGCCTGCCTACAAGCTTGCGCCCAATGTCTGGTGCGTCAACACCGACGGAACCGCGCCGGGCCTGCTCAACGATCTCAGCGTGCATATCGGCAAGACCGACACGATGTTCATTGCCGACACGACGCGCGACCGCACGGCCTGGAGTTCGATGGGTCCCGAAGTCGACGCAAAAATCCGCCGCGTCTGGCGCCGCACCTACTGACGCAGGGCATTGCGCGGCGCCGCAAGGTGGCCAAACGCGATCGCCGATGCTAGGCTTTCGATCATTGGGGCTTTCAGGCATTCGCTTGAGAGCCCCTTTCTTTTTCGCCGATTTCCAATCATCGAAACGCAAGGGCAGAACAATGGCAGCAGCAAACGGCAACACGGTGCGTGTGCACTACACGGGCTCACTGAACGACGGCACCGTGTTCGACACGAGCCGCGGCGGCGAACCGATCGAGTTCGCGGTCGGCGGGCGCATGGTGATCGCCGGCTTCGAGAATGCCGTTCTCGGCATGGAACCGGGCGACAGCAAGAAGCTGACGATCCCTGCCGGCGAAGCCTATGGCGAACACGACCCGCGCCTGGTGCAGGATGTGCCGCGCTCGGAACTGCCGCAGGGCCTCGAACCGCAGCCCGGCATGCAGCTGACCGCCAGCGGCAATGACGGCCGCGAGATCGCGCTGGTCATCACCGAAGTCACCGGCGACACCGTGCGGCTCGACGCCAACCATCCGCTAGCCGGCCAGGATCTGACCTTCGAGATCCAGCTGGTCGAGGTCGCCTGAGCGGCGTCAGGAACCGGGCCGCGGCAGTGGCAGCGGCGCCCGGTGCAGCGGCCCGACGCGGATTGAAATATCGGGCGCAAAATCGGTCGGCCCCGCGGCGTCGGGCCGCGACAGCGGCAGGCCGTGCGGCGCGGCCGCTCCGGCGGCCGGTGCCGTTCCGGATTGATCCGGCGCCTCGGTCGCGCTTTCGGCCTCGACCGGCGCGATCGTCACGCCGCCGGCCCGCGCGATCTCGGTCATGATCGCGGCGGCGCGGCGCCAGCGCAGGATCAGCGGCGCCCCGAGTGCACTGACATCGGCGCATTTGGCCGCCGGCGTCTCGCCGCGGTCGCACAGCGCCGTGGCGCGCACGATTTCGAACTGGAACTGCGCCCGCCGCAGGAATTCGGGAAAGACGCTGCTCTGCTGCGCTGCGCCGACCAGCGGCAGATAGGCCGCGCAGTCGCTCTGCTGGCGTTCCATCATCTCGGCAAGCCGTGCGGCCGCCGGCGACCCCGCCACCGGCGCCGCCTGACAGAGACGCCACATCAGTTCCGCCGTCGCATGATCGTAGAGCAGGATCAGCCCGCGGCTGCGATCGTCGAGCGCGGCATAGAGCCGGGCCGTGTCGCGCGGGTCCCAGCGCCGGAACCGGTCGATGAAGGTGATGAGGTCGACCGCGCCATCGCCCGGCGCCGGCGCGAAGCGGCTTTCGGGCTGCGCCGGCACCGCCGGCCGGACGCCGCGCTTCAGGAACGAGAATTCCCGCGAGGCCGCAATGTCCGGCGTGCCGTCGGGCCGGGTCGGGATGAACAGCAGCTGCAGCCCGAGCGGGCGTTCCTCGATATGGAACAGCGCCGCATCGGCCGTCGCCCCCGACAGGCGCAGCACACCCTGCACCTCGCCGGTATCGACCGCCGCCCGCTCGCCATTGATCGTGTAGGTGCTGCCGCCCGGCGTCGTCAGCCGTCCGACAACGCGGGTCCCGGCCTGCTGCAGCGTCAGCGCCATGCCGGCCGCGTCGCCAATGCCGTCATAGCCACCGGTGAAGACGGCCGCCCGGCCATGCGCCGGCAGCAGCAGCACGCAGAGCGCCACCGCCGCAACCAGCCTCGCCGCCAATGCCGCGCGCCGCACGGCAAGCCTCCGCATCTGCTGTCCTTGCGCCCTTCCCGGCCCGGCCGCACCTATCGCCCGGTGAAGCGCGGCTCGCGTTTCTCGATATAGGCGGTCATGCCTTCCTTGATGTCGTCGGTCCGCATCAACGGCAGCAATTGCAGATAGACGTGATGCACATGCTCCGGGAACGGCTCGTTGAGCCCCATGCGCATCATCCGCTTGGCGGCGCGCACGGCAAGGGGCGCATTGCCGGCGATCTCGGCGGCCAGGGCGCGCGCCCGCGGCATCAGCTCGGCATCGGCAACGACTTCGGAGGCAAGCCCCCATTCGACGCTCTGCTCGGCCGAGAGCGTGCGGCCAGTGAAGATCAGCTCGGCCGCCTTCGACCAGCCGATCAGCCGCGGCAGGATCCAGGTGCCGCCCGATTCCGGCAGCAGCCCCCGCTTGCAGAAGGCGGCGGCGAACTTGGCCGACTTGGCCATCACCCGGATGTCGCAACCCAGCGCGGTGTCCATGCCGTAGCCCGCCGCCCCGCCATTGACGGCGCAGACGGTCGGCGTCTCCATCGCATGCAGCACGGTGGGCGGCGTGTAGCTGAGATCGAGCGACGTCGAGGTGACGCCGCCGCTCTGGCCGATGGAGAGATTGCCCGAAGCCTGCGGCCGAAGATCGAGGCCGGCGCAGAAGGCCCGGCCGGCGCCGGTCAGGATCACGCAGCGCACCTCCGGGTCGCGATCGGCCTGCAGCAGCCGCTCGGTCAGCTGGTTCAGCATCAGCCCGGAGATCGTGTTCATCCGCTCCGGCGCATTGAGCGTGATGGTCGCGATATGGTCGGCAACCTCGTAAAGAACTTCATCCGCCGCTTCGGGCGCCTGTCTGGCCTGGCTCATCGGTCTCTCCCTGTCCGGATTATGGTTGGCCCGAGCTTAGCCCATTCGCCTCGCCGCAAACAGCCGCTCCGTCGGCGCCGAACAACGGGTGCCGGACATGATCGCCGGGCGCGATGCCGAGCGCCGCCGCCCGCCCCCCGGCAATCTCGAGCACGCCATTGACCGGCACGCCGGAAGCGCGGATCTCGAGCGACTGCGGTTCGGCCATGGCCGTGATCCGGGCGATCCGCCCGTCCGCCTCGATGAAGATCATGTCGAGCGGGATCAGCGTGTTCTTCATCCAGAATTGCGCCAGCCGGCATTGCTGATAGAAGAAGAGCATGCCGGCATCGTCGGCGAGGCTTTCGCGGAACATCAGCCCGCGCTGGATTTCCGCAGGGCTGACGGCAAGCTCGACCGTGAAACGATGCGTCGCCCCTGCCGCCGTTTCGATGGTGAGGGCGCTTCCGGCGCGCGCCGGCGGCACACAGGCGAAAAGCGTCAGCCCGGTCAGCAGCGCGGCGAGGAGCGCGGCGGCGCGCATCAGTCGAGGCGCTTCAGGCCGGCCGCATAGCGCTTCCAGTTCTGCACATAATGATCGGAAGACAGCCGGAGCGCCTCGGCTGTTTCCTTGTCGAGCGTGCGGATGACCTTGCCCGGCGCGCCGAGCACCATCGAATAGTCCGGAATCTCCTTGCCCTCGGCGATCAGCGTGTTGGCGCCGATCAGGCAGCCCTTTCCGATCCGTGTGTTGTTGAGGATGATGCTGCCGATGCCGACCAGACTGCCGGCGCCGATGCTGCAGCCATGCAGCATCACCAGATGGCCGATCGTCACGTCGCGTTCGATGGTCAGCGGCGAACCGGGATCGGTATGCAGCACCGAACCGTCCTGCACGTTGGAATTTTCGCCGATGCTGATGAGCTCGTTGTCGCCGCGCAGCACGGCGCCGAACCAGACACTGGCGTTCCGGGCCAGCTTCACATTGCCCATCACCTGCGCATCGGGTGCGATCCAGTATTCGCCTTCCGGCGGCAGAACCGGCTTTGCCTCGCCAATGGCGTAGATGGCCATGAACAGATCTCCCCGTCATTCGATTGCAGTGTCCGGACTATGCCACGGCCGGCGCCCGGAAACGAGACTTGCGAAGCGCGCGGCAAATGGGGTGTCATTCGCACGTCAAGGGCCGCCCCTATCGTCGGTCCGCAGCGCCGGATGGAGACAGGACGGATGACGCAACGGAAAGAGCGGGAGACGGCCGGGATCGGCGAAGCGATGGACGCGGCCGAAAACCGGCCGGTGGCACGCGCCATGGCGCCGACGCTTGACGAAATCTGGAAGCGCCGCCTCGCGCGCCGCGACGTGCTGAAGGGGATCGGCAAGGCTGCGCTGCTCGCGTCGGCCAGCACGCTGCCGCTGGCGGCCTGCAGCGATGCTCAACCCGATTTCGCGCCCGACGACATCTTCGGCTTCGAGGAAGTGCCGCACGGCGTCGATGAAACGCATCATGTGGCGGGCGGTCATACCGCCGACATCCTGCTGCGCTGGGGCGACCCGGTGTTGCCCGGCGCACCGGAATTCGATCCGCTGAACCAGAGTGCCGAACGGCAGTTGCAGCAATTCGGCTACAACAACGACTATATCGGTTTCGTGCCCCTGCCCTGGGGATCGGGTGCCAGCGATCGCGGCCTGCTCTGCATCCAGCACGAATACACCAATGACGATCTGATGCATCCGGGTATGGTGCCGGCGCCGGGACAGAACCCGCTCGAACTTTTCACCAGGGAGATTGTCGAAATCTCGATGGCCGCACATGGCGGCACCGTCGTCGAGATCGGCCGCGGCAAGGATGGAAAATGGAACGTCGTGCGCGACAGCGCCTTCAACCGCCGCATCACGCCACTGACCACGCCGATGGACATTTCAGGCCCCGCCGCCGGTCATCCGCGTCTGCAGACGTCCGAAGACCCCCAGGGCCGCACGGTGATGGGCACCGTCAACAATTGTGCCGGCGGCATCACGCCCTGGGGCACATGGCTGATGTCGGAGGAGAATTTCAATTTCTACTTCATCGGCACGCCCGACGATCCGGCCGAAGCGGCAAACCATGCGCGCATCGGCCTGCCGGCCGGCCGCGCCTATCCCTGGGGCGCCTACTACAAGCGTTTCAACCTGTCGGCCGAACCGCGCGAGCCCAATCGCTATGGCTGGATCGTCGAGGTCGATCCCTTCGATCCGGCTTCGACGCCGGTCAAGCGCACGGCGCTGGGCCGCTTCAAGCATGAGGGTTGCGAGAACGCCCTGACGAAGGATGGACGCCTCGCCGTCTATTCGGGCGACGATCAGCAATTCGAATACATGTACAAATTCGTCAGCCGCGACAGGGTGAATTTCGAGGATCGCGCTGCAAACGCCGGATTGCTCGATGAAGGCATTCTCCATGTCGCCCGCTTCGACGACGACGGCACCGGGCGCTGGCTGCCGCTGGTTCACGGAACGAACGGTCTCGACGCGAGCAACGGCTTTGCCTCTCAGGCCGATGTCGTGATCGAGGCGCGCCGCGCCGGCGACATTCTGGGCGCGACGCCGCTCGACCGGCCGGAGGATGTCGAACCGCATCCGGTGACGGGCAAGGTCTATGCCGCGCTGACCAATGCCCGGGAGCGCACGGCCGACAAGGTTGACGGCGTCAATCCGCGCGCCGGCAATCTCTGGGGCCAGATCGTCGAACTGACGCCCGATGACGGCGATCACGCCTCGGAAACCTTCACCTGGACATTGCTGGTCAAATGCGGCGACCCGGCTTTCCCGGCAATCGGCGCGGCATGGAACGAGGAAACGTCGGCCGACGGCTGGTTTGCCTGTCCGGACAATGTCGCGATCGATGCGCGCGGTCGCCTCTGGGTTGCCACCGATCAGGGCTCGGGCTGGCACACGGCATCGGGCACGGCCGACGGGCTTTATGCGCTCGCGACCGCCGGCGACAAGCGCGGCGTCGCGCGCCAGATCTTCCGCGCACCCGTCGGCGCCGAAGTCTGCGGTCCTGTGTTCACGCCCGACGCATCGGCCCTCTTTCTCGCCGTGCAGCACCCCGCCGCAGACGGAACCGTCAATTTCGCCGGCTTCGAACGCCGCTCGAGCTTCGCCGATCCGGCCACGCGCTGGCCCGATTTCGACGACAATATCCCGCCAAGACCCTCGCTTCTGGTCATCACGGCCGACGGGAACGGCCCGGTCGGCGGCTGAATTCGCCGCGGCGGGTTGCACCCGCCGGGATGATGGCCCAAGCTCGCCTTGCGGCGATATCGGCGAGCGCACGACCGTGCGGACACCGAGTGCAGTGAGGGCGTATCGGCATGCGATTTCTGTTCAACCTGGCGGTTCTTCTGCTGATCCTGCCGGTCGTCTTCATGCTGACCTATCAGCACGGGCTGCTCGATGATTATATCCCGGAAGATGCCATCGACCCCGAGCCCTTCATCAAGGCCGAACTGGCAAGCGTCACCGACGGGGCCGATCTGAGCCGCCGCGTCGACGAAGCGCTCGATGCCAAACTCTATGACGACGCGGTCATGTATGCCGAGATCGCGGACTACATGAATGTCGAACTCGAAGCGTCGACCCGGGCGCGCCTGCTTGGCGAGGACGCGCCGGCCCGACGCGCGGCGCGTGGCGCCGGCAGTTTCCTCGAAGGATTCGTGACAGGCTACGGCAGCGACACCGCTGGCTTCATGGGCGCCATCGCCTCCGATCTGACGGTGGTCGGCGATGTGCGCGACATCGGCGCGGAAGGATCGAAGCTGGCGCGCGGCGAAGATTATTCGAAGCTGATTCTGGGCCTTTCCGTCGTCGGTCTTGCCGCCACCACGGCGACCGTTGCAACGGGCGGCGGCGGATTGCCGGTAAAGGTCGGCGTCTCGCTGCTGAAGGTCGCCGAAAAGGCAGGCACCATTACGGCCCGCTTTGCGCGCGACGTTTCGAACGCGCTGCAGGAAGCTGTCAATTTCGAAAAGCTGCGTGGGCTGCTGCGCACCACCGATCTCGGCGACAGTGCCGCGACGCGCCGTGCGATCGTCGAATATGCCGACAGTGTGTCGCTGGCGCGCGTCACGCCAATTCTCACCGACATGGCCGCACTTGAACGCGCCGTCGGTCCGGCCGAAGCGGTGCGCTTGATGCGGCATGTCGACAGCACCGGCGATCTGGCCCGTGTCGGGCGCATGGGCGAAACGCTCGGCACGAAGACACGCGGCGTGATCGAACTGACCGGAAAGACGAGCCTGCGAGCCTTCAAGACGGCCTGGAACCTGCTGCTGCTGGCCCTGCAATGGGTCTGGGCCATCGTGGCGGGTCTTGGGGCGCTGCTGTTGGGATCGCTGGGCCGGCGCGCCATGCGGCGCCCGCCCCCGCGCAAGGAGCCGACCTAACCGGCCGACAGGAAAATGCCCAGCAGGAAAACGCCGGAGAGAAAACTCCACATCACGGCGATGCAACTCGACAACAGCATCCAGTGCGGCGGGCGGTTTTCGAAGACCTGGGCGCGCAGCGCATTGCGCAGGATGACCGTCGGTCCGGCAAAGATCAGCGTCACCAGCCCGGCGACCTGAAGCACCATCGGCTCCGATGTCAGCTGGAAGCTCGGCGGTTTGTTGGTGATCAGCCGATAGAAGCTGCTGGTAAGTCCGGCCGCGACGAACCCGGTCGCGATCGAAAAGAAGAATGCCCCGAATGCCGACATGTGCCCCGCCAACCCCTGTTATCGTTCGAGCGGACCGCGCACCGCGCGGCCGGTTTCGATACCGTCAATGAAATGAGATGCCATGGCCGCCAGGCGCGCCTGCGCCATGACCACGACAGTGTCCGGAACGACCTGCTGGTCGAGTAGATTGACAAGGCGCGGCTCGGTCAGCGCCGCCTTCAGATCGGCCGCCGGATTGCCGCGTGCCCGGAGCGCGATCTCGGTCAGCAGCGGCGAGCGCGCGCCGAGTTCGAATTCGGCCCCGCCGAGCCGGCAGACGCCGAGATCGGAGTCGCAGACAAGGCTCGGTACCGCCAGCGAACGATCGTCGCCCGGCAGGGGCAGGTAGCCCCCGAAGAACAGGAAGGCGCCCAGAACGATCAGCGATTTGAAAATGAACTGCATCATGCCGCTCTGTCCGCAAGCGCCATACCAGCGCCGGGCAACCAGGCAAGATTTTGAAATGATCTTTTAATTTCAGTGGGTTATAAGAAGAAGATGCACTGCCGGAGAGGGTCTCCGGATGGCGGCTCGCCGCCGGACGTACCGGATTGCGCCGCCGCTGTGCCAGCGCGGCACAGCATTGGACGCCCGGCTGGAAAACGACAACGGGGGATGACAGTGGCGCGCGACAGTCAATCGGACGATGAATATGTCCGCGAGCGCCCGGCCTGGATTATTCCGGGTCTGGTTCTGATCGGCGTACTGACCTTTTCAGGCGCATTTCTCTACTATTATTTCGGCCCGACGCCGAGCGAACTGCTGGGCCTCGACCCGCGCGCCAGCGCCGCCGACCGCAAGATCGAAACCTTCATCGCCGACCGGCGCTTCCTGATCCCGGAACATTACACGCGATATCCGAGCCAGCGCGGCGGCGGCCGGCGCACCAATGTCGACATGCATGCCCTGCTCCCAGATTTGACACCTTACGATGCGAGCCTGCAGGAACGCTTCATCGACAATTCGGCTGGTTCCAGCGTGATCTATTTCACGCTGGCCGAAACCGCGACGCCGCTCAGCTCGGCGCGACGCCTGCGGGATATCTATTCGAAATATCTGGCCGCGCCCGAGCCGGAACAGGATCGTGCCGGCCTGCAGCGCTTCACCTTCCGCGACGATTCGGGCTATGCCAATCAGGACCTGCTGGTCGGAAAGGACGATGAAGAGCGCATGGTGCTGCTGCTCTGCGATCGTCCGGGTAGGCTTGTCGACAGTCCGAATTGCACACGCTCGCTTCTGCTCGGGTCCCGCCTCGAACTGAGCTATCGTTACAAGCGCAGCCGTCTCGACGACTGGAACGAAATCGACCGTGCGGTGATGAAACTGGTCGGCGAGTTCGAAACCCGCGAACAGGTCGATGAGTTGCAGGGGCCGATCTTCGATTAACCATCAATCGGGCAGATCGATGTCGAGGATCGCCATGTTGAAGGCGTAGGAGACCTCGCCCTCTTCGTCATCCTTGAAGATGACGCCGATGAATTCGTCGCCGATATTGACCTCGGCCGAATCGTCCTTCTGCGGCCGCGCCTTGACGGTGATCGACGGCAGCTTGAACTTCTCGCGAAGATAGCTCTCGATGCGCTTGATTTCGATCTTGTCCAAGAAGTTCTCCCGTCATCGGCATTGCTGATCTGCCCGTCTATCGGGCGCGCCCGGCCGTTTTAACGGCTTGGGCCCTCCGGCGCAAACCGGACCTGCGCCCGGTTGCCGCTGCGGCGCTTCGTCCAATTGGCCGGCGACGGGCAGATGTGAGAGCCTTTTCCGTCGGAAATCCGCCCCGGAACAGGATCATGTCGGGACGCATGCGAAAATGCCTGGCCGCCTTTACCGTCGCGCTGACGCTCGCTGCGCTGGTGGTGCTGCTTGGTCCGGCACGGCACGCCACACCGGACGTCCATGTTCATGCTGCCATCGCGGTGCCTGAACGCTAGCGCGTCGTGTAGCCGCCATCGATCACCAGTTCCGCGCCAGTCATGAAGGCAGCCTCCTCGGAGGCCAGGAACACGATCCCGTTGCCGATGTCCTCAGGCGCACCGAGTCGCCCGATCGGATGCAGCATGGTCAGCATCTCGACCATTTCATTCGAGCCGATCTGCACGCCGCCCATTTCGCCCCGCTCGATCACCGATTCGACCATGGGCGTGCGGATATAGCCCGGATGCACCGAGTTGACGCGAATCCGATAGCCGGCCTGCGCGCATTCGAGCGCCGCCGATTTGGTGAGCAGCCTGACGCCCCCCTTCGCCGCATTGTAGTCGGATGCGCCGGGTTGACCGACAAGCCCGAGAATGGAGGACACATTGATGATCGAGCCGCTCGGCCCGCCCCTGGCCGTCGTCTTCTTGATGGTTCGGATACCGTGCTTGCAGCCGAGAAATACGCTGTCGAGATCGACGGCGATGGTGTGACGCCAGCTTTCAAGCGGCTTGTCCTCGATCGTGCTCGGCTCCGGCGCGATGCCGGCATTGTTGACGAGTATGTGCAAGGCTCCGAATTTCTCCTCGGCCAGCGCAACCGCGCGCTCCCATTGCGCCTCGTCGACCACGTCATGGCGCATGAACAGCGCCTCGCCACCGGCCTGCGAGATTGCATCGACAACCTTCAGCCCGGCCTCTTCGTCAAGATCGGTGCAAAGCACCTTCGCGCCTTCTTGCGTCATCAACCGGGCGCTGATCGCGCCGATGCCCTTCGCCGCGCCGGTCACGATCGCGACCCTGCCTTCAAGACGTCCCATTCGCTTCTTCCCTGTTCTGCGCCGGATTCCGTCTCCGGCTTTGACGGTCATTCTGCCGCGGCGCCAAGAATACGCAAAGGGCGAAAGCGCCGCATCTCTGTGCTATAGAGCGAGACGCATGCCCGAACAGACAAGACCCGAAACAAACCGGAATGGAAAATGCCCGTCGCCCTCGAAATCACCTTCACAACCAGACAGGCCGATCACATCATGACCCAGCTCCGCGCCTACAAGGAGCGTGAGTTCGACCGCAACCCGCCCCGCGGCTTTCTCGGCGCCACGATCGAGGACCATCCGGACAAGGGCACCGTCGTGTTCCGCAGCGAGTGGGAAGATGACGATGCCCTCGAATTCACCCGCGACAGCGCGCCTTTCGAGGCTTGTCTCGATCTCTGCGACATCCATGCCGACGGGCGTGACGACCGGAAAATGGACATCGGCTGACGCACATGACCGCTCCCGCCTACCCGTCCTCATGGTATGCCGCAACGGCCAAGGCACTGCCGGTGCAGCCGCCGCTGGCCGGCGACACAAGGGCTGACATCTGCATCGTCGGTGGCGGCTATACCGGCCTTTCGGCGGCGCTGCATCTGGCCGGGCGCGGCTATGCGGTCACCCTGCTCGAGGCCGAACGCATCGGCTGGGGCGCCTCGGGCCGCAACGGCGGTCAGCTCGGCACCTCGCAGCGCAAGGATCAGCGCAGCCTTGAAAAAATGCTCGGCCCCGAATGGGCCCGCCGCCTCTGGGAGCTTGGTCTTGAGAGCAATGCACTGGTCAAGCAGCTGATCGCGGCCCATGACATCGATTGCGACCTGAAGCCGGGCCTGCTGCACGCGGCATGGAAACGCGGCGATGCGGAATGGCTGCAGGAAGATACCGACTATCTCCGTGCTCATTACGACCATGACAGGACGCGCTACGTACCGCGTGACGAAATGCGTGAGATGGTGGCGTCCGATCGCTATTGGGGCGGCGTGTACGATGCGGATGGCGCGCATCTCCATCCCTTGAATTATGCACTCGGTCTTGCCCGCGCCTGCCTGGCGAAAGGAGTCAAGATTCACGAGAACACCCGCGCACTCGACATTTCGCCGGCCGGCGTGAAGACCGCAAAGGGCTCGGTCGCGGCGGCCCATGTCGTGCTGGCCTGCAACGGCTATCTCGGCCGCCTCGAACCGCGCATCGCGCCCGCGATCATGCCGATCAACAACTTCATCATCGCAACCGAGCCGCTGGGCACCCGGGCGCGCGAGCTGATCCGCGACGATGTCTGCGTCCAGGACACCAAGTTCGTCATCGACTACTATCGCCTGTCATCCGACGGACGCCTGCTCTTCGGCGGCGGCGAGAACTATTCGCCGCGCTTCCCGGCCGACATCGCCGCCTTTGTCCGAAAGCCGATGCTGCGCGTCTTCCCGCAACTGAAGGATGTCCGCATCGATCATGCCTGGGGCGGCACGCTGGCGATCACCCTGAAGCGCCTGCCGCATTTCGGCCGTCTCGCCCCGAATGTGATCTTCGCGCATGGCTATTCCGGTCAGGGCATCAACATCGCGACGCTGGCCGGCAAGCTGATCGCCGAGGCCGTGGCCGGCCAGGCCGAGCGCTTCGACTGGATGGCAAAGATCCCGGCGCCCGATTTCCCGGGCGGTACATGGCTGCGCTATCCGGGGCTGGTTGCCGGCATGCTCTTCTATGCGATGAAGGATCGATTGCCCTGAAAGGCGCGCGGCCTCAGATGCCGTCGCCCTCTTCCTTGATCATCTGATCCATGGCATGGGCCGGCTTGTCGCAGCCCGCGCAGCCGACGATCTTGGCCGGCACGCCGACGGCCGTGCAATGCGCCGGCACATTGTGCAGCACCACGCTGCCGGCGCCGATGCGGCTGTATTCGCCGATCTCGATATTGCCGAGCACCTTCGAGCCGACCGAAATCAGCACGCCGCGCCGGACCTTCGGGTGACGGTCGCCCTGCTCCTTGCCGGTGCCGCCCAGCGTCACGCCATGCAGCATCGACACGTCGTCCTCGACCACCGCCGTTTCGCCGATGACGATGCCGGTCGCATGGTCGATGAAAATGCCCCGCCCGATCCGCGCCGCCGGATGAATGTCGACCGAGAACAGATCCGACACGCGGTTCTGGAGATAGAGCGCCATCGCCTTGCGGCCCTGCCCCCACAGCCAATGCGCCACGCGGTAGGCCTGAAGCGCATGGAAGCCTTTGAAATAGAGCAGCGGCTGGATATAGGAATGGCAGGCCGGGTCGCGTTCGTAATAGGCGACGATGTCGGCCCGATAGGCCTCGCCGATTTCCGGTGCCTCGCGCAGCGCCTCGTCGAACAGCTCGCGCAACTGCATCGGATGCACTTCCGCATTGCCGAGCTTCTGCGCCAGGTGATAGGCGACCGCGTCGTTGAAGGCGCGATGATTGAGAATGGTCGAATAAAGGAAGCTGGCGAGAATCGGTTCGCCCGATGTCATGTCCTCGGCTTCGCCACGCACGCGCTCCCAGACCGGATCGCAGACGGCAAGCGGCTGGTTCCTCTCGACGGACTTCGACATGGGTCCACTCCTCGCCGGTTCGATGCGGACGGCCGCGCATCCTCCCCTGAGGACCGGCCCCACATGGCGAAATGCCGGCAGAGCGAAGCATGCCGACAGTTTCAGGAAGCCTAACACATGGGCGGCATCGGAGCGAGTTCAATAGGAGAACCCACTTTTCCTGGACCCCATGTTAAGCTTTTTCGAAAGCCGCTTCAGGGAGCCAGGCCATGCCCTTCGCCAGGGTCGGCGATATCGAAATCTGTCACCAGCGTGTCGGTGCCGGCCCGCGCCTGCTGTTCATTTCCGGCACAGGCAGCGACCTGCGCATCCGCCCCAATGTGCTGGATGGTCCTTTCCCGAAGCATTTCGACATGCTGGCCTATGACCAGCGCGGCCTCGGACAGACGTCGAAGCCCGACCGCCCCTATTCCATGGCCGAATATGCCGAGGATGCCGTCGGCCTGATGGCCGCCATCGGCTGGGGCTCGGCGCTGGTCGTCGGCGTCTCCTTCGGCGGCATGGTCGCGCAGGAACTGGCGATCCGCCATCCGCATGTCGTCGAGGGACTGGTGCTGGCCTGCACCTCGCCCGGCGGCGCCGGCGGCGCCTCTTACCCGCTGCACACGCTGCAGCAGATCGACCGCGAGGCCCGCGCCCGCCACATGATCCCGATATCCGACACGCGCCACGACGCGGCATGGATCGAGAAGAATCGGGATGCTTACGAACAGATGGTCGCCTTCGCCGCAAATGATCCCTATGCGGACGAACCGGGCCACGCGATGGGCCAGCACCGCCAGCTCGAGGCCCGCGCCGCCCACGACACCTGGGACCGCCTCGGCGAAATCCGCTGCCCGGTGCTGATCGCGGCCGGCAGATATGACGGCATCGCGCTGCCCGAGACACAGCACAACATGGCCTCGCGCATCCGCGGCGCCGAACTCCGCTTCTACGAGGGCGGCCACCTCTTCATGCTGCAGGACCGCACGGCGCTGCCCGCAATGATTTCCTTTCTAAAAGGCGAGGACTTGCCTCCGGCCACCGCCTGACCTAAAAAGTTAATGCAGGACATTAGAAACGGGGGCGGCGTCTATGGGCCGGAAGATCCTTTTCATCACCACCGACCAGATGCGCTTCGACGCCATCGGCGCCAACGGCCAGAAGGTCGCGCGCACACCCGCCATCGACGCCTTGGCCGCCAACGGCATCAACTACACCCGCGCCCACAACCAGAACGTCGTCTGCATGCCGGCGCGCTCGACCATGATCACCGGGCAATATGTCTCGACCCATGGCGTCTGGATGAACGGCGTGCCGCTCCCCGCCGATGCGCCTTCGGTCGCGCAATATCTCAACGAAAAAGGCGGCTACAGGACGGCGCTGATCGGCAAGGCGCATTTCGAGCCCTTCCTCGACCTTCATCAGCAATTCTACGAAAGCCAGATGGCGCGGCTGGGCGAGAACGGGCCACATCGCGGTTTCGACTACATGGAACTGGCCACGCATTCGCCGCTGATCCTGCACTACAATGAATGGATGAAGAAGCACGACCCGGAAGCGCTTGCCGGCTTCTACCAGAACCTCAACGAGAAATTTCAGGTCAACGCAGCCGGCGGCGGCGACACCGGCGCCTGCCAGGTGCATTTCAATCCGGTTTCCCGCGCGCATTACCACACCGACTGGGTCGCCGACCGCACCATCGACTGGCTCTCTTCCATCGGCGCCGATGACGACTGGTTCTGCTGGATGAGCTTCCCCGATCCGCACCACCCCTGGGATCCGCCGCAATCGGAACTTCACCGCCATCCCTGGCGCGAAACGCCACTGCCGGATTTCTATCCGGGCTCGAAGGAAAGGATCGAGCAGGTGCTGAAGGACAAGCCGCGCCACTGGATGGAATACTACACCGGCGAACGCGTGACGAATTACGAGGCGCCGCCCGACTTCCGCGCCTGCGAGATGACCGCCGACCAGGTGCAGGAGATCAACGCCTTCACCCATGTCGAGAACGAACTGATCGACGAGGCGGTCGCGAAAGTGATGGCCTATGTCGAAAAGCGCGGCTGGGGCGAGGATGTCGATATCGTCTTCACCACCGATCACGGCGAATTCCAGGGCGAGTTCGGCCTGCTCTTCAAGGGCCCCTATCATGTCGACGCGCTGATGCGCCTGCCGATGATCTGGCGCCCGGCCAAATCGGCGAATGTCGCGCCCGCCGCCGTCGGAAAGCCGGTCGGCCAGGTCGACCTCGCGCCGACCTTCTGCGAAATCGCCGGCCTGCCCGTGCCTGAATGGATGCAAGGCAAGCCGATGCCGAAAACCGATGCCGAAGGCGACGCCCAGGGCCGCGAGCGCGTCTTCACCGAATGGGACTGCAAGCATGTCGACGGCACCACCGTCGGCCTGCGCACCATCTACCGCGACGGCTACACCATCACCGCCTGCCTGCCCGGCACCATCCATGACGGCAGCGAAGGCGAGCTCTACGACCACGCCAACGACCCGCGGCAATACCGCAACCTCTGGAACGACCCGGCTTACGCCAAGCTGAAATCCGACCTGCTGGCCGACCTGAAGGACAACCTGCCGCCGGTCCGCGAGCCGCAGCTCGAATACGTCGCACCGGTTTGAGGCACAAGCATCAGCTCAAAAACAAGTGTCACCCCGGCGAAAGCCGGGGTGACACTATTTGTTGCGGACCGTGCCGATAGCATCACGCCTGTTGCCAGTACCCCGCCGCGCCTGTATCCCAGACGGCAGTCGAGCATCTGATCCGGGAACAGTCCGTTGTCCATCTCCTCCCCCACGCCCCGCATGATCGCCGAGAAGACCGGCGCCATCGGCTGGATGATCTTCAACAATCCCGAACGGCTGAATGCCGTCGGCCTCGACATGTGGCAGGCCGTGCCGGAAATCATGCGCGCCTTCGACGCCGATCCGGAGATCCGCGTCATCGTGCTGAAGGGCGCGGGCGACCGCGCCTTCGTCGCCGGCGCCGACATCTCGCAATTCGGCGAAAGCCGTTCCTCCGCCGAAGGCATCCTGGCCTATGAACAGGCGACCGAGATCGCCTTCGATGCGATCGCCCATGCGCAGAAGCCGACCATCGCCATGATCGACGGCTACTGCATCGGCGGCGGTCTCGGCATCGCCCTGTCCTGCGATCTGCGCATCGCGGCGGAACATTCGACCTTCGGCATCCCGGCCGCGAAGCTCGGCCTTGCCTATGGTGCAAGCGGCACCGGTCGCCTGGTTCACATCGTCGGCCCGGCCTTCGCCAAGGAAATCTTCTTCACCGCCCGCCGCTTCACGACCGACGAGGCGCTCGCCATGGGCCTCGTCAACCGCGTGACGACGAAGGAGGCGCTGGAGACCGTCACCCGCGACACCTGCGCCGCCATCGCCGAAAACGCCCCGCTGACGGTCGCCGCCGCCAAGCAGGTGGTCGACGAGTTCGCGAGAGCGCCCGGCAATTTCGATCACGAGAAATGCGACGCGCTGATCGCCCGCTGCTTCGCCAGCGACGACTACAAGGAAGGCCGCGCCGCCTTCATGGAAAAGAGAAAACCGAATTTCGAAGGAAAGTAGACCCCTCTTCCCACCCTCCCCTTTGTTTGTACCGGGGAGATAGCTAACAGGCGTTCGGGGACATGGTTGACACTTCTG
>NZ_CAXBIB010000014.1:0-100643 GCF_963975745.1 uncultured Parvibaculum sp. | reverse complement strand
AACAGGGAATCATCACTACAATCCAAATGCCACTCTCTTTTGCAGAGGAATCCCTGAGGGGAGGGTCAAACGGCTGAAAGCCGTTTGGGGCGGGGGCGCAGCGCTTGCGTCGCACACAGTCGTCGCGGGTCCCTCTTCAGCTACCCACTATCGCCTCTTCCACTTCGCGCAAGCGGTCCTTGCCGAAATAGATCTCGCCATCGACAAAGAAGGTCGGGATGCCGAAGGCACCGCGGTTGACCGCGTCTTCGGTGTTGGCGATCAGCTTCGCCTTCACATCCGCCTCCTGGATGCGCGCCAGAATATGCGCTCCGTCGATCCCGCCCGCATCGAGCGCCGCCTTGATGACGTCCGGATCGTCCATCTTCAGCGATTGCTCCCACATCGCCGCCGCGACCACCTCGAAATATTTCGGCAACAGGCCGTCGAGCTGTGCGGCAATCGCGCCGCGCATGATCTGCAGCGTGTTGACCGGGAAATGCGAATTGAACTGGAACTTCGTCAATCCGTGCTTCTTGATGAAGCGCTCGATCTCGAGGAACTGGTATTCGCCCTTGTTCTTGATCCCCTGATTGGCGATCACCGGCGACACATTGCCGGTCGCCTTGAAGATGCCGCCCAGCAGCACCGGCACATAGTCGAATTTCGCACCTGTCCGTTGCTCGATGGCCGGCAGCGCCTTCCCGGCGAGATAGGCGTTGGGGCTTCCGAAATCGAAAAGAAATTCAATCCTCTTGCTCATCCGCGCATTCCCTCTGTTTCCGGTTCAGAATTTTTCGATCCACGGCCGCAGGTCGAGTTCATGCGTCCAGGCGCTGCGCGGCTGGCAATGGAGCTGCCAATAGGCTTCGGCAATATCGTCGGGGTTGAGGATCCCGTCCTGCTCCTTGAGCTTGTAGCGCTCGGGAAAATTGTCGCGGATGAAGGCCGTGTCGATGGCACCGTCGATGATCGGATGGGCGACATGGATGCCTTGGGGCCCGAGTTCGCGCGCCATGCTCTGGGCCAGCGCCCGCAGTGCGAATTTGGCGCCGGCAAAGGCGGCAAAGCCCTTGCCGCCGCGCAGGCTGGCCGTCGCGCCGGTGAAGATGATGGTGCCGCGCCCGCGCGGCACCATCACGCGCGCCGCCTCGCGCCCCGCAAGGAAGCCGGCCAGCGCCGCCATCTCCCAGACCTTGCGATAGACGCGCTCGGTCATCTCGCGGATCGGGAAATTCACATTGGCGCCGATATTGAAGACCATGACCTCGACCGGCCCGACCTCGCGCTCGATGGTGGCGAAAAGCTCCGTGACCTGACTTTCGTCGCGCGCGTCAGAACCGAAGCCGCGCGCCTGGCCGCCATCCGCCGCGATCCGGGTGGTCAGCGGAACCAACTTTTCGGCATCGCGCCGCGTCACGCAGGCGACATAGCCCTCGCGCGCGAAGCGCCGGGCGACCGCCCCGCCGGTCGCGTCACCCGCCCCGATGACCAGAACGGCCTTTTGGCTTCCCATAATCATGCCTCCGTCGGTGATCGCCGACCCCTCGCGAGGGGTACACAAAATCATTTGTGACAGTTTTATGACAGTTGCGTGACAGAGGGGGGGTATGCACTGTCACAATCACTGTCACAATCATCAGTTCCGTTTCGGAACGGTAATGTCAGATTGGGTTCCGAAAAGGAACTTGTCAAGCTATACTGCGCACAAAGGAGGCCCGATGCGCTGGGAAGAACTCGATCGCGAACCCTGCTCGCTCGCCCGTGCGCTCTCGGTCGTCGGCGACCGCTGGACGCTGATGGTGCTGCGCGAATGCTTCCTCCGCATACGGCGTTTCGAGGAATTCGAACAGCGTCTCGGCATCGCTCGCCATGTCCTGGCCGATCGCCTGAAGAAGCTGACCGATGCCGGTGTCCTCGAAAAAACACCCTATCAGGAACGCCCGCGCCGCGAGGAATATCGCCTCACCGAAAAGGGGCTGGCACTTTATCCGGTGCTGGTGACGCTGCTCGACTGGGGCGACAGATACATGTCCGGCAAGGACGGGCCGCCGCTGCTGCGTCGTCACAAGACCTGCGGCCATGTCATGCAGGCCGTGCCGGCCTGTTCGGAATGTGGCGAACCGGTCGGTCCGCGCGACGTTGCCGTCGAGCGCGGCCCGGGCGCGCCGGCCGATCTCGTTGTGCCTCAGAGCCCGTCGAACAGCGCCGTCGACAAATAGCGTTCGGCAAAGGACGGGATGATCACGACGATCGTCTTGCCCTTCATCTCCGGCCGTGCGCCGACTTCGAGCGCCACGGCGATTGCGGCGCCGGAGGAAATGCCGCAGGCGATGCCTTCCATCCGGGCGACCTTGCGCGCATGTTCGAACGCCGTCGCATTGCCGATGGTGACGACTTCATCGATCAGCGTCTTGTCGAGATTGCCCGGCGCAAAGCCGGCACCGATGCCTTGTATCATATGCGGTCCCGGCTGCCCGCCCGACAGCACGGGACTGTCTTCCGGTTCGACCGCGATCATTCGCACGCTGGGCTTGCGCGCCTTCAACACCGAACCGACGCCGGTAAAGGTCCCGGCCGTGCCGATGCCCGAAATCACGACGTCGACCTTGCCGTCGGTGTCGTTCCAGATTTCCTCTGCCGTCGTCTTGCGGTGAATCTCCGGATTGGCCGGATTGTCGAACTGCTGCGGCATCACCGAATTCGGATGCTGCGTCAGCAGTTCCTCGGCGCGTGCGATGGCGCCCTTCATGCCTTTTTCCTTCGGCGTCAGTTCGAGCTGCGCGCCCAGCAGCGCCAGCATCTTGCGCCGTTCGAGCGACATGCTTTCCGGCATGCAGAGAATGAGCTTGTAGCCCTTGGCCGCGCAGACAAAGGCAAGCGCGATGCCCGTATTGCCCGATGTCGGTTCGATGATGACCGTGTTCTCGGCGATCTTGCCCTGGCGTTCCAGCGCCTCGATCATCGACACGCCGATGCGGTCCTTGACGCTCGACAGCGGATTGAAGAATTCGAGCTTCAGCAGGATGTCGGCAACGACGCCGGCTTCTCCCGCCATGCGTTTGATGCGCACCAGCGGCGTGTCGCCGATGGTCTCGGTGATGCTGTCATAGACGCGTCCGCGTCCGGGCTTCTTGCTGCTTTCGCTCATGCTGGCCTCCCGGGCCTCTGCTCAATCGTTTCCGTGCGCCCCGACAGGGGAGCCTATCAGATCGTGAAATCGGCTGTCGGCTTCGATGTGCCGACGCCGGCCTCGTCTGCCTTCTGGCAGAGATCCTCCACCGTAATGCCGTCGAGCTTCGTCATCAGCTCGCGTTGCACCTCTTCCCAGAGCGGCGCGATCACGCGTTCGCCGAGTTCCGAAGGGCCGCTGCTGGTGGGTTCGTCGGAGGCTTCCATCGCCCCGACCACGCGCACCACTTCGCCGACCGCGATCCGCCGCCGCTCGCGTGCCAGCGTATAGCCGCCGCGCGGCCCGCGCACGCCCTTCAGGATGCCCGCATGTACCAGCTGCTGCATCACCTGTTCGAGATAGCGCTGCGGGATTCCCTGCCGCTTGGTGATTTCCTTGGACTGCACGGGATCGGGCCGCGCATTGATCGCGACATCGACCACCGCTTCGAGCGCCAGCCAGGTTTTCTTGGAAAGTCTCAGCATCGACCCTCGTCCCCGCTATTTTCCTGCAATGCCCGATGTACCGGTCGATCCGAAACCGCCCTGCCCGCGCCCCGTTTCGTCGAGCGTCTCGACTTCATGGAGCGCCGCCCGGGTCACCGGTGCCACAACCATCTGCGCCACCCGTGTGCCGCGTTCGATCAGGAACGCCTCGGCGCCGTGATTGATAAGGATGACCTTCACTTCGCCGCGATAATCGCAATCGACCGTGCCGGGCGAATTGAGAACCGTGACACCGTTCTTGGCGGCGAGTCCCGAGCGAGGCCGGACCTGCGCCTCGAAACCCTGTGGCAGCGCGATTGCCAGTCCGGTCGGCACCAGCGCGCGCGCGCCGGGCGCCAGCGTCAGCGGCATATCCTCGGGCAGGGCCGCAATGAGATCCATGCCGGCCGCGCCGCCCGTTTCATAGCGCGGCAGGGGCAACCCTTGTGCATGCGGCAAGCGTTGCACGCGGACATCGATCGTGAGCGTCATTCGGCGGCCTTTGCAGATGAGAAATGATCGGCGATACGCCGCGCGAGACGTTCGGCGACGGCCTGCTTGGGCAGCAGCGGCCAGTCCTCCTGTCCTTCGCGCGTGATCAGATGCACGGTGTTGAGATCGCCGCCCATTACACCGGTTGCCGGCGAGACGTCGTTGGCGACGATCCAGTCGCAGCCCTTGCGCTGCCGCTTGGCGACGGCATGCGCGATCACCTTTTCGGTTTCCGCGGCAAAGCCGATGACGAGCAGCGGCCGGTTGGCGGTCAATTGCGACAGCGTGGCAAGAATGTCGGGATTCTCGACCAGCATCAGGGCCGGCGCCTGCTCGCCCGGCTGCTTCTTGAGTTTCTGTTCGGCGTCGCTGGCCACCCGCCAGTCGGCGACGGCGGCGGCGCAGATCGCGATATCGGCTGGCAGCGCCGCCTCGCAGGCCGACAGCATCTCGCGCGCGGTCTCGACGCGCTTGACGGTGACGCCGGGCGGGGAGGGCAGGTTGGTCGGACCCGAAACCAGTACCGTCTCGGCGCCGAGCCGCGCCACCGCCTGCGCGATCGCATAACCCTGCTTGCCCGAGGAGCGGTTGGCGAGATAGCGCACCGGATCGATCGGCTCATGCGTCGGCCCCGACGTGATCAGGATGCGCTTGCCTTTCAGCGGCCCGCCGCCCGGAAAGGCGAGTTCGGCAAAATGTGCTTCGATGGCGGCCAGAATTTCGGCGGGCTCTGCCATGCGGCCGGGCCCGTATTCGCCGCAGGCCATGTCGCCCTGATTGGGGCCGACGACATCGACGCCGTCGGCAAGCAGCGTCTCGAGATTGCGTTGCGTCGCGCGGTGCGTCCACATGCGCACATTCATCGCGGGTGCGATCAGCACTTTCTTGTCGGTCGCGAGCAGCGCGGTGCTGGCCAGATCGTTGGCGAGGCCGCTGGCCATCTTCGCCATCAGGTCGGCGGTCGCCGGCGCGACCACGAGAAGGTCCGCATCGCGCGACAACTCGATATGGCCCATTTCGGCTTCGTCGGTCAGATCGAAGAGATCGGTATAGACCTTGTCGCCGCTGAGGCTCGAGACCGACAGCGGTGTCACGAATTGATGCGCGGCTTTCGTCATGATCGCGCGCACCGAGGCGCCGCGCTCCTTCAGCCGCCGGATCAACTCGAGGCTCTTATAAGCCGCGATGCCGCCGCCGATGATCAGCAGCACGCGCCGTCCGCTCAATACGCCCTCGGCCAAGTCCCTCTCCATTCGTCGGCGCCGCAGTCAGAATGCCTCCCGGGAGGTTCTGCTGTGCTGTACGTGAAAATATAATTATTCACGCCAAGGATTTGTAGATCAAATCCGCCGACGGAGAAAGAAAGGAAATCTTCAAAAAAGATATATTGTTTACAAGAGGTTGGCGACGAGAAGGGCCCCAAGGGCACCAAGCGCCAGCCAGAGAAGCGGCCGTCCGGGCCCGGCCTGCCGATCCTGAGCCCGGGCGATGGCGTCGGCGGATGTCGGATGAATGCGCACGCCTTCCTCGTCGACGCTGTCGGCAAGCAGGCGCGCGGTGCGTTCGGCGCGGTCGAGGACATCGGGCAGATGGCTCATCATGCGGCCAAGCTGCAAGGCGCCGGCGGCCGCCTCCTCGATGCGCGTCTCGGGTGCCATGCGCTCGATCATCCAGGCTTTCAGCACCGGCTCTGCGCTTTCCCAGATATTGTGATCGGGGTCGAAATGCCGGGCGACGCCTTCGACGACAACCATCGTCTTCTGCAGCAGGATCAGTTCCGGCCGCGTCTTCATGTCGAACTGGTCGGTCACCTGGAAGAGTTGCGACAGTAGCTTTCCCATCGATACCTCGCGCGCCGAACGTCCGAAAATCGGCTCGCCGATCGAGCGCAGCGCCTGGGCAAAAGCGTGAATGCTCTTCGAATTCGGCACATAGCCGGCTTCGAAATGGACTTCGGCAACGCGCGTGTAATCGCGGGAGATGAAGCCATAGAGAATTTCGGCGAGAAAACGCCGCTCCTCCGTGTCGATCCGCCCCATGATGCCGAAATCGACGGCGACGAGCCCGCCATCCGCATCGACGAACAGATTGCCCTGATGCATGTCGGCATGGAAAAACCCGTCGCGCAGCGCATGCGTGAGGAAGGACTGGATCACCTGCTGCCCGAGCCGTTTCATGTCATGCCCGGCGGCGACGAGCGCGGCGCGGTCGGAGGCGGCGATGCCGTCGATCCATTCCATGGTCATCACGCGTCGGGCGGTCAGCTCCCAATCGATCTGCGGTACGCGAAATCCCGTCTCCTTGGCGGTGTTTTCGGCCATTTCCGACATGGCCGCGGCTTCGAGGCGAAGATCCATTTCGAGTTTCACGCTGTCGGCCAGCGTCTGCACGATCTCGACTGGCCGCAGGCGGCGCGCCGGCGCATGGAAGCGCTCGACCGTTTCGGCCACCCAGAAAAAACTGTCGAGATCGGCCGCAAATCGCGTCTCGATACCGGGTCTCAGCACCTTGACCGCCACATCGCGGCCTTCCGTCTGCGCGTCCGCTGGCAGTGTCCGGGCGCGATGGACCTGCGCAATCGACGCGGCCGCGATCGGCTCGCTGAAGACACTGAACAATTGCTCGACTGGCTTGCCGATTCCTTCTTCGACGATGGCGCGGGCTTCGGCCATTGAGAAGGGCGGCAGCTTGTCCTGCAGCGATGTCAGGTCCTGCGCGAGCTCGGCGCCGATGATATCGGGACGTGTCGCCAGGAACTGCCCGAGCTTGATATACGAAGGCCCGAGCGCCGCCAGTGCCGTCGCAAGGCGCTCGCCCGCGCTGCTGGCGATCTCCTGCGGCGGCGCTTCCCAGGGGAAGCGGATCTTGGCAAGCGGCAGAAGCGCCAGCACCAGGGGCGGCATCTCCGCCCGCAATTCGAGCGGCATCAAGGCATCGTGACGGCCCAGAATGCGCGCCGCACGGGTCAATCGGCCGATGGAACGGAATGCGCGCAGCATCGTCAGAGGCGCCAGCCGGAATGCAGCGCCGCCACGCCGCCAGTGAGGTTGCGGTAGCTCGTATTGCCGAAGCCGGCGGCGGCAATCATCTGCTTGAAGGTTTCCTGCTCGGGAAAGCGCCGGATGCTCTCGACGAGATATTGATAGGGTGCGCCGTCGCCGGTCACCCATTCGCCCATGCGCGGGATCGCGGCAAACGAATAGGCATTGTAGATGTCTTCAAGTCCCGGCACGGCGACATGCGAGAATTCGAGGCAGAGAAACCGTCCGCCGGGTTTCAGCACGCGCCAGGCGTCGGCCAGCGCCTGTTCGATATGCGTCACATTGCGAATGCCGAAGGCAATCGTATAGGCATCGAACGAACGGTCGGGAAAGGGCAACCGCTCGGCGTCGCCGCACGCAAATTCGATGCGGCCCTCACAGGCCTTCGCTTCGGCGCGGTCCTGGCCGACACCGAGCATGTGTTCGTTGATGTCGCAGACGGTCACTTGCGCGCCGGCGCCCGCACGGTCGAGAAAACGAAAGGCAATATCGCCGGTACCGCCGGCAACATCGATCAGATGAAAGGGCCGCGCGCTGCGCGGCGGGTTGAGCCAGTCGATCATCGCCTGCTTCCAGGCGCGATGAAGCCCGCCCGACATCAGATCGTTCATCAGGTCGTAGCGCTCGGCGACCTGCTCGAAGACCTCGTGAACGAGCTTTGCCTTCTCGCCCTCGCGAACGGTCCGGAAGCCGAAATGCGTCTCGCTCTCCGAGGCTCGGGTCGTATCCGTCTCTGTCCGCTTTTTTGTGTCTGCGCTCATGCGCCGGACCATAGCGCGCCGTCGCCGGGGGCGCTACTTTGATCCCCCGCCTGTGCCGCGAGCGTTGAAGGCCGCCATGCCCGAACTCCCTGAAGTCGAAACCGTCCGCCGTGGCCTCGTCCCGGCACTTGAGGGTCGCCGCTTCGCGCATGTGACCTTGCGCCGACCGGACCTGCGTTTTCCCTTTCCGAAGGGGTTCGCCCGACGCCTGACCGGCCGGCGCGTCTCCCGTCTCGAGCGTCGCGCCAAGTACATCCTTGTCTGTCTCGATGCGACAGCGACGGCGCCTGAAGAGGTTTTGATCATGCATCTCGGCATGTCGGGCCGGTTCACCATTCACGGGCCGGACGGACCGATGGCGCCGGGCCATTTTCATCATGGAATGCCCGGGACAGAGCGCCACGACCATGTCGTCTTCGATATGGAGGACGGAACCCGCATCGTCTATGCCGATCATCGCCGTTTCGGCTTCATGGACCTGGTCCCCGAGGCGTCGCTGGACGCGTCGCGGCATTTTGCCGGGATGGGCCCCGAGCCGCTTGGAAATGCATTCTCCGGGCCGGTACTGGCCGAACGCCTTGCGGGGCGCCGCACGCCGATCAAGGCAGCGCTGCTCGACCAGCGCACGGTCGCAGGCCTTGGCAATATCTATGTCTGCGAGGCGCTGTTCCGCGCCGGGCTCTCGCCCCGGCGCATGGCGGCGACCGTCGCGACTCCCTTGCGTTCGACACGGCTTGCCGCAGCGATCCGCTGCGTTCTGGAAGAAGCCATTGTTGCCGGGGGCTCGACCCTGCGCGATTACGCGCATACCGATGGGGCGCTGGGCTATTTTCAGCATTCCTTCGCTGTTTACGATCGCGAAGGCAATGCTTGTTCAAAGCCCGGTTGCGGCGGTACCGTGAACCGCATCGTGCAATCGGGCCGTTCGACCTTTTTCTGTTCATCCTGCCAGAGGTGAAGACCCATATGACGAGACCCGTCACCCTGCTTCACGCCGGTTTCGCCGCGCTGCTGCTGTTTTGTGCGGCGACGGCGGCAGCATTCGCGGCCGGCGGCTATCTCGACAAGGTCGAGGATATGCCGTTGATGGATGGCCTGAGTGAAACCGGTGATGGCGGCATTGTCTTCGACAAGCCGACCGGCCGCATTGTTCGCGCCGTGGCGCGCGGCGATGTCGCGCCCGCCAATGTGCGTGCTTTTTATGTGGAAACGCTGCCGCAGCTCGGCTGGGCGCGCATTAAGGAACTGGAATTGATCGGCGGACTGCTGCTTTTCCGGCGCGAGGGCGAGAAACTCGAAATCCAGATCGTATCCCTTTCGAGTGGCGCGATTGCGCGAACGGAAGTGCGATTTTCGATCACGCCCGAATGAATGTGGCCTTCCGTCGTTGCAGCAAACGAGTACCTCTGACAGGAGAAATCAATGGCCTATCAAAACATCCTGGTCGAAAAGAAAGGCGCGGTCGGCCTGATCACGCTGAACCGTCCGGATGCATTGAATGCGCTCAACAAGGCGCTGATGGATGAACTGACCCTGGCGCTGGACGACTGGGAGGCCGACGACGGCATTCACTGCATTGTCCTCACCGGCTCGCCGAAGGCATTTGCGGCTGGCGCCGACATCAAGGAGATGCAGCCGAAATCCTATATGGATGTCTACAGGGAAGACTTCATCACGGCCAACTGGGAGCGCGTGACGCGCTGTCGCAAACCGGTCATTGCCGCGGTCGCGGGCTACGCGCTGGGGGGCGGATGCGAACTCGCCATGATGTGCGACTTCATCATCGCGGCCGACACCGCCAAATTCGGTCAGCCCGAAATCAAGCTCGGCGTCATGCCGGGGGCGGGCGGCACCCAGCGCCTGACCCGTTTTGTCGGCAAGTCGAAGGCCATGGAAATGTGTCTGACCGGCCGCATGATGGACGCGGAAGAAGCCGAGCGCGCCGGTTTGGTCAGCCGGGTTGTCGCCGCGGATGACCTTCTCGACGAGGCGCTGAAGGCGGCGGCGAGCGTTGCTGCCATGTCGTTGCCGATCGCGATGATGACCAAGGAAAGCGTCAATCGGGCCTATGAGACGACGCTGACCGAAGGCGTCCGTTTCGAGCGCCGGCTGTTCCATTCGATGTTTGCGACCGACGACCAGACCGAAGGCATGGCCGCCTTTGTCGAGAAGCGCCAGCCGCAGTTCCGAAACCGTTGAAAAAGGCCGGATTTGCAGCGTTTTCGCCGGGTTTTGGCCTGTTGACGAAAGGGGGGCAGCCGCGTATAACCCCCGCTTTCAGGGCACCAGACCGTCTTTGCCTTCGGCTGGCCGCCTATTCTTGAACGGCATTTCCGCGGGTCCGGCTTGGACCGGGCGAGACACAAGGTCCGAAGATCGATGGCGAATACAACGTCCGCAAAGAAAGCAATCCGCAAGATCGCAGCGCGCACCGCGGTCAACAAGGACCGGCGCAGCCGCATGCGGACCTTCGTCCGCAAGGTCGAGGAAGCGCTGGCAAGCGGCGACAAGAAGGCGGCGGAAGTCGCGCTTCGCGCCGCGCAGCCCGAGATCATGCGCGCGGCGCAAAAGGGTGTCATTCACAAGAACACGGCTTCGCGCAAGGTTTCGCGTTTCGCGCAGCGTGTGAAAGCACTTGCCTGACAGGCATTCTTTGCGCGGCAGCGTCTTCTGCCGCTCATCATCGAATGACGAAAATAGGATAGCCCGCGATCGAATGATCGGCGGGCTTTTTCTTTGCGCGCACCGCGCATCATTTCGGGACGGGTGCGTTGCAAAACATTCGCGCGGCGAAAAAAATAATTCGGACCACACCAACACTTGTCGGCGCGGCTGTATGTTTGCGTTGCGATGGACACACGATATTGCGTGCGCGCCTGCCGTCACACATGCGAACTTTTTTTGACGGATGCGATTCTTCCGCTTGCCTCACCCGTCACCAGCCGGTATGTTTAACAACCTCAGAGGGGCCCACCAATACTGTGTTTTTGTAATAAAAATCGAAGCAATACAGTATTGATGTTTGCTCCTTTGAACAAAAACAAGTATCCAAAATAAATTGAGTGACGAGCCGGGGCGGTTCCGTTGGTGCCCCGTCGAGGTTGTATGTCCGGAGTTCGGGTGCCGGACAGCAGAGTGATGGGGCGGCCATGGCGGATGGGGACACTGTGCCGGAAGTGATCGGAAAGCGGCCGGACGACTACGCGGGCGATGTGACGCCGGAAGAGGCCTTCCGTGTGCTTGGCGCCGACCCCCGTGCAAGGCTCGTCGATGTCCGCACACGGGCCGAATGGTCCTTTGTCGGCCTTCCCGACCTGTCGGGATTGGGCAAGGAGCCGATATTGCTGGAATGGCAGGTTTTTCCGGCCATGGAGCGCAACCCGCGGTTTGCCGACGAACTGTCGGCGACCCTGGGGTCCGGTGCCGGCGACATGCCGGTGTTCTTTCTGTGCCGATCGGGTGCGCGCAGTCGTGCGGCAGCGATTGCCCTGACATCGGCCGGTTTTGGCCGTTGCTTCAACATTGCCGGTGGGTTCGAGGGCGACCTTGACGGTGCCCGTCATCGCGGCGCGCGCAACGGCTGGAAGGCGGCAGGTCTTCCCTGGTCTCAATCCTGAGCTTGGGGAACGTCGGGGGGCGGCGGGTCGGGGCGAGTATTCCCGAGCGCGAAATACAATCCGGAGCCGCTTTTTGGGCCGGAACGAGAACGGGGCAAGGCTTGTGAACGAGAATGACATGGGTTCATCTTCCGCCGAAAAGAAGTTCCTGCACCGGCCGGATGCGCGGCGGGTCGCCGACGAGGCTGCAGCGCCGGTCGAAAGGCGCGCGGCAACCATGAGCCTCAATGACCAGTGGCGCCGCGTGCGCGCCCGGCTGCAGGCCGAGCTGGGCGAGGCGACTTTCAACAGCTGGTTCAAGCAGATCGATCTGATCGGCGTGGGCGACGGTCGCGTCATGCTTTCGGTGCCGACACGGTTCATCCGGAACTGGATTGTCTCGCATTATGCCGATCGCCTGTCGAAGCTCTGGGCGGATGAAGACGCCGATTTTGCGCGTGTCGAGATACTGGTCGCGGCAAGCGAGACGAAGCCGAATGGCGCGGACGATGCCGAACGGACCATGCGTCCGGTTCCGGCGTCGGTTCCGGTTGAAAATCAGCCGGTCACGGGCGCGGTTCCCGCAGGTCTTGAAGACGCCGGCGTTGGTGCCCCGCTCGATCCGCGCTTTACCTTCGATGCCTTCGTTGTCGGCAAATCGAACGAGTTGGCGCATGCCGCGGCCCGCCGCGTGGCCGAAGCGACGGATGTCAGCTTCAATCCGCTCTTCCTTTATGGCGGCGTTGGGCTCGGCAAAACGCATCTGATGCACGCGATCGCCTGGGAGATTCGTACGCGGCAACCGGAACGCAAGGTTCTTTACCTCTCGGCCGAGAAGTTCATGTACCAGTTCGTTCGCGCGCTGCGCTTCAAGGACACAATGGCCTTCAAGCAGCAGTTCCGTTCGGTCGACGTCCTGATGATCGACGACGTTCAATTCATCTCGGGCAAGGATTCGACGCAGGAGGAGTTCTTCCACACTTTCAACGCGTTGATCGATCATAACCGCCAGGTCATCATTTCAGCCGACCGTTCGCCTTCCGATCTCGAAGGTATCGAGGAGCGCATTCGCTCCCGTCTCGGTTGGGGTCTGGCCGCCGATATCCACCCGACGGACTATGAGTTGCGTCTCGGGATTCTGCAGGCCAAGGCCGAGGAAATGATGCAGAAGAACGGGCCGGTGACCATTCCTGCCGGGGTTCTGGAATTTCTGGCACATCGTATTGTTTCCAATGTGCGCGAGCTTGAGGGGGCCTTGAAGCGAGTTGTGGCCTATGCCTCCTTCGTGGGCCGTCCGATCACGCTCGACATGTCGCAGGAAGTCCTGCGCGACCTGCTGCGTTCCAACGACCGCAAGATCACGATCGAGGAAATCCAGCGCCGCGTTGCCGAATATTACAACGTGCGCCTGGCCGACATGCTCTCGGCTCGCCGTGCCCGGGCGGTCGCCCGTCCGCGTCAGGTAGCGATGTATCTGGCCAAGCAGCTGACCTCGCGCTCCCTGCCGGAGATCGGCCGCAAGTTCGGTGGCCGCGACCACACGACGGTCATTCATGCGGTCCGCAAGATCGACGAACTTTGCCACCTCGATTCGGGCATTGAGGAGGACGTCGATCTGCTCCGCCGGATGCTCGAAGGCGGTCACGGACCCAACTGATGCGGCTTGCGGCAGGGCGCCCGGAAACCCCTTGAGAATCAGGGCTTTGAGGGGCCGACGGCGGGGCGCCAGATCCGCCGAAAAACGTGCATCGTGCGAGCGATCTGATATACTCTCAGCGCGAATTCCTGCGGAATTCCGGCTGTCGCCGGAATGCGCCTGCCGCGGTGTCCGGTTCCGTTGATCCGGACGATCCCGGGGCAGCCGTATCCGACCCCCTGTTCGCGAGAGGTCCTTGAGGAAACGGCGCGTCCAAGAGACGCGGGCGGCGCCCCCGGACACTCCGGAACACACCGCCGATGGTGGGGGGAGAGACCCGCATGATGCCGTACCAGGCACGGACGGTGGAGCTTTCGGTCCACCATCCGCGATGCTGCTGAAGCCACAAGCGAACCCAACCGGGGGGACCGAAGAGAGACCATGAAGATCACGATCGAACGGGGCGCGCTGCTCAAGTCTCTCAACCATGTGCAGTCGGTTGTCGAACGCCGCAACACCATTCCCATTCTTTCCAATGTCCTGATCAAGGCGGCCGATGGCCAGCTGAGCCTGACGGCGACCGATCTCGACATTGAGGTAGTGGAGGCGATAGACGCCGATGTTGCGCAATCGGGTGCGACCACGGCGTCGGCCCACACACTTTACGACATCGTGCGCAAATTGCCGGAAGGTGCGCAGGTCGAGCTGTCGACCGGAGCCGACGAAGGGCGTCTGCAGCTGACGGCGGGCCGTTCGCGTTTCGCGCTGCAGTCGCTGCCGCAGGAAGATTTTCCGGCCATGGCGGCGGGTTCTTTGCCGCATCGCTTCGAGATACCGGCCGAGGCCATGCGCCGGCTGATCGACAAGACGCGCTTCGCGATCTCAACGGAGGAGACGCGCTACTATCTCAACGGCATTTATGTCCACGCGGTCGAAAGCGGCAAGCAGAAGGCCCTGCGCGCTGTGGCGACGGATGGCCATCGCCTGGCCCAGGTCGATCACGATCTGCCTGACGGCGCGAGCGGAATGCCCGGCGTGATCGTCCCCCGCAAGACGGTACTCGAACTGCAGAAACTGCTGGAAGGCGATGCCGGCACATTGTCGGTCGGCGTTTCGGAAACGAAGATCCGCTTCGAGTTCGGCGGCATCGTGCTGACCTCCAAATTGATCGACGGGACCTTTCCCGATTACGGCCGTGTCATTCCGGCCGGAAACGACAAGATGATGCAGGTCGATGGCAAGCGGTTTGCCGAGGCGGTGGATCGTGTCTCGACGATCTCGACCGAAAAATCCCGCGCTGTGAAACTCAATCTCGACGAAGGCAAGCTGACCCTGTCGGTCACCAACCCGGACTCGGGGAGCGCAACCGAGGAATTGTCGGTCGCCTATTCCAGTGCGCCGCTGGAGATCGGCTTCAATGCCCGCTACCTGCTCGATATCACCGGCCAGATCGACGGCGCGGAGGCGACCTTCGCCTTCGCCGATTCCGGCTCGCCGACGCTTGTGCGTGACAGCGAGGACGGTATGGCAATCTATGTTCTGATGCCGATGCGCGTCTAGGCCGAAAACAGAGGACTGGGAGTGCATCCTACGGGTGAGTTGATTGCTGTCGACCGGCCGGCGGCCCATGTGCGCATTGGCCTGAGCCGTCTTGTCGTGACGGACTTCCGCTCCTATGCACGCGCGGAACTGGCACTGGACGGCCGACCGGCCGTCCTGACCGGTGAAAACGGCGCCGGCAAGACCAATCTGCTCGAGGCCATTTCACTTCTCTCGCCAGGCCGCGGGCTTCGCGGCGTGCCTTATGCGGAAATTGCCCGCGATGGCGGCGCGGGCGGCTGGGCCGTTGCGGCGACGCTGGAGACGGCCCAGGGCCCCGTCCGCATCGGCACCGGCATTGAGCCCGGTGCGGCGCCCGCCGCGCGCAGCCGCAGCGTCAGGATCGATGGTGAACCGGCAGGACCGTCGGCGCTGGCGACGCATCTGCGCACGGTCTGGTTGACGCCGGCCATGGATCGGCTCTTTGTCGACGGTGCAAGCGAACGCCGCCACTTTTTCGACCGCCTCGTCATGGGTTTCGATCCCGCACACGGCGCGCGCGTCAACGCATATGATCGGGCATTGCGCGAACGTAACCGTCTGCTGGCCGACAATATTCTCGATGACAGCTGGCTTGCCGGTCTCGAAACCCAGATGGCCGAGCATGGCGTGGCCATCGCCGCGGCACGCGTCGAAACACTGGCACGGCTGCGCGGTGCGCTGGAGGCCGCGGAAACAAACATTTTTCCGCGCGCCGACATTGCGTTGGACGGTGCGCTCGAGGCCGCGCTCGATGGCGCGGCCGCAGTCGATCTGGAGGATGGTTTCCGCCGCGAACTTGCCGAAATGCGCGCCCGCGATGCGGCCGCCGGCCGTGCGCTCAGTGGCCCGCACCGCACCGACCTTGCGGTTCGTCACGTGGCGCGGGATCGCGACGCACGAAGCTGTTCGACGGGTGAACAGAAGGCGCTGCTGATCGGCATTGTGCTTGCCAACGCGCGGCTGCTGGCGGCGCGCGGTACGCCGCCGCTGCTGTTGCTCGATGAAATCGCGGCGCATCTCGACGGCAAGCGCCGCGCCGCTCTGTTCGACGAGATCGTCGCGCTGGGTCTGCAGGCCTTCATGACGGGTGCCGATCCGTCACTTTTTGAAACTCTTGGCGCGCGGGCGCAGAACTTCCGCGTCGCGCGCGGTGCAATCGAAAATGCCGGCTAGATCCGGCATCAAGGGAATGAGCAGAATGCGAAACGAAAAAGAGACCCCCGACGTCGACGCGCTGAAGAACCAGTTCACACCGCTGGTCGAAAGCGGATTGTTCAAGTCGCGCACCGTGCTGGTCACAGGTGAAATCAACGATCGTCAGGCGCGCGCCGTCTCCGAGCGTCTTCTGGCGATGGCCGGCGAGTCCGACGATCCGATCACGCTGATCGTCTCCTCGCCCGGCGGCCATGTCGAATCCGGCGACATGATTCACGACATGATCAAGTACATCAAGCCGCGTGTCCGTGTTCTGGGCACGGGCTGGGTCGCCAGCGCCGGCGCCCTGATCTATGTCTCGGCGGAGCGCGAAGACCGCTATTGCCTGCCGAACACACGCTTCCTGCTGCACGAGCCGCGCGGCGGCATTGGCGGTTCGGCGACCGAAATCGACATTCAGGCGCGCGAAGTGCTGAAAATGCGCGAGCGCCTCAATCTGATCTTTGCCGAAGCGACGGGACAGCCGCTCGAAAAGATCGTCAAGGACACCAATCGCGATCACTGGATGAATGCCGAAGAGGCGAAGGAATATGGTGTGGTCGGCAAGATCATCCGCTCCGCCGCCGAAATGGTCTGAAGCCCCGCTCCTGTGGGTGGGTGAACGAATCCGAAGGAAGAAACAGATGTCTACGCCAGCCGACGATGTGCCCGAGGAATATGGTGCGGAATCGATCAAGGTCCTGAAAGGCCTCGACGCGGTTCGCAAGCGTCCGGGTATGTATATCGGCGATACCGACGATGGCTCCGGACTGCATCACATGGTCTATGAGGTTGTCGACAACTCGATCGACGAGGCCCTGGCCGGTCATTGCGATGCGGTCAATGTACGTCTCAATGCCGACGGATCCTGCACCGTCATGGACAATGGGCGCGGCATTCCGGTCGAAATCCACAAGGGCGAAGGCGTGTCGGCGGCCGAAGTCATCATGACCCAGCTTCATGCCGGCGGGAAGTTCGATCAGAACTCCTACAAGGTCTCGGGCGGTCTGCACGGCGTTGGCGTCTCTGTGGTCAATGCCCTGTCCGACTGGCTCGAACTGCGCATCTGGCGTGTCGGCAAGGAGCATATGATCCGCTTCCAGCACGGCGTGCCGGACGCGCCGCTTGCCGTTGTCGGCGATGCGCCGCTCGGCCCCGATGGCAAGCCTGTCAGCGGCACCGAGATCACGTTTCACCCCTCGTCGGGAACTTTCACGCAGACCGAATTCGATTTCGCGACGCTCGAACACCGTCTGCGCGAACTGGCCTTCCTCAATTCAGGTGTCCGGATCAATCTGACCGACAATCGCGGCGTCGAGCCGAAATCCGTCGATCTGATGTATGAAGGCGGCCTTGAGGCCTTTGTCCGCTTCCTCGACCGCACCAAGGCACCGCTGATCCAGACGCCGATCGCCATTTCGGCCGAGCGGGACGGCATCACGGTCGAGGTGGCGATGTGGTGGAACGACAGCTACCACGAGAACGTGCTGTGCTTCACCAACAACATTCCCCAGCGCGACGGCGGCACGCATCTCGCGGGTTACCGCGCGGCACTGACCCGCGTTATCAATTCCTACGCGAATGAAAGCGGCATCGCGAAGAAGGAAAAGGTCACGCTGACTGGCGACGACGCGCGGGAAGGACTGACCTGCGTATTGTCGGTCAAGGTGCCCGATCCGAAATTCTCGTCGCAAACCAAGGACAAGCTGGTTTCATCCGAAGTGCGTCCGGTCGTCGAAAGTCTGGTCAACGATGCGCTCTCGACCTGGCTTGAAGAACATCCTTCAGAGGCGAAGCAGATTGTCGGCAAGGTTGTGGAGGCTGCCGCCGCCCGCGAGGCCGCGCGCAAGGCCCGCGAACTGACGCGGCGCAAGGGCGCGCTCGATGTATCGAGCCTGCCCGGCAAGCTGGCCGATTGTCAGGAGCGCGATCCGGCAAAATCCGAACTCTTCATCGTCGAGGGCGACTCGGCCGGCGGTTCGGCGAAGCAGGCGCGCGACCGTTCCAATCAGGCGGTCTTGCCGCTCCGCGGCAAGATTCTCAATGTCGAGCGGGCGCGTTTCGACAAGATGCTGTCATCCAACGAAATCGGCACGTTGATCACCGCACTTGGCACGGGCATCGGCCGCGACGACTTCAACATCGAGAAGCTGCGCTACCACAAGATCATCATCATGACCGACGCCGATGTCGACGGCGCCCATATCCGCACGCTTCTCCTGACTTTTTTCTACCGGCAGATGCCCGAAGTCATCGAACGCGGCCATCTCTACATCGCCCAGCCGCCACTCTACAAGGTACGGCGCGGTACATCGGAAACCTATCTGAAGAACGAAAAGGCGCTCGACGATTTTCTGGCAGCGACCGGCATCGAGGACATGGTGCTGACGCTCGCCGATGGTTCGCAACGCGCCGGCCCCGATCTTGCCGACATCGTGTCCAGGGCGCGTGCCGTGCGCAATGTGCTCGACGGACTGCCGGGGAAATATCCCCGCTTCGTCATCGAGCAGGCGGCAATCGCCGGGGCGCTCAATCCGAAAGCCTTGGCCGAGGAGGCGCAGGCAACGGAGGCGGCCGCCTATATCGCCCGCCGCCTCGATCTTCTTTCCGAGGAAACCGAACGCGGCTGGACGGGCGAGACGACGGCCGATGGCGGATTGCGTTTCGCCCGCGAGGTGCGGGGCGTGCGCGAGGAAGTCTCGATCGATGGGCCTTTGATTGCGAGTGCCGACGCCCGCCGGCTCGACAGCTATACGCCGCATCTGCAGGAGATCTATGGCAAGGCGGCGACGCTGCGCCGCAAGGACGAAACCCATTTCATTCGTTCGCCGTCGCAGCTCTTTGAAGCCATTCTGGCCGCCGGCTCCAAGGGAAATTCGGTTCAGCGCTACAAGGGGTTGGGCGAGATGAATCCCGACCAGCTCTGGGAAACAACACTCGACCGGGACGCCCGCTCGCTGTTGCAGGTCAAGATTCGCGAACTGGATGAGGCTGATGACCTGTTTGTGAAACTGATGGGCGACGTCGTCGAGCCGCGTCGCGATTTCATTCGTGAAAATGCGCTCAGTGTCGCCAATCTCGACATCTGAGAGGCGGCCGCGCCTGCCCCGAAGCGTTAACAGCGCATTAACTCTCGGTGTCTAGCTTCGGGACGAAATCCCGGCACCGGGCGATGTGCCGGCGCGGCAGGGCAAGGCACAGGGTCCGATGGCATTCCGCAGGCCGGCACCGAGATCCGAGCGACGCGGCATGGCGGATGACGGCGACTGGACCGTTGTCCGTATGCCGGGCATTCGTCCTGTGAGGCTCGGTGTTGGCGTCAATGGTGTGCCGGACAATGATGCCGATGACCAAGGAAGTGACGGCGAGGACATGGCGCGCTGGGGTGATGATGCCTGGGAAGATCGCGGCATGCGCCGTCTCGACCCCTCCTTCAAATCAGGCGTGAAGTCTTCGTCCAAGTCCCGCAAGGCCGGGACTAAGCCGAAATCATCTGCAAAAAAGACCGCACCTGCCGCCAAGGGCTCGCCGCGACCCTCACGCCGGCCGCCATCCGGCAAGGCGACCGCGCAACGCAAGCGCAAACCGGTCCGCGGTCGCAACATACTCGGCGCCACCTTTTATTATGGCGCGGTCGTCGCATTGTGGGGGGTGATCGCTTTCGGCGGTCTCCTCTTCTGGTATGGCCTCAACCTTCCCGACACCTCGGCCCTCTACAACGTCCGTCAGGCCCCGTCGGTCTCCATTCGCGCCGCCGATGGCGAGCTGCTGAGCCACCGGGGCGACCTGAAGGGCGGCTATGCCTCGCTGGCCGATCTGCCGCCGCATGTACCGGCGGCAGTACTCGCGACCGAGGACCGCCGCTTCTACTGGCATTTCGGTGTCGACCCGGTCGGTCTCGGCCGCGCCATGGTCGCCAACTATCGCGCCGGCGCCTATGTGCAGGGCGGCTCGACAATCACCCAGCAATTGGCCAAGAACCTGTTCCTGAAGCCCGACCGCACACTCGCGCGCAAGATTGAGGAAATGGTGCTGGCAGTCTGGCTGGAATTGCGCTTCTCGAAAGAGGAGATTCTGACCCTCTATCTGAACCGGGTCTATTTCGGCGGCGGCGCTTATGGGCTCGAGGCCGCGTCCGAACGCTATTTCCGCAAACCCGCCCGGGCCCTGACCTTGCCCGAGGCGGCGATGCTGGCTGGACTGCTGAAGGCGCCGTCGCGCTATTCGCCAACCAACGATATCGGTCTCGCGCGCGGACGCGCCGCCATCGTGCTCCAGAACATGGTCGATGCCGGGTATATTTCGGCCGACGAGGCGCATCTGGCAAATGTCAGCCCGGCATCGCTTGAAGGTTATGCGGCGCGAGGGTCGATCAACTATTTCGTCGATTGGGTAGCGGAAGCGCTGCCGGATTATGCCGGTCGCCCCGACACCGATGTCGATGTCGTGACCACCATCGATCCAGATCTCCAGCGCGAAGCGGAGGCCGTCATTGCGGCGATCCTGGCCGATGATGGAGCGGCGATGAATGCAGGCCAGGCCGCGCTTGTCGCCATGACACCTGACGGTGCGGTGCGGGCTATGGTCGGCGGCCGTTCCTATGCACAGAGCCAGTTCAACCGCGCGGTGCAGGCCAAGCGCCAGGCCGGCTCCGCCTTCAAGCCGTTCGTCTACCTGGCCGCCGTCGAGAGGGGCATGAGCCCCGACACGTTGCGCATCGACCGGCCGGTCACTTATGGTGGCTGGTCGCCCTCGAACTATTCCGACCGCTTCGAGGGCGAAATGACTCTGCGCACCGCATTGGCGAAATCGGTCAACTCGGTCGCGGTGCAGGTCGCGCAAGAGGTCGGCATCCGCAACATCGTCTCGGCGGCGCGCCGCCTCGGTCTGCAGGAAGATATGCCATCGAACCTGTCGCTGGCGCTGGGCTCGGGCAGCGCGACGCTGATCGAACTGACCGGGGCCTATGCAACCTTTGCCAATGGCGGCTACGGGGTGATTCCGCATGGCATTGCCGAGGTCTACACGCGCGAGGGCGAAGAGCTCTATCGACGCCACGGATCCGGCTTCGGGCGGGTGATCGACGAACATGCGGCCGGCGCGATGAACAATATGCTGAAGGCGGTGATGATCTATGGCACCGGGCGCAACGCGGCGCTTGGCGCACGGCCGAGCGGCGGCAAGACCGGCACGAGTCAGGATTTCCGCGACGCCTGGTTCATCGGCTATACGGCCGATCTTGTCGTCGGCGTCTGGGTCGGCAACGACAATGGCGCGCCGATGAAGAATGTCACCGGCGGCACGCTGCCGGCCCGCATCTGGCACGACTTCATGTCGCGCACGCAAAGCAATGTCCCGGTGGCCGAGCTTCCCGACATGATCCTTGCCGAGACACCGATGCCGGTCGCGACATCGGCGACGACGGCAGCTGGTCGCGAGTATGAATGGGAAGAACCCGGCTTCTTCGATCGCCTCTTCGGTCGGGCGGAGCCGCGCCGGCCGACATTGCAGCCGGGTCATCCGGGCGATCGGCGCTAGTCGTCCGCTGCCCGCCGTCTGAAGAACGTCACCGTGAAAGTCAGAAGACCGGTCAGCGCCATCGTGCCGACCATCGGCAGGGCGCTCTCTCCCACGCCATGACCGACATAGATGCCGACAGCCGCGGCAGCAGCGGCTTGCAGAAAGCCCAGCAGGGCCGATGCCGTGCCGGCGATTTCGGGGAATGGTGTCAGGGCGCCCGCCATCGCCTGCGGCATGGTCAGACCGACGGCAAAACCGTAAAGCACGACCGGTGCAACGATGGCGGCGGGCGAGGCGCTGACGATCGACCCCGCCAGCATCGACAGGCCGCCGAGACAGGCAAAACTGCCGCCAACCTTCAATGTGCCGTCGATTCCGAGCCGCCGCACCAGCCGTCCGCCGGTCAGCGATCCGGCGATATAGCCGCCGGCCATCAGCCCGAAACACAGACCGTAGACGATCGGCGAAAGACCGTAGAGGCCTTGCAGCACGAAGGACGAGCCCGAGATGAAGGCGAAGAGCCCGGCAAAGCAGGTGCTCGCAATCAGCAGATAGCGCAGATAGCGCCGGTCGCCGATCAGACGCCGGTAATGCGCGAGAATGGCGGCAGGCGCCGCGCTTTGCCGCCGCGCTGGCGGAAGGGTTTCGTCGAGGCGCGTCAGCGCGATCAGCGCCAGAACGGCGCCGAAGGCGCCCATGGCGACGAAGTTCATCTTCCAGCCATAGGCCGCTTCGATGACGCCGCCGAGCATCGGCGCCAGCGCCGGCACGATCCCCATGATCGCGGCCATGCGTGCCAGCATCTGTCCGGCGGCCGGGCCTTCATAGAGGTCGCGGACAATGGCGCGTGCGAGTACGACCGAGGCGCCGCCGCCGATCGCCTGGAAGAACCGCGCCGCAATCAGTTCCTCGATCGAGCCGACGAAGAGTGAAACGAAGCAGCCGGCGATATAGAGCGTGAAGCCGCAAAGCAGCACGGGCCGCCGCCCGTATCGGTCGGCCAGCGGTCCGTAGAAGAGCTGCGAGCCGGCAAAGCCGATCAGATGGACGCTGAGCGTAAGCTGTGTCGCGCCGGTATCGGCCGCGAAGGCAAGCGCGATTGCCGGCAGGGACGGCAGGTACATGTCGGTCGACAACGGGCCGACCGCCGTCAGCGCGCCGAGAAAGATGGTGAAGGCGGCTGTGCCGGGCGAAAGCCTCATCGGCCGGCGAAAATGCCGAGCGGATCGGCGCCATAGCGGTGAAGGCCGGGCCCGTTGATCTCAAGCCAGCGCTTGGCCATTTCGTAGTTGGGGATCGCCTCGGCAACGAGATTCCAGAAGCGCGGCCCATGATTCATGTGCCGGATATGCGCGACCTCATGTGCGGCCACATAGTCGAGCACATAGCCCGGCGCCAGGATCAGCCGCCAGGAGAACGAAAGCGCCCGTGTCGGCGAGCACGAGCCCCAACGCGTCGTCGTGTCGCGAACGGTGATACGCGAGGGCCGGACGTCGAAGAGGTCGGCGTAGAAAAGAGCCTGTTCGTTGAGCTCGTCGCGCGCCTTGGCCTTCAGCCAGTCGGTTATCCGGCGCTGTACGAAATCCGGATGGCCGGTGACGCGGATTTCCGGCATCCCGCCCGTATCGGCGCTGCGCACCCGCCAGACCGGTCCGCGCTCCAGCGCGTCCTCGCGCCGTGCACCGACATGGCGCACGATATGTTCCTTTCCGCGATAGGGAATGTGCGCCCCGTTGCGGAAGGGAACCGGCGCCGGGACCTGATGCAGCCTTGCAGCGATCCACTCACGCTGCTCGCGCGCGAACAGAAGCGCCTTGTCGAGCCCCCGCCGCGACGGCGCGGTGACCTGCACCGAACCGGCAGCAAGGTCGACACGAACGATGACCCGCTTGGCGCGCGGGTTGTGACGGACGGTGATCGGGACGGTGCGGCCCTCGATCTGCAGATAGTCGAAATGAAGCGATGCAGGTTTCAGCGGCTTGTTCATAATGCGGTCGAACCCAATGCCCTCCGGGGTGCCCGGCCGGGCGATGACGGCGGTCTGGTCGTTCCTGTTCGAAGGCTAAGAAGATAGGCTCGAATCATGTCAAGGATGCCACGATTTCATTTTGCTTTCGCGGTCGATGATCTTGCCCGGGCAAGAGAATTCTACGGCCGGCTGCTGGGCTGCCCCGAGGGGCGTTCGTCCGACAGATGGGTCGACTTCGATCTTTGCGGGCACCAGATTGTCGCCCATCTGGCGCCGCCGCGCGAGAGCCCCGATGCCGCATCCAATGCGGTCGATGGCGACGAGGTGCCGGTGCCCCATTTCGGTTTGATCCTCGAATGGCAGGCCTGGCATGACCTGGCCGGCCGCCTGACGGCCGCCGGCACGGAATTCGTCATCGAACCACATGTCCGTTTCAAGGGCGAGGCCGGCGAGCAGGCGACGATGTTCCTCCGCGACCCGGCCGGCAATGCGCTCGAGTTCAAGGCCTTTCAGGACGAGGCGCGGGTCTTCGCCCGGACGTTCTAGCGCCCGCTCGGGTGCCGGGTATGGGCGGCGATGAAGTCGCGCACGCGGGGCGCGATTTCGTTCTTCCAGCGTGAGCCGTTGAAGACGCCGTAATGGCCGACACCCGGCTGTTCCCAATGAGCCTTCATCGAGGCCGGCAGGGCGGTGCAGAGCTTATGCGCGGCCTTTGTCTGGCCGACCCCGGAAATGTCGTCCTTTTCGCCTTCGATGGTCATCAGCGCGGTGCGCGTGATCGCCTCGGGCCGGATCGGCCGGCCGCGATGCATGAATTCGCCCTTGGGCAGGCTGTGCTTGACGAAGACCTCGTCGACGGTCTGGAGGTAGAACGCCTCGGTCATGTCCATGACCGACAGATACTCGTCATAGAATTCCCGGTGCTTCTCGGCCGAGTCGCCGTCGCCCTCGACCATGTGATTGAAATAGTCCCAATGGGCATCCATGTGGCGGTCGAGATTCATCGCCATGAAGCCCGACAGTTGCACGAAGCCCGGATAGACGCGGCGCATGACGCCCGGATGCGGAAAGGGCACCGTCATGACGACATTGCGCTCGTACCATTCGGTGCCGCGTTCGGTCGCGAGACGATTGACCTCGGTCGGGTTTTCCCGCGTGTCGATCGGCCCGCCCATCAGCGTCATGCTGAGCGGCACATCGGGATCGTCATTGTCGTGCATCGCCGCGACTGCCGCAAAGACCGGTACCGACGGCTGGCAGACGGCCAGCAGATGCACATCCGGGCCGAGCAGGTGGCACATGTCGATCACATAGTCGATATAGTCGTCGAGATCGAAAGAGCCTTCTGTCACAGGCACTTTTCGCGCGTCGGTCCAGTCGGTGACATAGACCTCGCAATGGGGAAGCATCGCCTCGACCGTGCCGCGCAGCAATGTCGCGTAATGGCCCGACAGCGGCGCGACGATCAGCAGTTTCGGCTGCGGCGGCATATCCTTCAGCGCCGACGGTTCGCGTTCGAAATGGATCAGTTTGGAGAAGGGACGTTCCCACACGCATTTCTCGACGACCGGCACGGCCTTGTCGCCGATTGTCGTTTCGTGCAGACCGAATTCGGGTTTGCCGTAGCGCCGCGTCGTCGTTTCGAAAACGTCGAGTGCAGCGGCGAGTGTCTTGCTGGCGATGGTTTCGGAAAGCGGATTGAGCGGGTGGCGCAGCGCCCAGAGGCCGAGTTCGGCGGCGGCGCGGAACGGCGCGACGGCCGCATGGTTCATTTCGTAGATGTGATAGAGCACGCAGTACCTCGCAGCGAACGGCCTCCCGCGCGCCTTCATGTTGCGGCGCAGCATTCAATCTAGGCGCTCGATCAGGGTACTCCAAGGCATTTTTTTGACAGTCGGCAACGCCAGCCGACCCCCCTTCTGTCATCGAACTGTCACAAAACTGTCACAAATCGCCGGGGCGGGACTCCGGCGACGGGCGGCCGACCCGCCGGTCAGGGCGGCGGCGACAAGTCGAAAAAACTTGTCCCCGCCCTTATCCCCGCCTGGCGGCCGTCACCGCCCGCCGCCTCAATCGGCGAGGCCGCAGAAGCGCCGCCGCTCGGCGTCCGGCAGCCGCTTCGCCGCCCGGTTGGCGCCGCCGATCAGCGCCCGGAATGAAGCGGTGATGATGTTGGGATCGATGCCAACGCCGAAAATGTCGCCGGCGCCGGCCGGATCCGCCACCTCGATGAAAGCGACCGCCTTGGCATCCGAGCCCGAGCCGATCGAGTGCTCCTCGAAATGGCGGAACTGGACGCCGAGCTTCAGCGCATCGACCAGCGCGTCGATCGGGCCATTGCCGAAGCCGATGAGTTCCTCATCCTTGCCGAAACGGCGTACACGGAGCTTCACGCCCTGCTTGCCACCCTCGTCGAACAGCGAATGGCTGCGATATTCCAGCGGATCGGTGAGTGTCAGATACTCGGCCTCGAAGATCCGCCAGATATCGGCCGCCGTCACCTCCTTGCCGGTGTCGTCGGTGACCTTCTGGACGGCCGAGCTGAACTCGACCTGCAGCCGGCGCGGCAGTTTCAGATCGTACTCGGCTTCGAGAAGATAGGAGACGCCGCCCTTGCCCGACTGGCTGTTGACGCGAATGATCGATTCATAGGTGCGCCCCAGATCCTTCGGGTCGACCGGCAGATAGGGCACTTCCCAGATATCGCCGTCCTTGCGCGCGGCCAGGCCCTTCTTGATCGCGTCCTGGTGCGAGCCGGAAAAGGCCGTGAACACCAGATCGCCGACATAGGGGTGGCGCGGATGGATCGGCAGCTGCGTGCAGTATTCGACCGTGCGCGCGATCTCGTTGATCTGCGAGAAATCGAGACCGGGATGAATGCCCTGACTGTAGAGATTGAGCGCCAGCGTCACGAGATCGACATTGCCGGTGCGTTCGCCATGACCGAAGAGACAGCCTTCGACGCGATCGGCGCCGGCCATCACGCCGAGTTCGGCGGCCGCCACTGCCGTGCCGCGGTCGTTATGCGGATGCAGCGACAGCACGATGCCGTCGCGCCGCTCGAGATTGCGATGCATCCATTCGATCTGGTCGGCATAGATGTTGGGCGTCGCCATTTCGACGGTCGCCGGCAGGTTGATGATGACCTTGCGCTCGGGCCCCGCTTCCCAGACCTTGGTCACCGCATCGACGACTTCCTTGGCGAAATCGAGCTCGGTGCCCGAAAAGACTTCGGGACTGTACTGGAAGGTCCAGTTGGTCGAGGGCTGCGCGGCCGCGAGCTCCTTGATCTGGTGCGCGCTTTCGGTGGCGATCGCCTTGACGCCCTGCTTGCCCTGCTGGAAGACGACCTCGCGGAAATTGGGCGCGGTGGCGTTGTAGACATGGACGATGGCGTTCTTCGCGCCGCGCAATGATTCCATCGTGCGGGCGATCAGTTCGGGACGCGCCTGGGTCAGCACCTCGATGCGCACATCGTCGGGGACGCGGCCGTCTTCGATCAGCTTGCGGATGAAACCGAAATCGGTGTCCGACGCCGACGGAAAGCCCGCTTCGATCTCCTTGAAGCCGATCCGGACCAGCATTTCGAACATGCGCAGCTTGCGTTCCGCATTCATCGGTTCGAAAAGCGCCTGATTGCCGTCCCGGAGATCGGTGCTCATCCAGATCGGCGGTTTGGCGATGGTTTTCGACGGCCATTGCCGGTCGGGCAGATCGACCGGCTGGAAGGCGCGGTATTTGACGGCAGGGTTCTTCAACATGACAGCTCTCGCATCTTCAACGGCAGGCGCACGGCATGGCGGGCGTGTCGCTTGCGCGGCGCAAAGGGAAATTCAGGTATCTGTGGGTGAGGTGGATCTGTTTTCTGCGCTCAAGCGCAGAGAAGCGCGCCCCGAAGAGCGAGTGCAAGGCCAAGCGTGCGGCCGAAGGCGATATGCGCGTTGCGATCCATGAGCGGAACATAGGTGGCCTCGCGAAAACCGTCAAGACACGGATGAATGGGACAGCATCCCTGACAGGCATCAGAGAAAGGCCGCGATTCCCTCGGCCATCTGGTCGGGCCCGGTGCCGGGACCGAAGAGCTTGAGATATTCGCCCTCTGGCCCCATCAGGAAGACGATCGAGGAATGATCCATCGTGTAGTCCTCCGGCGACGACTGATCCTCGGCCTTGCGATAGAACACATGCCAGGCCTTGGCCGTGGCGGCGATCTGTTCGGGCGTGCCGGTGAGGCCGGTCAGACGCGGATGGAAGAGCCGGACATAGCGCGCCATCAGTTCCGGCGTGTCGCGCTCGGGATCGATGGTGATGAAGACCGGCGTGACCTTTTCGGCCTCCGGGCCCAGCGCCTCGATGGCGCTCGCCATCACCTGCAGCTCGGTCGGGCAGACATCGGGGCAGAAGGTGAAACCGAAATAGATCAGCATGAACTTGCCGCGGAAATCGGCCTCGGTGACGGTCTCGCCCTTCTCGTTGACCAGCGTGAAGGGTCCGCCGACACGCGCCTGGCCCGCCTGCTGGCCGCGATTCTCGACCGACGAGACGACGAGATTGGAAAACCAGATGCCGACGACGACCGCAATCGCGACCCCGGCGACCAGCGCGATAATGCCGTTGCGTGTCATGATCGGTACTCCGGTTGGTGGCGGGCGCCCGGCCGATGGGGCCGGAATGGCTTGAAATGCGGACGCGGCATGGCCTATGGACTATAGTGATTTTCAGGGAAGCACGCGCCCGACAAGGCACGGTCCGCAACCCCCTCTTTACCGCCAAATGGCGCCGCCGTGAAACGATGGCGCGCCATGAAAGGACGCCGGGGCGACAAAATGACACGTATGGCAACATCCGGGCTGTTCCGGCCGATCATGGCGCTGATGCTTGCCGCCCCGCTGGCGCTCGCCGCCCTGTCCGATGCGCGCGCCGTGCCGCCTGGCGGGCCGACCAACTACATGGTCGACAACGACACGGTGCATGCGGCGCGGACCGGCGATATCGAAAAGCTGCGCACCGACCTGATGAAGGGCGTCACGCCCAACGAGGCGGGCCGCGACAGGATTCCGATGCTGATCCTGGCCGTCGGCAACGGTCATCTGGCCGTGGTCGAACTGCTGCTCGAAAAGGGCGCCGATCCGAACCGGCGTGCGCCCGACGGCACCACGCCGTTGACCATGGCTGCCGCGACCGGCCGTGCCGACATCGCCGAAGTGCTGCTGCAGGGTGGTGCCGACCCCAACGGCCTCGGCCCCAATCGCGATGCGCCGCTGCTGATCGCCACACGCGCCCGCAACACGGCCTTTGTCGAGGCGCTGATCCGCCACAATGCCGATCTCGGCGAGACCGATCTGACGGGCCGTACTGCGCTGATGCTGGCGGAAGAGAACCATTATCGTGAGATTGCCGCCCTTTTGCGCGCGGCCGGCGCCTATTGAGCGGGCCGCGACAAACGGTCAGTGCGTCGCGCTGCGCCTTGCTGATGGCGCGGCCACACCCTATTTCATGACCTGAATGACAGACCGCAGACCGCCGCCAAAACCGACCGTCAAGGCCGTGCCGCGTGTCCGGGCGAAACTTGTTTCGCGCGGCCATCAGCTGCGCGCCTCGATGCAGCCGCGCGACGAGCGCAAGGCGGCCGGCGACAAGCCCTGGCATCATCTGCCGGACGGCACCTTCCGCAATCCCAAAGGCAGCCCGGCCCGCAGCCTGGCGCGCCTCAAGACGGCCGCGCCCTTCTTCCTCGAAATGCTGAAGATGAGCGGCCGCAAGGTCGAGGTGCCGAAGGATCATGTGGTGCCGCGCCCGCTGGCGCTGCGCGCCATCGAGACGCATATCGAGGATGGCGGCGATTTCATCACCTGGCTCGGCCATGCCTCCTTCCTGATCCGCATCGGCGGCGTGACGGTGCTGACCGATCCCTATCTCACCACCTATGCCGGCCCTGCCGGGCTGGGCCCGCGCCGTTTCGTCAAGTCGGGTGTCTCGGTCTCGGCGCTGCCCCCGATCGATCTCCTCGTCATCAGCCACAATCACTACGACCATCTCGACGAACGCGCGCTGGCGCGGCTGCCGGGCAAGGACCGCATGACGGTGGTTGTGCCGCTCAATCTCGGCGGTTTTCTGAACGACCGCGGTTTTCCCAATGTCGTCGAACTCGACTGGCACGAGAGCCTCGAGATTGGCGGCGTGACGGCGACGGCGCTGCCGGTGGTGCACTGGTCGCGGCGCTCCGGCTTCGACACCAACCGCACGCTCTGGGCCGGCTTCGCCTTGAAGAGCGACCGCCATCATCTGTTTTTCGGCGGCGATTCGGGCTATGGCCCGGTCTTCAGCGAAATCGGCGAAACCTACGGCCCCTTCGACACGGCACTTCTCGGCATCGGCGCCTATGAGCCGCGCGCCATGATGAAGGCCTCGCATGCGACGCCGGAAGAGGCGGTGCAGATGGGCCGCGACCTGAAGGCAAGGCGTATTGTCGGCATGCATTGGGGGACCGTGCTGCTGACGGTCGAACCGCCTTTCGAGCCGCCGGTGCGATTCCGCGCGGCGGCCGAAGCGGCCGGCTATGCGGCCGAGGATGCCTGGATCATGGCCATCGGCGAAAGCCGCCCGCTTTCCGGCTGGCCGTCCAACGCCTGAGGGCGCCGAAAGGCACCGGCATGGAACTTATCCCCGACCGCTGAAAGCCGCGCTAGAATAGCCACCGGACAAAACCAGGGCGGCATTTCATGACAACCATCGAGGACAGAGGCAGCATGCGCTGGCTGCGCCGGGATTTCCTGGCCGGCCGGATCGGGCCCGCGGGCGATGCGAGCGGGCGGGTGCGCCTGCAGACGCTGGTGATCCTGCGCTGGCTGGCCATTGCCGGCCAGCTGGCCGCGGTGCTGTTTGCCAATCTGGTGATGGATTTTCCGCTGCCGCTGGGGCTCTGCCTGGCGGTCATCGCGGCGTCGGCCTGGCTCAATGTCTTCCTGACGCTCCGCTACCGCTCGACGACGCGCCTGCCCGAATGGCAGGCGGCGGTCTATTTCGCCATCGATCTGATGCAGCTGGCGGTGCTGCTCTTCCTGACCGGCGGCTTGCAGAACCCCTTCGCGCTGCTCTTCATGGCGCCGGTGACGATTTCGGCAACGACGCTGTCCATGCGCTCGACCGGCCTGCTGCTGCTGCAGGCATTTGTCTATGTGACGCTGCTGGCCTGGTTTCACCTGCCGCTGCCCTGGTATCCGGGCGAAGAGGTCAATCTGCCGCCGCTCTTCGTCACCGGCCACTGGATCGCATTGCTGCTGGGGCTCGGTTTCATCGCCGCCTATGCCTGGCGCATCTCGCAGGAATCGCGCCGCATGTCGGCCGCCCTTTCGGCCACGCAACTGGTGCTGGCGCGCGCGCAGCGCCTGTCGGCACTGGACGGCCTGGCCGCTGCCGCCGCGCATGAACTCGGCACGCCGCTCGGCACGATCTCGCTGGTTTCGAAGGAGCTGATGCGGGGCGGCATGAGCGAGGCGGAAATGAAGGAGGATCTGGCGCTGCTCAACAGCCAGGCCGAGCGCTGCAAGGAAATCCTCTCGCGCCTGTCGCGCCGGCCGGAAGACGGCGACGCGATCTATTCGCGCCTGCCGCTGAAGGCATTGCTCGACGAGGTGACGCGGCCGCATCGCGACATGGATGTGGCCTTCCGCACCGAAGTGATCGCGGGCGAGGAGGGCGAGGCGGAACCGGAAATCTGGCGCCGCCCCGAGATTCTCTACGGCCTCGGCAATTTCATCGAGAACGCCGCCGATTTCGCACGCAGCGAAGTGGCGATCGCGGCGCGCTACGACCGCGACCGCATCACCGTCTCGATTGTCGATGACGGGCCGGGCTTTGCGGCCGATGTGCTGGAGAAGCTCGGCGAGCCCTATGTGACGACGCGGCCGCGCGCGGGCAAGCGCGGCGGACCGGCCGCCAACGACGCGCATGAGGGCATGGGCCTCGGCTTCTTCATCGGCAAGACGCTGCTGGAGCGCACCGGTGCCACCGTCGATATCGGCAATCGCCGCGACGCCCGGCCCGGCGCCGAACTGACCATCAGCTGGCCGCGCCGCGCCATCGAGGCCGACCCTGCCTTTCCCGCCGACGGTCCGCCGCCCGCCGGGGTGGCGCGGCCCGGCGCTTCGGCCTAAGATCGGCGGCATTCGCGGAAATTCGACAAGAGAATCAAGAACGTGCAAAAGCCAAGTGTCGCGCCGGAAGGCGAAAACCCCGTCATTCCCGAAGACCGGACGCTGCTGCTGGTCGATGACGACGTGCCGTTCCTGACGCGCCTCGCCCGGGCCATGGAGGGCCGCGGTTTCGAGGTCTCGACCGCGAGCACGGTCAGGGAAGGCAAGGAACTGGCGCGCTCGAAAAAGCCGGGCTTTGCGGTGATCGACATGCGGCTCGAGGACGGCAACGGTCTCGACGTGGTGGCGGCGCTGGAAGAGGCGCGGCCCGAGGCCCGCATCGTGGTGCTGACCGGCTATGGCAATATCGCAACCGCGGTGACCGCGGTGAAGCTCGGTGCCGCCGATTATCTGGCCAAGCCCGCCGATGCCGATGCGATCGAGGCCGCGCTGCTGGCGACCGGCGCCGAAAAGGCCGATCCGCCCGAGAACCCGATGTCGGCCGACCGCGTGCGCTGGGAGCACATCCAGCGCGTCTACGAACTCTGCGACCGCAACGTCTCGGAAACCGCACGCCGCCTCAACATGCATCGCCGCACGCTGCAGCGCATCCTGGCGAAACGCGCACCGAAATAGGGTTCAGGCTGGTTCGATCATCCTGATTGCGGCGAGTTCCTTCTTGTCGGCTCCGTCGCGCGCGGTTTCGAGATCGTAGCGCGCCTGCAGATTGAGCCAGAATTCGGCCGAGGAACCGAAAGCGCGTTCGAGCCTGAGCGCCGTATCGGGCGAGACGTCGCGCTTGCCGCCGACAATGGCGCTGACGCGGTTTGCCGGGACGCCGAGCCGCTTCGCCAGCGCGTTGGCGCTGAGGCCGAGCGGTGCCATGAAGTCCTCCGCCAGAACTTCGCCGGGATGAATGGGGGTAATCTTTGCCATGCTCGTCCTCGATACTCTCCGCGGATTAGTGATAGTCGACAATCTCGACGTTCTCCGCACTTCCGTCGCGCCATTCGAAACAGATGCGCCACTGATCGTTGATGCGCAGCGACATCTGTCCCCGCCGTCCGCCTTTCAGCGCTTCGAGCCGGTTTCCCGGTGGATACTTCAAATCGTCCAGCGATTTGGCGGCATCGATCTGCGCAAGCTTGCGCAGGGCGATACGCTCAAAGGCGCGAAACCGGGCGACCGGCTGGCGATCCCAGAGACGCTGCGTGTCCTTGTCGGCGAAGCTTCTGATCACAGCTCTATGTAGTACGTTATACGTACAATGTCAAGGTTTCTCCTCACGCCGGATCGAGGAAGCGGATGACGCGGCGGGCCGAGATGCGGGCGGCATGCAGCGTCAGTTTCTTGCGCCGCGCCGGGGCCAGCGGCGTTGTCGGGCCTTCGCGCAGGATCTCGGCGCCATAGCGGTCGGCGACGACGAGGCCGACTTCGTCCGGAATGATCTCGCGCGGAAATTCCGGCGGCACCGCGAAATAGAAACGGTCGCAGAAGTCGAGATATTCCGCCCATTTCCCGTCCGCCCGGTAGTCGGCGAGGCTCGACTTGATTTCAAGGACGACGATCTCGCCCTTCGGCCCCAGTGCGATGATGTCGACGCGCCGCCCGGTGGCCAGCGTCAGTTCCGTGACGGCGGCATAGCCCATCTGCGCCAGCAAGCGGCAGCAGCCGCGCTGCACATTGGCGGCCACCGGCGATTGCCGTCCGTCGAACAGGCGGAATTCGTCTTCCTCGATATCGGGCAGCTCGTCGCTCATGGGGCGAGGCTACGCCGCCGCGCCCGCCGCCCGCAATGCCTCGTCGAGAAAGCTGACGCGGCGCATCGCCTCGCGCGGATGACCGGCATTGCTGCCCAGCGCCAGCGACACCGCCGCATTGACCGCGACCGCCATGCGGAAGCGGCGCATGTCGACCGCGCGTCCGGCGACCGCGCCATAGGCGCGGAAGATCGCGTCGCGCAGCGGCCCGGGATTGTCGAAATGACGCAGGTCTTCTTCGGGCAGGCCGGTGCCGGCTTCGGCAAAATCGACAAGCCCGATGGGCGCGCCGCGTTCGATGACGAGATTGGCGAGATTGACGTCGCCATGCAGCAGCACGGGCGCACCTTCCTCGGCCGCCCACATCGCCTTCAGCCTGTCGATGCCGGCGCGCTGTTCGGGAGCGCCGATCCGCGTCAGCGCCTCGTCGAGACTGCGCAGGCTGCTGCGGCCGAGTTTCGCCGCCGCGGGCAGATGCGCGGCGCCGGCCGCATGGAACGCCGCCAGCGCCGCGCCGATCGTCTCGCCGATCCTTTCGCGCTGATCGGACTTCAGCGCATAGAGCCCGCCTTCCTCAAGCGCGCGGCCGGGCAGTTTCTCGATGCGCAGCCAGCCGGCCAGCGGCGGTCCGGAAAAGCCATAGGCATCGGCGAAGCGGCCGGCGCCGAGAAGACGCGGCACACGGTAGTCGCGCCCCGTCAGCCCGTCGAGCAGCCGCAGCACCTCGGCCTCGCGATAATGCTTGCTCTCGCCGCTGCCGAGCCCGCCATTGCGGCGCACCAGCTTCAGCACCGAGCCGTCGCCGAGATCGTGGATCGTCGACCACAGGCCTTCGCCGAGCAGCGGCCAGGACCCTTGCGGCAGATCGGGGATCGTGTCGCGCAGCAGCGCGTGGAAATCGCTCATGGCGGGAGTGTAGCAGAAGATATACGAGAGAAAGTACATCTCCAACGTCGTCATGGCCCGGCTCGTCCGGGCCATCCACGTCTTTCTTTCACGCAACCACCGCAAGGAAGACGTGGATGACCCGCCCTCCTTTACAATAAAGGTGGGTGGGTCATGACGGTTTTAGTAAGTTGAGATACATCCGTACACAAACGAAAAAGGGGCGGTTCCTTCCGGAACCGCCCGCAAGTTCATCCCTCTGGAGAGGACCCTTCGGGAATTCGGATTACTCGGCAGCGACGCTCGCCATCGGATTGCTCTTCTTGCCGAAATTGACCGTCTTCAGGAAGTCGATGCCCTGTTCGGCGATATCGTCGCCGACCATGCGGTCGTCTTCGTTCTTCAGTTCTTCCATGTCGACATAGATCGCATAGAAGGCCCTGGTACGGTCGGTGATGATGCCGGCCTTCAGGAGCGTCTTGACCAGCACGCGGAAGATGTTGGCCGCATCCTTCATGCCTTCGCGGCGGTCTTCATCGGTCACCGCTTCGAGCATCTCGGCCTGCACCTGCTGCCAGTCGAGGCCGAAATCGGCATAGATCAGCTTCTTCTGTTCCGGATTGACGAGGTTGAAGAGCAGCGTCTGGAAGACGCTGGCGGCCCAGTCCTCGATGATGTCGCGCTCGTCCTGGGAAAGTTTCGGGATCGTGCGGTCGGCCCAGATCTTGCCGAACTTGTGGTGGAAGGCCTCGTCCGTCATCGCCAGCTGGCAGAGCTTGACGAGGAGCGGATCGCGCGCGGTGTTGAAGAAGGTCGCGAAGGTGCCCATCGCGAGACCCTCGACCAGCAACTGCATGCCGACGATCTTCTTGTAGACCTCTTTCGCATTGACCATTTCCGACAGCAGCCCGGACAGCGTCTCGCCGCAGGGCAGCGGCTTGCCGAAACGGGCCTGCACATATTTGGCGAAGGCGGTCACATGGCGGGCTTCCTCGCGCGCCTGGTTGGCCGCATATTCCTGTGCGCCCGGATCGAGCAGGATGTGGCAGAGCGAGGCCGAGAGATTGAGCGCGCCCTGTTCGCCATGCAGGATCGCCGACATCATCCAGCGCGCGGTCTCGTTGACGAAGCGGATCCTTTCCTTCTCCGACAGCGCCTCGAAACAGGCCAGCTTCAGTTCCGGCACCAGCTGCGGATCGATCAGCATCTCGTTTTCGAGATCGAAGGGCTCGCTGTAGTCGATATAGCGCTTGTCCATCGGATCCCAGAAATGGTCATGGGTCGCCGAGATGATCTTGTCGAAGGCCGAGGAGCGCCGGTTGTAGCGCTCGGTATTCATCATCGCCTCGAAATCGTCCGGCGCGACGGCATCATAGGCATTGTCCTTGGTGATCTGCCGAACAGCGGTCATGGGCTCTCTCCAAACTGGTTCTTGTTGCGCCGGCGGCCCTCGAGCGGGGCGGGACCCGGCGAATTGTCACAATTGGAGTGTGGGTATTGCTGCGCTGCACATCAATCCGAAAGTGACGCCTGCGTCATTTTGCGCAGGGTGCCCCTGAGGGCTGGCTCGGAAAAATGAACTACGCAAAATGACGCCTGCGTCACTTTGCGTATGACAACTCCGTGCTCGAAGGGTAGGCTGGTGCCAACAAACAATGGCTGACGTGGAGGAAACCATGAGCGACGCAGCACGCAAATACGAGATCGACGAGGCGCGCGAGGCCGCCTATTCGATGCCGCTCGAGGAAATCGATGTCGGCCAGGGACAGCTCTTCAAGACCGACACGATGTGGCCCTATTTCGAACGGCTGCGCAAGGAAGCGCCGGTGCATTACTGCGCGACGAACGAGGAGTTCGGGCCTTACTGGTCGGTGACGAAATACAACGACATCATGGCGGTCGACACCAACCATCAGGTGTTTTCGTCCGAAGGCGGCATCACGCTGCGCGACCAGGACGAGGACTTCAAGCTGCCGATGTTCATTGCGATGGATCCGCCCAAGCATGACGATCAGCGCAAGGTGGTCAGCCCGATCGTCGCGCCGGCCAATCTGGCCAAGCTCGAAAGCACGATCCGCGAACGCGCCGGCAAACTTCTCGACGAAATGGATACGCAGCAGCCCGTCGACTGGGTCGATCGCATCTCGATCGAACTGACGACGCAGATGCTGGCAACGCTGTTCGATTTCCCCTTCGAGGACCGCCGCAAGCTGACGCGCTGGTCGGACGTTGCGACCGCCTCGGAAGAGTCGGGCCTCATCGAATCGGAGGATGCGCGCCGCGCCGAGCTGCTCGAATGCGCCGACTATTTCACCCGCCTCTGGAACGAGCGTGTCAATGCGCGCGAGCCGGGCAACGACCTGATCTCGATGCTGGCGCATGGCGAATCGACGCGCAACATGGACCGCATGGAATATCTCGGCAACCTGATCCTGCTGATCGTCGGCGGCAACGACACGACGCGCAACTCGATCACCGGCGGCCTCTACGCGCTCAACAAGTTCCCGGAGCAGTACAAGAAGCTGCAGGCGAACCCCTCGCTGATCCCGAACATGGTGGCCGAGATCATCCGCTGGCAGACGCCGCTGGCACATATGCGCCGCACCGCGCTTCAGGATGTCGAGCTCGGCGGCAAGCAGATCAAGAAGGGCGACAAGGTTGCGATGTGGTACGTCTCGGGCAACCGCGACGAGGACGTGATCTCCAATCCGAACCAGCTCGTGATCGACCGCGATCGCGCCCGCCAGCATCTCTCCTTCGGTTTCGGCATTCACCGCTGCGTCGGCAACCGCCTGGCCGAGATGCAGCTCCGCATCGTCTGGGAGGAAATCCTGAAACGCTGGCCGGACGAGCCGATCCGCGTTCTCGAGGAGCCGACCCGCGTGTTCTCGCCCTTCGTCAAGGGCTATGAAAAGATGATGGTCGAACTGCCGAAGCGCAAGCACTGAGGCAACAGCCGCAACGAAAGAGCCGGGCCGGAGAAATCCGCGCCCGGCTTTTTTGTGCATGGGACGTCGCCCCGCCAACAACAAAAAGGGCGGCTCCGGTATGGAGCCGCCCAGTTTGTGAGGGATCGAGCTGAGGGAAACTCTACGCCTTCTTCACTTTACGCACGCAACAGACAGGATCATTCGGCTGCGGAGATCGTGACTTCCTTCAGCGCGTCGATATTGGCGCCGAAATTGATCTTCTGCAGATAGCGGATGCCGTCCTCGGCGATGTCGTCGCCGACCATGCGGTCGCCTTCGCCCCGGAGCTCTTCCATGTCGACATAGGTCGCATAGAAGGCCTTGGTGCGGTCGGTGATGATGCCGGCCTTGAGCAGCGTCTTGATCAGCACCCGGAAGATGTTGGTGCCTTCCTTCATCGCTTCGCGGCGGTCGTCGTCGCCGAAGGCTTCGAGCATCTCGAGCTGGACCTGCTGCCAGTCGAGACCGAAATCGCCATAGATGACCTGCTTCTGCTCGGGGTTGACGAGGTTGAACAGCAGCGTCTGGAAGCACTCGGCCGCCCAGTCCTCGATGATGTTCTGCTCTTCTTCCGACAGGTTCGGGATCGTGCGGTCGGCCCAGATCTTGCCGAACTTGTGGTGGAAGGCCTCGTCGGTCATGACGAGCTGCGTGAGTTTGACGAGCAGCGGGTCGTTCGACTTGGCATAGAGCGTCGCGAAGGCGCCCATGGCGAGACCCTCGACCAGCATCTGCATGCCGACGATCTTCTTGTAGACCTCCGGCGCGCGCACAATGTCGGTCAGAAGGCCGCCCAGCGTCGTGCCGACCGGCAGCGGCTTGCCCCAGCGGGCCTGGACGTATTTGGCGAAGGCCGTGACATGGCGGGCTTCTTCGCGGGTCTGGTTGGCGGCATATTCCTGCGCACCCGGATCGCGGAGAATGTGGCAGAGCGACGCCGACAGGTTCAGCGCGCCCTGTTCGCCATGCAGGATCGAGGACAGGGCCCAGCGCGCGCTCTCATTGGCGAGCTTGACCTGCGCCTTGCGGTCCAGCGCCTGGACGCAGGGCAGCCTGAGTTCCGGCACCATCTCCTCGGGCATGATCATCTGGTTCTCGAGATCGAAGGGCTCGCTGAAGTCGATATACTTCTTGTCGAGCGGATCCCAGAAATGGTCATGGGTCGCCGAAATGATCTTGTCGAAGGCGGTCGAGCGCGCGTTGTAGCGGTCGACTTCCATCATCGCCGGGAAATCGTCCGGCGCGACGGCGTCATAGGCATTGTCCTTGGTAATCTGCCGAATCTCGGTCATCGGGTCCTCCGGAATGACGGCCGGAAAGAGATGTTTCCGGCAAACGCAAATGACGGTTTCGCGCCGCGGGGGCGGCACTTCCATCTTGTCTCGTTGCCAGCAGAATAGGGTGAAGCGGCGCCGGGTCAAGAAGAAAGTGACGCTGGCGTCAACTTCCTTGCCAGCCGTTAACCCTGCCCATCTAAACTTCACGGATGATGACTACGCACCCGTTACAAAGCGGCGAAAATTGTGCTATCTGCTTAAGTAACGAAAGATGACCGTTCCGGACGGCCGCGCGGGGGACCGATGACGCGCCGTCACAAGAGAAAGGCATCCTGGGAGGGGGCATAAACCCCGAACGACATTGTGCTCGCGCCCGGCCGCAAGGCCGCGGACCGGCGAGCGCTGATTTTTCGGGAGGGGCGGTTCGAGCGGGACCGCCATGCCGGGCCAGGCGCTACAGGCGGCGGCCGGCAGACCTCCAGGACGACAAGAGGCCGGCTCGCGCCGCTGCATGCCGATGCAGCCGCGACCGGTGCCAAGCGCCATCCGGCCCGGCCGGCGGGCAGGGATTTGCAACGGCGCCGTCCGCCGCCATGCGCGGTGATGCGGCCAGGGGAGCGATGGGTAAAGTCCATGATTAAGTTACTTGAGAATGTCGTTTTCGGCCTGCGTTTCTTCATTCTGGCCGGCCTTCTCGCCTTCACGGTCGTTTCGGGTTTCTACGCGCTGAACCTGCGCATGGATGCCGGTTTCGACAAGCAGCTCCCGATCGGCCACGAATACATCGAGACCTTCCAGGAATATCGCGACCAGCTCTTCGGCTCCAACCGCATCATCGTGGTGATGGAGGCCAATGAGGGCACGATCTGGACCAAGGAATTCTTCAAGGTCTACAAGGACCTGACCGACGACATCTTCTTCCTGCCCGGCGTCTCGCGCCACACCGTGACCTCGCTCTGGACGCCGAACACGCGCTACATCGAGATCACCGAGGAAGGCATCAGCGCCGATGACGTGATTTCCGGCAAGGTCACCGCCGACACGATGACCGAGCAGGCGTTGATGAACGTCCAGAACAACGTCATTCGCGGCGGCTATGTCGGCCGTCTCGTCTCCGACGATTTCCATTCGGCGATGGTCGTGGCCGAGCTCCAGGATTTCGATCCCTCGACCGGCGAGCGCCTCAACTATTTCGATCTCGCCGCCAAGCTCGAAGCCCAGATCCGCGAGAAATACGAGACCGAAGACCACACGATCCGCATCATCGGCTTTGCCAAGCTGATCGGCGACATCGCAGATGGTGCCGGCACCGTCGTCACCTTCTTCTTCGTCGCCTTTGTCCTGACCGCGCTCGCGGTCTATCTCTATTCGCGCTCGATCATGCTGACGGCGGCCACGCTCTTTGCCTCGCTGACCTCGGTGGTCTGGCAATTCGGCCTCCTGAACTTCCTCGGCTACGGCCTCGATCCGCTGGCCGTGCTGGTGCCCTTCCTGGTCTTCGCCATCGGCGTCAGCCACGGCGTGCAGCAGATAAACGTGGTCACCGCCGAGATCAGCGGCGGCGCCAATGCCGAAACGGCCGCGCGCACCGCCTTCTCGCGTCTCTTCATCCCGGGTTCAATGGCGCTGATCACGACGCTGGTCAGCTTCGCGACGCTCTATCTGATCCCGGTGCCGATGATCCGCGAACTGGCGATCACCGCCTCGATCGGTGTCATCCTGAAGGTCGCGACCAACCTCGTCATGCTGCCGCTGCTGGTCAGCTACCTGAAGTTCGACGAGCGATTCGTTCATCGGGTTCAGCGCTCGCGCGAGGTGCGCCTGAAGATCATGCGTTCGCTGGGCTTCGTCGCCAACCGCAAGATCGCCCCGTTCCTGCTGGCGGGCGCGACGGTGCTCTTCGCCATCGCCGTCAACCAGGCGATGAACCGCCATGTCGGTGCGCTGCATGCCGGTGCGCCGGAACTGCGCCCCGACGCGCGCTACAATATCGACTCGACCGAGATCGCCGAAAGCTATGCGCTGGGTCTCAACGTGCTGATCGCCGTCGTCGAGACGCCGCCGGACAGCTGCGTGCAATATCCCTACATGGAGTATCTCAACCGCTTCTCCTGGTACATGCAGAACGTGCCGGACGTGACGCTGGTCGTCTCGCTGCCCTTCGCGATCAAGGGCTCGGCCGCCGGCTGGAACGAAGGCAATCTGAAGTGGAAGGACATTCCGCGCAACCGGCCGGCGCTGGCCCAGGCCTCCAACACCGTGCCGGGCGCCTCCTCGCTCTACAACCAGACCTGCACGGTTCTGCCGCACATGTTCTATCTGCGCGACGCCAAGGCGACGACCATCAAGGCCGCCATCGCCGCCATCGAGGAGTTCCGCAACACCAACAAGATGGAAGGCGTCACGATCCGGCTGGCCTCCGGCAACATGGGCGTGCAGGCTGCCGTCAACCAGGAGATCACCGAAACCGAATTGCCGATGATCATGTGGGTCTATGCGGTCATCATCGCACTGGTGGCGCTGACCTATCGCGACTGGCGCGCGGTCATCGCCTGTTGTCTGCCGCTGACCTTCGGCACCTTCTTCGGCTACTGGTTCATGGAGATGCTGCAGATCGGTCTGACGGTTGCCACGCTGCCGGTGATGGTGCTGGCCGTCGGTATCGGCGTCGACTACGCCTACTACATCTACAACCGCGTTCCCTACTATCTGGGCGAGGGGTTGAACATCTCCGACGCCTTCCGTCAGTCGCTGCTGGAAGCGGGCATGGCGACCTTCTTCACCGCCCTGACGCTGGCGGTGGGCGTGTCGACCTGGGCCTTCTCGGACCTGAAGTTCCAGGCCGATATGGGTCTGCTGCTCTCCTTCATGTTCATGGTCAACATGATCATGGCGGTGACGGTGCTGCCGGCCCTGGCCGTGACGCTGGAAATGCTCTTCCCGCGTTCGCGTCCGGTCGCGAAAATGAAGAACGCGCCCGTTCACTGAGCGGCGCGACAGCGAAAACGGAAAGAGCCGCCGGGCGACCGGCGGCTCTTTTGTTTCAGCGCATGGCTTGCGGCCGTGGCGTCAGCCTTCCGGCGTGTAGCGGACCGGCATTTCCTTGATGCCCGAAATGAAGTTGGAGCGCAGGCGCCGGACCGGCCCCGAAACGTGAATGTCGGGAAAGCGCTTCAGCAGTTCCTCGAACAGCACTTTCAGCTGCAGTTCCGCCAGCCGCGATCCGAGGCAGAAATGCTGTCCGGCGCCGAAGCCGAGCTGGGTCGGGACATCGGGCCTGGTGTAGCGCGTGACGTCGAAGCGGTAGGGATCGTCGAATGCCTCATCGTCGCGATTGGCCGAGGCGTACCACATCACGACCTTGTCGCCCTGCCGGATCTTCTGGCCGCGAATCTCGGTGTCGGCGGTCGCGGTGCGCCGCATATGCAGCACCGGACTGACCCAGCGCACGATTTCCTGCACCGCGCTCGGGATCAGCGCCGGATCGTCGAGAAGTTTCTGCCGCTCCTGCGGGTTTTCGGAAAGTGCCAGCAAACCGCCCGAAATCGAATTGCGCGTCGTCTCGTTGCCGGCGACGACCAGCAGGATGAAGGTGCCGATATAGGTCGGGAAATTCATCGCCTCGCCGCCCGGCTTCGAATGCGCCAGCATCGAGATCAGGTCCTCGCCCGGCTTTTCGAGCCGCTGCTGCCACAGCCCGGCCGCATAGCCCGCCATTTCCAACACGCATTGGCGCATATACTCGTCGGAGACGCGAAGTTCCGGATCGTCCTCGCCGACGGTTGCGTTCGACCATTCGAAAAGCTTGGCGCCGTCGCTTTGCGGCACGCCGAAAAGTTCGGCCAGCACCTCGATCGGCAGGGCGGCGGCGACGGACGAAATGAATTCGGCCTCGCCGGTCTTCGGCAGATTGTCGAGCAGCCGCGTGACGCGCGCGCGAATGCGGTCTTCCATCCCGGTGATGCGCTTCGGGACGAAGCCCGGCGTCACCATGCGCCGGTAGGCGGCATGTTCGGGCGGATCCATCGAGATCATCGAGGCGTCGGTGTCGTTGCCGTCGATCTCGTTCTCGTTGAAGATCCGGTGGCCGCCATTGTTCTTGGCCGATGAGAACAGACCGGGATTTTTCGAGATCGCCTCGATATCGTCGTAGCGCGTGACGGCCCAGAAGCCGGCCGCATCCGCCTCCGGGTTCCAGTAGACCGGTTCCTCGGCGCGCAGCTTGCGAAACACCGCGTGGTGCTCGTCGCGCATGTAGAGGTCGGGGTCCTTCAGATCCGGCTTGCCACCGAGATCGATCGCCTTTGCCTGGGGCCTGAGCATCGAGTTCCTCCCGTTGTTCTTTTCGGGAAGCTTAGAGCGTTTTCAGCAAAAGTGACTACCGGTTTTGCGGTTCGAAAACGCGACAGAACAATAACCTGGAGCCGTTCATCGTATCCGTGAAACGGTGAGCGGCTCCAGGCCGCTTTGGCGCGGCCACTCAAGCAAGGTCGGGGATCAGGCGACCGCAAAGCCGACGGCAGCCTCGAGTTCCTTCAGCGCCTGTTCGGGCGTCACGACCTTGATGGTCGTCATGCCGAGCGCCCGGGCCGGCTTCAGATTGATGCCGAGATCGTCGAGATAGACCGATGACGCGGCGGAAACCCCGAGCGCATTGCAGGCCATTTCGTAGATTCGCGGATCGGGCTTGCGGATGCCGACCTTCGAGCTTTCGATCACATGGTCGAAAAGCGACATGATTTCCTGCACGGCGGCCGCCTTGTCGTGGCTGCGCGCCATGCCGGCGCCCTCGCCGGCCGAGACATTGTTGGTGATACAGCCGACTTTCGCCCGCGCCTTGCAGCGCTTCAGCGCCTCGACCATTTCCGGACGGATGTCGCCTGACAGCAATTCGATGATGTCGCGGCCGGGCACCTTGTAGCCGCGCGCCTGCGCTTCGGCGGCGAACAGACGGTCGAATTCGTCGAGCGTGCATTCGCTGCGTTCGAACAGCGCCCAGGCATTGTTGTCGGGATTGCTGGCGTTGATGTTGCGGATAAGGTCCTTCGGCAGACCGCGTTCGCGCTCGTAACGTGCAAATGCCTCGAACGGGCTCGTGGTCAGCACGCCCCCGAAATCCCAGATCACCGCCTCGACCATCTCATGCTCCGCTTGCCAGGTTTCGTCTGGCGGGAACCTACACGGGCAGCGGGCAGGCGGCTAGCGCGGGCGAACCATGCAGTCCTGGCCGGCCGATTTGAGGCTGGCGCAGGTGCGGACCGCCGCATCGCGGCTGGCAAAGCCCGCCGCGCGGACGCGGTAGAAGATGCCGCGCTCGCCGAGATCGGCCCGCTCGATATCGAGCGCATGACCGCCCAGCAGGGCCGCATGCTTTGTCTGCAGGGCCTCATAGGCGGGCCGGGCCGCCGCTTCCTCGCGCACGGCCATCAGCTGCACCACAAAGGCGCCGCCCGTTGCCGGCGCGGCCGAAGGGGCAGGCGTCTGAGGCACGGGCGCAGCGGCGGGTGCTGCCACCGGCGCTTCGGCGACCGCTGTTGTTTCGGCTGCGGCCGGTGCCGCGGGTTCCGCCGCACTGTCGGGCACAAGCGGAGCCTCGGCTGTCTCGATTGCCGGGCGCTCCGGTTCGGCTTCGGGCGTCGCCGCCTCGGCCGGTGTGGCGCTTTCGGGAACGGCGGTATCGGCCACAGGCGCCGCTTCGGTCGGGGCTGACGGGGCCGCAGCCGGCTGCGGCGCGTCGGGTATGGCCGCCACGATATCGGGCGAAACCGGCGCGACGCCGTCATTGCCGTTGAGCGACAGCGCCACAATGACGCCGGCGATCAGCGCCAGGCCGACTAGTGCACCGGCGACCAGCCGCGTCCGGCCGCCGCTCTCGTAATCTTCCGGCGTATAGATGATTTCGGGCTCCGGCGGGCGCGGCCGCTCCTCCTCGTCCATTCCCTGCATCTCCGGCCTCTCCATGGCGGGGCCGCTGGAATCGGGCCCCTGGGGCGGGCCTTCCGGACGGCCGAAACCGCTGCCGAAACCGCCAAGGTCCGGCTGCCGGCCGGCCGTCAGCGTGACACGCGACGACGGATCGGCCGGGGAAGGCTCCGCCTCACCCTTGCGCGCAAGCAGGTCGCTCGTCAATGAGGCAGGCTTCTTTGACATCAGGCGGCGCCTCTGAGGTCGCGCTCGGCGCTGCTGCCGGTCAGAAAGGTGGCGCTGGCCAACGGCGCGGTTTCGCGCCCCTTCAGGCGGTCGTCGAGGAACCGCCAGAGTTCGCCCACTTCTTCGGGCGACTTGGTCTGGGAGCCGATTTCCATGACCGTGCGGCCGTCGATCATGCTGGAGGCGAAATCGATTCGCTGATGCAGGATCGCAGGCGCAACGGCGCCGTGATGGGAAAGGGCGATCACGGCCTCGGTGGTGATGCGGGCCCGGGGACTGGCGCCGTTGACGGCGAAGACCAGCGGCTTGCCGACTTCCTCGCAGAGCCGCACGGTCGCGCCGGCGGCCCGGAGGTCATGCGGGCTCGGACGGGTCGGAATGACCACGAGATCGGCAAGGCCGATGACATGGCCGATGGTGGCGGTAATGGCCGGCGGCGTATCGATGACGACGAGGCGGACACCGCCATCCCGCAGCGTTGCGAGATCCTCTTCGAGTCCCCTGTTCGAGGCGCGCGCGAAGAAGGGCCGCTCGGCCTCGCGCGCATTCCACCATTGCGACAGGCTGCCTTGCGGGTCGGTGTCGATCAGCGCGACCGGCCCAGCGCCCTGCCGTTCGGCTTCGACGGCGATATGGCCGGCAAGCGTGGTCTTGCCGGAACCACCCTTTTGCGAGGCAAACGCGATGACGTGCATGGTTTTCGTATTCCTGCTGTCGGACCGCGACGGAGACAACCGCGGTCGCATGGAACGTAATGCTGCCGCCGCGGTCCGAAAGCGCTTTCGCACCTTGCGACCCACCGACACGGGATCTGGACGAATATCGAAAAGGCCGAATCAGCCCCCGTGCCGAGACTAATGTGTGACCCAATCTGGCTCAACATGTTGAAGTGAAAAAGCGAGTTCACGCTATAAAATGTGGTTCTGCCGCCACAGCCTGCGGTCAGGAGGCGGCGATTTCTGCCGTGATCTTGAGCATCGCGCCTGTCAACCGGGCGAGATCCTCGCTGCCAATGACCAGCGGCGGCGTGATGTAGACGATATTGCCGAAGGGGCGGATGAAGACGCCCTCCTCGATGAAGCGCTGCTTGATGGCGTTGAGGTCGCCCATCCGCTCGAGTTCGATGACGCCGATGGCGCCCATTACGCGCACATCGCGGACGCCGGCGATGGCGCGGGCGGGCGCCAGCTCGCGGGTGAGCTGATCGGCAATGGCCGCGACCTGTGCGAGACGCGGCTCGCTTTCGAAAAGATCGAGCGAGGCATTGGCGGCCGCACAGGCCAGTGCATTGCCGGTATAGGTCGGCCCGTGCATCAGCGCGCGGCCGCCATCGGCGCCGAGAAACGCCTCGAAGACCGGTGCGCGCGCAACCGTGGCCGCCAGCGCCATGGTGCCGCCGGTCAGCGCCTTCGACAGCGTCACGATGTCGGGCACAATGCCGGCCGCCGCACAGGCGAACATGCTGCCGGTGCGCGCAAAGCCGGTGAAGATCTCGTCGAGGATCAGCAGCATTCCGTGCTTGTCGCAAAGCGCGCGCAGCCGCCGCAGCGTTTCAGCGTCGTGAAAACGCATGCCGCCGGCGCCCTGTACCAGCGGTTCGGTGACGACGGCGGCCACCTGATGCGCATGGGCGGCGAGAAAGGCGTCGAGCGCCGCGGTCTTTTCGGCGTCGGTCGGCAGTTCGGCGATCAGCTGTTCGGCGATCGCACCCTTGAACAGCGTGTGCATGCCCTCATCCGGGTCGCAGACCGACATGGTGGCCAGCGTGTCGCCGTGATAGCCGCCCTTGAAGGCAACGAAGCGCGTCCGGCCGCGTGTGCCGTTGTTGATCCAGTATTGCACGGCGATCTTCATCGCGATCTCGACCGAAACCGAACCGGATTCGGAAAAGAACACATGGCCGAGATCGCCGGGCAGCAGCGCCGATAACCGCGTGGCGAGGCGGCAGGCCGGTTCATGCGCAAGCCCGCCCAGCATCACATGCGGCATCTTTTCGAGCTGCGCCGTCACCGCCGCGCGGATATGGGGATGATTGTAGCCATGCGCGGCCGTCCACCAGGACGAGGTGCCGTCGATCAGTTCGCGCCCGTCGGCCAGCGTCAGCCGCACCCCATCCGTGCGGACGACCGGCAGCGCCATCGGCGTGGTCTGCATCTGCGTATAGGGCAGCCACAAATGCGGCGCGCCCTCCGAGAGCCATGCGGGGGGATCGTTGACGAGCGGGTTGGCGGGCGGGACGGACAAGGGCGCGCCCGTCACTTCTCCGACGGGCAGCTATGCGCCGGCATCGGCTCGATGCCGAGCTTGGCGAACAGGCGCTGATCCTTGTCTTCTTCCGGGTTCTTTGCGGTCAGCAGCTTGTCGCCGACGAAGATCGAATTGGCACCCGCCAGGAAGCAGAGCGCCTGCATCTCTTCCGACATGAGTTCGCGCCCCGCCGCAAGCCGCACCACCGACTGCGGCATGGCGATGCGCGCCACCGCGATCATGCGCACGAAATCGATCGGGTCGACCTTCTCGCTGCGGCCGAGCGGCGTGCCTTCCATCGGCATCAGCATGTTGATCGGCACGCTTTGCGGATGTTCCGGCAGGGTCGCCAGCGTCATCAGCATGCCGATGCGGTCGTCCGCGCTCTCGCCCATGCCGACGATTCCGCCCGAGCAGACATTGATGCCGGCATTGCGCACGCGTTCCAGCGTATCGAGACGGTCCTGATAGGTCCGTGTGCTGATGACATTCGGATAATATTCTTCCGACGTGTCGACATTGTGATTGTAGTAGTCGAGACCCGACTGCGCGAGACGATGCACCTGCTGGCCGGACAGCATGCCCAGCGTCATGCAGGTTTCCATGCCCATTTCCTTGATGCCCTCGACCATGGCGCAGACCATGTCCATGTCGCGGTCCTTGGGCTCGCGCCATGCGGCGCCCATGCAATAGCGTGTCGCACCCGCTTCCTTGGCCTTGCGCGCCTCGGCCAGCACCTTCTCGACTTCCATCAGCTTGGAGGCCTTGAGGCCGGTTTCGAACTTGGCGCTTTGCGCGCAATAGCCGCAATCTTCCGGACAGCCGCCGGTCTTGATCGACAAGAGCGTCGACATCTGCACCTGATTGGCCTTGAACCAGCGGCGATGGACGAGCTGCGCCTCGAACAGGAGATCGTTGAAGGGCAGGTCGAAAAGCGCCTGCAACTCGTCGCGCGTCCAGTCGTGACGCAGCTGGTCCGGATTGGTGCGTGCGGGCAGGGTGCCGCCCTGCGCTGGCGTTTCGCCGATGCGGGTCTGGATCGTCATGAGGCCTGACTTTCTGCTGCCAGTCGGATGATTGCGAGGCAGCATAGGCGGCTTTCCCCGCATTGCAAGGCAGGCTAGGGTCGCCTCCGAAAATCCGCATCCGCAGGAAAGTTACCCGTTTATGCGCGTCATCCGTTGCGTCAACTATGGCGAACCGCGCGACCTCGCCGTCGCGGAATTGCCCGATCCCGTGCCCGGGCCCGGCGAGGCCCTGCTTGCCGTCGAGGCGGCCGGCCTCGGCTATGTCGATGCGCTGTTCGTGCGCGGCACCTATCAGGTCAAACTTCCCTTGCCCTTCGTGCCGGGCAGCGAGGTGGCGGGCCGGGTCATTGCGGTGGGCGAGGGCGTTGCCGACAATCTTGTCGGCCGCCGCGTCATGGCGCTGTCGAACCGCGGCGCGCTGGCCGAGAAGCTGGCGCTGCCGGCCGCCATGCTGAGCCCGGTGCCCGAAGGCATGAGCGCCGAAGCTGCGGCCGGCTTCATCGTCTCCTATTGCACGGCGCTTTACGGGCTCGAGACTTGCGGGCATTTGCGTGCCGGCGAAACGCTGCTGGTGCTGGGCGCGGCGGGCGGCGTCGGCATGGCGGCGATCGACGTTGCCAGGGCCATGGGCGCGCGCATCGTCGCGGCCGCCTCGACGCCGGAAAAGCTGGCAGCCGCCCTTTCCCATGGTGCCGACATGGCGCTCGATTACACGCAAGCCGACTGGCGCAAGGCGCTGGAGGCGCTTGTCGGCAAACCGGGCCTCGATCTGGTCTACGATCCGGTCGGCGGCGCCTTCTCGGAACCGGCCTTCCGTTCGCTGGCGCCGGGCGGCCGGCATCTGGTGGTCGGCTTCGCGGCCGGCGAGATTCCCAGGCTGCCGCTCAATCTGGCGCTGCTGAAACGTGCCGCGCTGGTCGGCGTCGACTGGGGCGGCGAAATCCGCGCCAATCCGGCCGCCAATCTGCCGCTGATGGAGAAGCTCGCCGCATGGATCGGGGAGGGCAGGCTGCATCCCGAACCCGCCGCCGTCTTCCCGCTCGAAAAGGCGGGCGAAGTGCTGCAGAATCTGCTGGAACGCAAAAGCATCGGCAAGCCGGTGATCGGGATGACGGCATGAGCGGCAAGCGCAATTCACTCGATGATTTCGTAACGGCGAAACTGGCAGCGCTGGAGAAGGAAGCGCTGCGCCGCCGCCTGGTCGAGACCGACCGCCGCGAAGGGGTGCGCGCGACGCGCAGCGGCCGCGACCTGATTTCCTTCTGCTGCAACGACTATCTCAATCTCTCGCAGCATCGAGACATCAAGCAGGCGGCCATGGCGGCGACGGAGAAATATGGCGTGGGCGCGGGCGCCTCGCGCCTCGTTTCGGGCAATCATCCGCTTTTCGCCGAACTCGAACGCCGCCTCGCCGACTGGAAGCTGACGGAGGACTGCGTCGTCTTCGGCTCGGGCTACATGGCCAATCTCGGCATCGTGCCGGCGCTGGCGGGCGCAGGCGACCTGATTCTGGCCGACGAGCTTTCCCATGCCTGTCTGATGTCGGGCGCCAAGCTTTCGGGCGCCGAATTTTCCATCTTCCGCCACAACGATCTCGCCCATCTCGAAACCTTGCTCGCCGCCCGCCGCGCCGCCGCGCGCCATTGCCTGATCCTGACCGACGGCATTTTCAGCATGGATGGCGATGCCGCGCCGGTCACCGCGCTGGCGGCGCTGGCACAGCGGCATGACGCCTGGCTGATGACCGACGATGCCCATGGCATCGGCGTGGTCGGCCGCGACGGCCGCGGTTCGAGTTTCATGGAAGAGGAAAAATCGGCCGTGCCGCTGCAGATGGGCACGCTGTCGAAAGCCATCGGCGCCTATGGCGGCTATCTCTGTGCGAGCCGCGCCGTCTGCGATCTGATCCGCACCCGCGCCCGCACGCTGATCTATTCGACCGGTCTGCCGCCCGGCACGGTGGCCGCCGCCATCGCCGCGCTCGATTTCATCCGCGCCCATCCGGCTTACTGTCGCCGCCCGGTCGAGAAGGCGCAAGGCTTCGCCCGTGCATTGGGACTGGCCGCGCCCGAAAGTCCCATCGTGCCGCTGATCCTGGGCGATGCCGGGCAGACGCTGGCCGCTTCGGCGCTTCTGGAGGCCGAGGGCTTTCTGGTCACCGCCATCCGCCCGCCCACCGTGCCGGCCGGCACGGCGCGGCTGCGCTTCACCTTCACGGCCGAACACAGGGACGAGGATGTCGCCCGTCTTGTCGATATTGTCCGTGAGCGGATCATGCCGCGCCGGGCGGCTGAATGACATGACCGCGATCTTCGTCACCTCCTCGGGCACCGAAATCGGCAAGACCTGGGTCTCGGCCATGCTGACGCGCGAGTTGAAGGTGCGCGCGATCAAGCCGCTGGTCAGCGGTTTCGACGAGACGACATTTCCCGAGAGCGATCCGGCGATGCTGCTGGCTGCGATGGGCGAAGAGGTTCTGTTTGAAAATGCGGCGCGCGTCTCGCGTTGGCGCTTCAAGGCGGCGCTTTCGCCGGACATGGCGGCGAAACGCGAAGGACTTGCGATCGATTTCGAGGCGCTGGTCGACGAATGTGTGGACGCGGCGGCGAAACACGACCCGCTGGTGATCGAAGGCGTCGGCGGGCTGATGGTGCCGCTCGACGACAACCATACCGTGCTTGACTGGATGAAGGCGCTCGATGCGCGGATCGGCCTGGCGCCGCTCCTCGTCGTCGGCGCCTATCTCGGCACGATCAGCCACACGCTGACCGCGCTGGCCGTGATGCGGGCCGAAAATCTGCTGCCCCGCGCCATTGTCGTCAGCGAAGCGGCGCCCGGCCCTGTGCCGGTCGAGGAAACGGCAGCGGCCATTGCGCGCTTCTCGGGTGGTGTGGCCGTGCGCATTCTGCCGCGCGGCCAGACGCGCGCGCTCGGCGATCTCTTCTGAAGCTCCGGCGGCGCGCGCCGGCGCCGGAATGAAAAGAGCCCGCGCTCAGGACGCGGGCTCTTTCCTTGTTGTCGTCTGGAACGGTCGCCGTCAGCGGATGCCGATGGCACCGAGTACGCCGAAGAGCTGCAGCAGCCAGACGACGACGACGATCACGACGACGACGTTGAGGATCTGCTTGATCTTCGAATCCATCGGTATGTAGTTGTTGACGAGCCACAACAGCACGCCCACGACGATCAGTGTGATGACAAGATTGAGTAGCATGCGGTGAATCCTCTTTGTCTCGTTTCGAGCCGGTTTTGATTATCCGGCTCAAGCAAGGCGGAATGAAGGCCGCAGCGGGCTGGAATTGTCCGTATCTGGCCTATTTCGGGCCGAAAAGCGCCCAGAGGATCAGCCCGACGATCGGAACCACGATCACACCGGCGATCCAGACGGCCTTCCACACCGGCTCGGCGCCGCTCTGCGCGATGCGGACGATCGCATAGATCACCGCCACCAGCAGCAGCAGGCCGAATATGCTTCCGAAAGGTCCACCGGGCATCGGTTGCTCCCTTGTGACGCGGAACGATCCGGCAAGCCTAGTGCCTTGTCGCCGGCAAGGGAACCGCTCAGAGCAGGCGCGGGCCCATGATGCCCTCGAATTCGAGCAGCCATTTCTTGGTCGGCAACCCGCCGCCGAAGCCGGTCAGCGAACCGTCGGCGCCGATCACGCGGTGGCACGGCACGATGATCGGGATCGGGTTGCGGCCATTGGCAAGCCCGACCGCGCGCATGGCCTTCGGACTGCCGATGGCACGCGCGATTTCGGCATAGGAGCGCGTCTCGCCGAAGGGAATGGCGGCAAGCGTCTGCCAGACGCTCTTCTGGAACGCCGTGCCGGCGGCGGCCAGTTTCAGCCCGCCGAAATCCCGTTTGCGCCCTTCGAAATAGAGATCGAGTGCCTTCAGCGCCTTGTCGCGATGGATGCGCGCGGGCGCGCTGCCTTCGCGCTTCGCGAACGCAACATCCTTCTGGTTCGGAAACAGCACCATCGCAAGGCCGCTCGCGATGGCGGCGATCCGCAAGCGGCCGATCGGCGTGTCGAGCGTCGCCGTGGCAAGCGTGTCGTCGTCGGGGAGTTTCATCGGCTTCACCTTTATGATGTCCACAGCGCCAGCGCCGCATAGCCGCGCCAGGGCCGCCAGTCCTGCGACAGGGTTTCGAGGTCGCGCGTCGAAACGACTGCGCCGCTCCCCGCTGCCTTGCGCAGGCCGAGATCGGAAGCCGGAAAGGCATCGGGCTCGCCCAGCGCGCGCAAGGCGACGTAATGCGCGGTCCAGTCGCCGATCCCCGGCAGCGCCGTCAGTTCGGCAATCTTGGCCTCGAGCGTTTCGCGCGGGCCGAAATCGAGCGCGCCGGAAGCAACGGCACCGGCAAGACCCTTCAGCGTTGCGATGCGCCCGCCGGTGAGCCCCAGACCCGAAAGATCGGCACCGGCAAGTTGTGCTGGCGTCGGAAAGAGATGCGTGATGCCTTCTTCGGCGCCGTCGATGGGCGTGCCGAACCTCGCCACGATACGCCCGGAAATGGTCGTCGCGCCTTTCACCGAAATCTGCTGGCCGAGCACGGCGCGGACCGCGAGTTCGAAGCCGTCGAAGGCGCCCGGCACGCGCAGGCCCGGCGCGCGGGCAAGGCGCGGACCGATCAGCGGGTCGCCGCGGAAGGCGGCAGCGATCGCTGTCGGATCGGCATCGAGATCGAACAATCGCCGGAGCCGCGCCGCGATGCGCCGCATCGGCAGCGCCGACCCTTTCTGCACGTCGGCAAGTGCAATGCGGGCTTCAAGCGCGTGGCCTTTCTTGGCCGGCGCAACGGAGAGAACGCCGCTCACCCCGTCCAGCGCAAAGCTGCGTGCATAGCGCCGTGCCGTCACGCTTTCGACCCCGGGCATGGCCCGTCCCGCGAGATAGGCGATGAGCCGCTCCCAGTCGAAGGGCGGACGGTAGCCAAGCCGCATGCGGATTTCGGCGCCGATGGCTGCCTCCGACGCGCGCCGGATGTCGCCAGGCGCGACGCCATAGGCTTTGACGATCGCATCGTTGAAGCGCCGCAGGCTGCGATAGCCGGCCGCATGCGCGACTTGCGCCAGCGGCAGCCGCGTTTCGCCGATCAACTGCTTGGCGGTCAGAAGGCGCCGGTTGGCCGCGACGGCCTGCGGTCCGGCGCCGACATGCGCAAGGAAGAGCCGCCTGAGCTGCCGCTCGCCCATGCCGAGGCGGGCGGCGAGTTGGTCGAGCTTGCCTTCGTCGAGCGCCCCTTCATCGATGAGGCGCAGGGCACGCGAAACGCTGGCGGCCGTGCCCGCCCAGGCTGGCGTGCCGGGCGCCGTTTCCGGCCGGCAGCGCAGGCAGGAACGAAACCCTGCCGCTTTGGCTGCGGCCGCGCTCGGCACGAAAAGACAATGTTCCCGTTTCGGCACCCGCGCCGGGCAGACCGGCCGGCAATAGATGCCCGTGGAGCGGACACAGACGAAGAAGCGGCCGTCGAAGCGCGCATCCTTGGCAAGGATGGCGCGGTAGCAACGCGCGGGATCGAGCGCGGGCGCGGCAAGGGCGGCGGTCTGTTTCATGTCCGCAAGTCTAGGACGGACGGGCCGCCGCCGCTCGCCAAAATCGGACATCGCCGTCTCTGGCCGGGCGTTGCCCATGCGGCACCCGATCGGAGCGCTTGAGTTCGCCCGGGCCGCTGCTAGTGTCGCCGCAAGAGGGAATTCGGGAGGACGACAATGACAGATCGCGCAGGCGCCGTTTCGGGCGCCGCGGCAGCCGATGCGCCGTCGCAGGGCTTCACGCCGGCCTATCGCAACTACGCGCTTTTCATCCTGATGCTCGGCTATACGGCGAATTACGTCGATCGCCAGATCCTCGCGATCCTGCTCGAGCCGATCAAGCAGGATCTCGGCGTCAGCGACACGCAGCTCGGCTTTCTCTCCGGCATCACCTTCGCGATCTTCTACGCGACGCTTGGCGTTCCGATCGCCATGCTCGCCGACCGCACCAACCGCCGCAACATCGTCGCGGCCGCCATCGCCATCTTTTCCACCATGACGGTCGTCTGCGGTTTCGTGACGAGCTTTGCGCAGCTGGCACTGGCGCGCATCGGCGTCGGCATTGGCGAGGCGGGGTCGAGCCCGCCCTCGCATTCGATGATCTCCGACATGTTCCCGCCGGAGAAACGCGCTTCGGCGATGGGCATCTACTCGCTCGGCATCAATATCGGCATCCTGATCGGCTTCCTGGTCGGCGGCTGGGTCACTCAGTGGTATGGCTGGCGCGCGGCTTTCCTCGTCGTCGGCGCGCCGGGCCTTTTGATCGCGCTGCTGATCCGTTTCACGCTGAAGGAACCGCAGCGCGGCCATGCCGACGGCACCACGGCGCAGGCCGCCGGCGACGCGCCGAAGGTCGGCGAGGTCTTCCGCCTGCTCTGGTCGCAGCGTTCCTTCCGGCACATATCGATTGCCTGCGCGCTGGCCGCCTTTGGCGGCTATGCCGGCGTCACCTGGATACCGGCCTTCCTGATGCGCTCCTACCAGATGACCCCCGGCGAGATCGGCACCTGGCTGGCGCTGATCATCGGCTTTGTCGGCGGCGCCGGCACCTATGCGACGGCCTGGGCGGCAGATCGGTTCGCCAAGCGCGACGTGCGCTGGAACATGTGGGTGGTCGCGATCGTGATGCTGGCCTGCTTCCCGCTTTCGATCGGTCTCTATCTGTCGCCCGACAAATACTGGGCGATGTTCTTCTTTCTTGTGCCGGCCTTTGCGGGTGCGGCCTATATCGGCCCGAGCCTCGCCATGACGCAAGGCCTCGTCGTGCTGCGCATGCGTGCGGTCGCCTCCGCGGTACTTTTCCTGATCCTCAACCTGATCGGTATGGGCCTCGGGCCCCAGGTGGTCGGTCTGATCAGCGACCTCTACGCGCCCACCTTCGGCCAGGAATCGCTGCGCTACGCCCTGCTGACCGTCATGGTCGTCTGGCCCTGGGCAGCCGTGCATTTCTTCCTCGGCGCCGCATCGTTGAAGGAAGACCTCGAAAGGGCGCGCAACCACGGGCTGAAGTGACGCCGCTTCGCGCTCGAACGGCGCAGCGATCCATGCGAGCATGGCCGGGACGAGAGGAGCCCCGCCATGTCCGCACCCGCCTTGCCCGCCACCATGCGCGCCATGTTGCTGGAGGCGCCGGGCCGGCCGCTGCGTCGCGTCGAACGCCCGCTGCCGCGCGCCGCTTCCGGCGAAGTGCTGATCCGTCTCGAGGCCTGCGGCGTCTGCCGCACCGATCTTCACGTCGTCGATGGCGAACTGCCCGATCCGACGCTGCCGCTGGTGCCGGGGCATGAGGCGGTCGGGCGCATTGCCGCTCTGGGCGATGGCGTGACGGGCTTCCGCCTGGGCGATCGTGTCGGGGTGCCGTGGCTCGGCTGGACCTGCGGTCAATGCACCTATTGCCGGAGCGGCCGCGAGAATCTCTGCGAGCAAGCGCGCTTTACCGGCTACACACGCGACGGCGGTTATGCCGAATACATGGTCGCCGATGCGCGTTTCGTCTTTCCCCTTTCGCAAGACTACGGCGCGGCCGAAGCGGCGCCGCTGCTCTGTGCCGGGTTGATCGGCTATCGCTCGCTGAAAATGGCGCATGATCCGCAGCGGCCGGATGCGGCCGGTGCGCTCGGTCTCTACGGCTTCGGCGCCGCCGCCCATATCGTCGCGCAACTGGCGCGTCACCAGGGCTGGCGGCTCTTTGCCTTCGTCAAGCCGGGCGACCGGGCGGCAATGGATTTCGCGCGCGTGATGGGAGCCGAATGGACCGGCGGCTCCGACGAGACGCCGCCCGCGGCGCTCGATGCCGCGATCATCTATGCGCCGGTTGGCGCGCTGGTGCCGGCGGCCTTGCGCGCGCTGGCGCCGGGCGGCCGTCTGGTCTGTGCCGGCATCCACATGTCGGACATCCCGTCCTTTCCCTATGACATCCTCTGGCGCGAAAGGTCGATCCATTCGGTCGCCAATCTGACCCGCGCCGATGGCGAGGAATTCCTCGCACTCGCGCCGCGTGTGCCGGTGGTGACCACGGTCGAAACCCTGCCGCTCGAACAGGCCAATGAGGCGCTGGCGCGCCTGCGCGACGGCCGCCTGACCGGCGCTGCGGTGCTGACGATGGGGCCGTGACGCCGGGGCATGTCTGACGAAGTTGTGTCACGCGATCGTCGCAAACTTCCGGCATGGCTGGTCGGGATGCAAGGACAGCCGGATCGGCAATGAAACATCTCACAACCCTTGTCGGCCTGATTTCACTCGTCGCTGCGGGCGACGCTTGCGCGGTCGACGAACGCTACGCACCCTATGTGGCAGCGCCGGCGCTCGCTGGCGCGATTGAGGTCGCGGCCAGGCCCGCCAATGCGCGGCTGATGCTGCTCTGGCGCGAGGGGTTCGGTGCCCGTCACCCGGCGGTGCGGATCGGGCCGCTCGATGCACCGCCGTCCGACACGGTGACCGCACGCGCCGCCATCGAGGCGCTCGCCGTCTTTGTTCACAAGGACAATCCGCTTGTCTGCCTGCCGCTTGAAGATCTGGCCGTGCTTTTTGCCGGCGGCGCGACCTGGGGCAGTGCGGGCCTTGACGGTGATTGGGCGGCCCGTCCGGTCGTCGTCCTCGATCGTCCGGCGGGCAGCGAGCGCGACTTCTTTGTCGAGGCCGGGTTGAAGGGCGGTGCGGTCGCACCCGATGCGAAAGTCGTCGCACGCGCCTCGATTCTGCTGCGCGAGATCGGCACCGCGCCGGGGGCGGTTTCCTTCGCGCCGGCCGGCTACCGCAGCGATGCCGTGCGCGCGCTCAGGCTTTCCGATGGCGGCGACTGCATGGCACCCAGCGAGGCCAATGCGCATCGTGGGTTCTGGCCGCTGGCGCGCATCGTCGGCATCGAGGCGCGCGGCGCGGCGGCGCGAAACATGATCGATTATGTCTTGTCGCGGGACGGCCAGCGCGATGCGGTCATCGCGGGCTATTTCGCGCTGCCATATGTTTTTGCGGCGGAAGACCGCAAGGCCCTCGGTCTCGATTGACGTCCGGCGGCGCTCAAACGGGAAAACCCCGATGGATGAATCCGCCCCCCGCGCGCGTCGAGCGCGCAAACGGAAAAACCCCGGTGGATGAATCCACCCCCCCGCGCGCGTCGAGCGCGCAAACGGAAAAACCCCGGTGGATGAATCCACCGGGGTTCCCGTCTGATGATCTGCGAGGATCGGATCAGCCAGAAGACTCAGAAGTTGAACTGCGTACGCAGGGCAACCGCGTCGTGACCGAAATTCGGGTTCAGCACGCCGCCGCGGTCTTCCACATCCACGTTCAGATAGTTGAGCATGAAGCGGAGGTTGTTGTTGACGTACCAGTTGAGGCCCACCGTGATGATGTCCTGCTGGCCGCCGGCAATGCCTGCGCTGGCGTCGTTGAGGTCGGCCGAGCTGTAACGCGCGGCGACTTCCCAGGCGCCCATGCCCTTGCCGCCGAAGCCGAAGGGGTTGGCCGGCTTGACGCCCGAATAGGCGGCCTTCTTGATGTCGTACCTGTAGGCTTCGCCGGTGATGATCCACGACGCCTGCAGATACCAGGCATCGAACTCGGCGCTGCCGCCGCCGATGCCGTCGATCTCGTACATGTAGTATTCGCCTTGGGCGCGGAACGGGCCGTAATTGAGGGCGAGTTCCGGACCGTAGACGGACACGGTGTCGATGCCGCCGATATTGCCGGTATCGATATAGCGCAGCGGATCGACGCGCAGTTCCGGACGGTCGCGCAGGCGCAACGTATCGCCCGACACGTTGAAGGAGTGCGAGCCCGAGGCGCCGATATGGACGTTGAGGCCTTCCTTCGGCGAGGTCGCATAGGCGAGACGGCCGACGATGTTCGAGCTGTCATAGTCGTCCAGACCGCCGCCCGCTGCCGCCGAGCTCATGGTGTAGTAGGCGCCGCCGAAGAAGTTGTCGGTGTTGTAGGTACCGCCCGCCGTCATGCGCGCTTCGCCGGCGGCCGGCGTGATGGCGAGATTGACCGCCGTCGCACGCTCGATGAAGGTGATGTCGTTGGACGAGGTCGAATCGTCCAGCGTCATCTTCGGCTTGGTTGCGCCGAGCACGAGGTTGACGCCGTCGATGCCCGTATAGGTCAGCGCCGCTTCGTAGATGCGGGCGTTGGATTCGGTGCCGCTGTCGCCGAAGTTGAATTCGATATTGTACTTGAAGTCCTTGGCGAAGGTGCCGTTGAGGCCGACGCGCAGGCGGCGGAAATTGGCGTTGCCGCGCAGGCCGCCGAAATTGGCTGCACTGGCCGCATCCTGGTCATAGGCGCCGACATCGAGATGGGCGCGGCCGGTAATGCCGAAGGTGAAGTTGCCGTCGGCGGTCTTGAACACCGGGCGGCCGTCCTTGAGGCTGACCTCGACGTCGCTCTTGCGCTCTTCGAGCGACTTGATCTTGTTGCCATGCTGGATTTCGACATCGTCGATCTTCCGCTGCAGGGCTTCGATCTGCGCCTTGAGGGCGTCGAGTTCGGCCTGGGCGTTGGTCGCGGCGAAGGCCGGGGCCGAGAGGAATGCGGCGGCGCCGAGTGCGGTGCCGGCCAGCAGAATGTTGCGCAACGTCATGTGACGTCTCCGTTTCTGTGGATGAGCTTCTGTTGCAGGATCGGCAGCCGCGACAGACGCCGCGAACACCCCCATGGCCTCCGCAAGTAACAGAGCTATGTGACAGTTGGGCTGCGCTTTTGTGACAGTGATATGACAGCCCGGCCCTGTGGCCGGAATGCATCGCTGCCGCGCCGGGCCGTTTTTCGCTTTTGTGACAAGGACTTGACATGAAACGGGGCGGCCCCGCTGTGGCAGGGCCGCCCCGGGGGGACGGGGAGAGGCGGGAAGCGCCGTCAGAAGCTGAACTTGACCCCGCCCAGCACCGTCCTGGGCTTGCCGGGCCGGGCGCCGGCCGGGTCGAAGGAGACGTTGTAGACTTCGTCGGTCAGGTTCTCGACCACGCCGATCAGCGTCACGCCGGGCGCGATGTCGTATTCGGCCGAAAGGTCGAGCACGACCCGCTCGTTGATCAGCTGGTTGGCCGGGATCGCGCCGGTGCCGGCCACCGACCGCGTCGCGTCGACATAGGAGACCAGCAGGTTGCCGCGCCAGTTGCCGCCCTCGAGCCCGGCCGAGACGGTGAGCTGGTGTTCCGGCACATAGGGCAGTTCGTCGCCCGCCGTCACCGTCCCCCAGGGGCCGAAGCCGCTGGCGAAGCTGGTCTGGAACTCGCTCTCGATATAGGTATAGGCGGCCGACAGCGGCACGCCGAGCCCGAGCCCCAGAAGCGCGCCGGCGTCATAGCCCGCCGCCACTTCGAGCCCCTTGACCTCCACTTCGCCGCCATCGAACTGCGTGCCGATGACGCAGCCGCCGCCGGTCGAGGCGGTGCAGGTACCGAGCAGGTTCGAATAGTCGTTGAAGAAGCCGATCGCCTCGAACGAAAGCTTGCCGGCGCCATAGCGAAAGCCCGCTTCGTAATTGACCGACTTCTCGGCATCCGACGTCGAGCCGGGCCCGGGCGCCGCGAAGCCGCGATGCACGCCGCCCAGCAGCTGCCATTCATCGCTGAGATTATAGGTGGCGCTGATGCCGGGGATCAGCACATCGACCGAGTTTTCGCTGACCGCGGTCGGCGCCGTCCGGCCCGGATCGTTGAGCGCATAATCGGTGCGCCTGAGCTTGATCGTTTCGTAGCGCAGCCCCGGCACCACGGTGAGCCGGCCCCAGTCGATCGTGTCGCGCACGAAAAAGGCCCAGGCCTTGGCGTCGCCGACGCGATTGGCCTGGCTGCCCGGCGCGCCGGCCGCCGACAAGGTCAGCTGGCCGCCGGCCATCGTGTAGATGTCGTCGTTCTGGAAGCGGTCTTCCTCGTCCTGGTGATAGCGCGCCGACACTTCGACGAAATGCGCCACCTCGCCGGTCAGGAAGGTCGTGCCCAGCACCGACTGGATGCCGGCTGTGTAATATTCGCGGTTGTTGTTGCGCACGCGGATCTCGCCGGCCGCGCCGCGCAGCACGGCGAGTTCGGCCGCATTGGCCGGATTGCCGACCGCGTCGGAAATGCTGGTCCAGCCGGGCGCGCCGGTCAGCCGCACATCGTTGATCTTGTACCAGGCCCGCGCCGTCTCGGTGTAATAGGCGGTCGTCGTCAGCTGGGTCTCGTTGCTGAATTCGGCGCGATGCGTCGCCTGCACGGTCGTGTGATCGACATTCATCTCGTCGAGCCGGCTGGCCGCATAGCGGCGATAGGGATTGGCCGCGAAATCGGCCGGCGTCAACCCGAGATAGGTCTCGTTGGAGGTCTCGTCGGAATATTGCAGCTTGAATTCGAGGCTCTGCCGCAGGCCCGATCCGGCCGTGCTGCGGAAACCGAGCTTGCCGACATAATCCTGCTGCCGGAAACCGGCATCGCCGCCGCCATCGATGGTCTTGAAGCCGTCGCTGCGGTTCTGCAGCGTCTCGAGCAGCACGCCGACATCCCAGGCCTCGTTGAGCGCCGCCCAGCCGCCGCCCGCCCCATGCACGCGCAGCGTCCCGTCCTGGCCGCCGATCGCCTTCAGCCGCCCCGACAACCCGCCGCCGTCGCGTTCGGGGATCGCGCTCGAGAACAGGTTGATCGCGCCGCCCACCGTCGACGGCCCGTATTTGATCGCCGCCGCCCCCTTGGTGACCTCGACCGCTTCCATCCGCCCCATCGACGGGAAGTAATAGGCCGCCGGCGCCGCATAGGGTGCCGGCGCCATCAGCACGCCGTCTTCCATCACCACGATCTTGGCATTGCGGTCGCTGCCCGAGCCGCGAATGCCGATATTGGGCCGCAGTCCCTGGCCGTCCTCTTCCTGCAGCTGCACCCCCGGCACCGCGCGCAGCACCCGGTTGACGTCGGTATAGGAGAACTTTTCGAGTTCTTCCTGGTCGATGAAGGTGACCGCGCCGCCGATATTGGCGGTCTCGGCCGCCGTGCTGGTGACGAGCAGTCCCTTCAGGATGTGAACCTTGCCCGCCTCGGCGCCCTCTGCGGCCGGCGCCGTTTCGGCGGCGGGTTCCTGGGCGAGGGCGGGCGCCGCCATCAGCGCGGTGGCGAGCGCCAGCCCGCTGCAGCCGCGCATCAGCCGGGCGGCGGTTGAAATCCGTGAACGCATCTGTTTTCCCCTTGAGACGTCCGGCCCCGGCATTGCCCCGGCGCCGTTACTGCGAATGACTATCAAACGCTGTCATACAAATTTCATCGCCGCCTGTAAATGCAAGTGACTCGCATTTCCAGTTGCATAATTGCCGCAGGTGAGGGGAAAGGGAGGGGCGAAAAGCGTGGTCGGTCGTTGCCAAAAACAAGGGTGTCACCCCGGCGAAAGCCGGGGCCCACTCGCAGCGCCTCTTGCCGCAGCGCTCAATTGGCTGGTTGGCGCCGGCGCCGCACGTCGTCGCCCTTGCTGAGGGAACCAATGGGCCCCGGCTTTCGCCGGGGTGACACTCGGATTTTGGGTGAGCGTGGAAGGCCGCCTGACGATTTGTATGAATCTCGCAGGGCCTCAGGGGGAGGGTGGGAACCCCATTTGACCCCCCGCGACCCCCGCCCCTATCTTGCGGGCCATTGAAATCGGGGAAGAGACAAATGACGCAACACCACGTCGCGGCGGCTGCCGCATGAGCATCCGCAAACTGCTGATCGCCAATCGCGGCGAGATCGCCATCCGCATCGCCCGCGCCGCCGCCGAACTCGGCCTCGAGACGGTCGCGATCTTCGCCGAGGACGACGCCGCCTCGCTGCATGTGAAAGCCACCGACGAGGCCCACCCGCTGAAAGGCGCCGGCGCGGCCGCCTATCTCGACGGGCCGGCCATCATTGCGCTGGCGAAAGCCACCCAATGCGACGCGCTGCATCCGGGCTATGGCTTCCTGTCGGAGAATGCCGGCTTCGCCCGCGCCTGCGCCGCGGCCGGCATCACCTTTGTCGGCCCGACGCCCGAAATGCTCGACCTTTTCGGCGACAAACCCGCCGCCCGCGCGCTGGCCGAACGCTGCGGCGTGCCTTTGCTCCCCGGCACCAACGGCCCGACCAGCCTTGAAGAGGCGCAAGCCTTCTTCGCCTCGCTGGGCAAGGATGCCGCGATGATGATCAAGGCGGTGGCCGGCGGCGGCGGCCGCGGCATGCGCGCGGTGACCGATGCCGCCGAGATCGCCGATGCCTTCGCCCGCTGCCAGTCGGAAGCGGCCGCCGCTTTCGGCCGCGGCGATGTCTATGTCGAGCGCCTGCTGCGCCGGGCCCGCCATATCGAGATCCAGATCGTCGGCGACGGCACCCACGTCACGCATCTCGGCGAACGCGAATGCAGCCTGCAGCGCCGCAACCAGAAGCTTGTCGAGATCGCGCCTTCGCCGACCCTCGACAGCGCCACGCGCGCGGCGCTTTGCGCCGCCGCCCTCCGCCTCGCCGAAGCGGCGAACTACAAGAGCCTCGGCACCTTCGAATTCCTGCTCGACGCTTCAGCCGAAGGCGCCGGAACCTTCGCCTTCATGGAGGCCAATCCGCGCCTCCAGGTCGAACACACGGTGACGGAGGAAGTGACCGGCATCGATCTGGTGAAGACGCAATTGCGCCTGGCCGCCGGCGCGACGCTGGCAGGCCTCGGCCTCCGCCAGGCCGACATTCCGGCCCCGCGCGGCCACGCGATCGAACTGCGCATCAACATGGAAACCATGACCGCCGATGGCGCAGCGAAGCCGGCCGGCGGCACCATCACCGCCTTCGAGCCGCCGTCCGGCCCCGGCATCCGCATCGACAGTTTCGGCTATGCCGGCTACCGCACCAGCCCCAACTACGATTCGCTGCTGGCGAAACTGATCGCCCATTCGCCATCGCCCGATTACGCCGATGCCGCCGCGCGGGCCTATCGCGCGCTTTGCGAATTCCGCCTCGAAGGTGTCGCCACCAACATCGCCTTCCACCGGAACCTCTTGAAGCGCCCCGAATTCGTCACCAACGATGTCGACACCGGATTCGTCGAGCGCCACGCCGCCGACCTCGCCCGCCCGCATGACGGCAGCCACCGGCAACTCTTCCACGGGGCCGTCACCGCCGCCGCCCCCGCAGCCGCGAAGGCAGTCGATGCCCCGGCGGGGACGGAGGCCGTCGCCGCGCCGATGCAGGGCCGCGTCGTCTCGATCGACGTCGCCGAAGGCGCGCTGGTCGCCGAAGGCCAGCAACTGGCCGTGCTCGAAGCGATGAAGATGGAACATGTGCTGACGGCGCCTGTCGGCGGCTATGTCCGCAAGCTTGCCGCGAAACCCGGCGACAATCTCTTCGAGGCCGAGCCGCTCCTCTTCATCGAGCCGTCGGCGGATGCCGCATCGCAGGCGCGCGAGGCCGAGGCCGAAATCGACCCCGACCATATCCGCCCCGACCTCGCCGAGGTGATCGAGCGCCACCGCATCGGCCTCGACGAGGGCCGGCCGGAAGCGGTCGCCCGCCGCCGCAAGCGCAACCAGCGCACGGCGCGCGAGAACATCGCCGACCTGGTCGATGAAGGCAGCTTCGTCGAATATGGCGCCCTGGCGCTGGCCGCCCAGCGCCGCCGTCGCCCGATGGACGAACTGATAAAGATGAGCCCGGCCGACGGCATGATCGCCGGCGTGGGTTCGGTCAATGGGCGCGACTTCGATGAGGACAAGGCCCGCACCATGGTGCTGGCCTATGACTTTACCGTGTTCGCCGGCACACAAGGGGCGATGAACCACAAGAAAAAGGACCGTATGCTGACCATCGCCGAGGACTGGCGCCTGCCGCTGGTCCTCTTCGGCGAAGGCGGCGGCGGCCGCCCCGGCGACACCGATACCGCCGGCGTCGCCGGCCTCGACACGCCGAGCTTCGTCAAGTTCGCCAGGCTCTCGGGCGAGGTGCCGCTCATCAGCGTCGTCTCCGGCCGCTGCTTTGCCGGCAATGCGGCTTTGGTCGGCTGCTCCGACGTCATCATCGCGACGAAGGACTCAAACATCGGCATGGGCGGCCCGGCCATGATCGAGGGCGGGGGATTGGGCGTCTATGCGCCCGAAGACATCGGCCCGATCGACGTGCAGACGGCCAATGGCGTCGTCGATATCGAGGTCGCGGACGAGGCCGAAGCCGTCGCGGCCGCGAAGCAGTATCTCTCCTATTTTCAAGGGTCCCTGCCGCGCTGGGAGGCCGCCGACCAGCGCGACCTCCGCCGCCTGATCCCCGAAAACCGCCTGCGCGCCTATGACATTCGCACCGTGATCCACGCCCTGGCCGACAAGGGCACGGTGCTGGAACTGCGCCCCAAATTCGGCATCGGCATTCTCACTTGCCTCGTCCGCATCGAGGGAAGGCCGATGGGCCTGATCGCCAACAACCCGATGCATCTGGGCGGCGCCATCGACGCCGAAGCCGGCGACAAGGCCGCCCGCTTCATGCAGCTCTGCGACGCTTTCGGTCTGCCGCTGCTCTCGCTCTGCGACACGCCCGGCTTCATGGTCGGCCCCGAGATCGAGCAGCGCGCGCAGGTGCGCCATGTCTCCCGCATGTTCGTCACCGGCGCCGCCTTGCGCGTGCCCTGCTTCACGGTGGTCCTGCGCAAGGGCTACGGCCTCGGCGCCCAGGGCATGGCGGCGGGAAGCTTCCACGCCCCCTTCTTCATCGTCTCCTGGCCGACCGGCGAATTCGGCGGCATGGGCCTCGAAGGCGCGGTGCGGCTGGGCTACCGCCGCGAAATGGAAGCGATCGAGGATCTGGACGAGCGCGAAGCCTTCTTCCAGAAAATGGTCGCGAGGTACTACGAAAACGGCAAGGCCATCAACATGGCCTCCTTCCTCGAAATCGACGCCGTCATCGACCCCAAGGACACGCGAAGCTGGATCATGCGCGGCCTCAAATCCGCCGGCCCCCTGCGCGAGCGCAAGGGCAGGGGCTTCATCGATACGTGGTAATGCTCCGTCCACGGAGCACTCCCGCCCGGCCCCACAACCCCCCAACATCGTCATGCCCGGACTTGATCCGGGCATCCAGAAGGCGCGCAAGCGCCGTCTCTCTTCGCAAGGACTCTTCATCCGCCTGAAGCGTTGCACGCGGCACCCGCCCAAAATAAAAATGTCATCCCGGCGAAAGCCGGGATCCATGGGCGGCGCGTCAAACGCAGGCGCAACGCTCTCTCCCCACCCCTCAACCTAAAACCGTCATGACCCGGCTTGTCCGGGTCATCCACGTCTTTCTTCCTCTTTTGAATGACGCCAAGACGTGGATGGCCCGAATAAATCGGGCCATGACGACTGTGGGTTGTGAAAAACGCGGCACCCGCGCCAACTCGACAATTGAAAAAACCCCCCTCGTTCATACCCCCACAAACCCCTTGCGCGTCCTCCCCCGCACCGCCACCATCGCCTGATGCCCATGACCTACCGCGAATTCAACGCCTTCTGCGCCAGCCTGCCCGCCACCACCTATGTCGTGCAATGGGGCGGCGCGCATGTCTGGAAGGTGGGCGGCAAGGTCTTCGCGATCGGCGGCTGGCAGCGTCTAGTCGGCGTCGCCCCGATCATCGTCGCCCCACGGGTCGACTGTCTCGAAGACAATGACGGTGCCGCTCTCGAATTCGCCGTCGCGCCACTCGCCGACACGCCGCGTGCCATCCGGGAATATCTGCATGCCCTGACCATGGCGCTTGCCGTCGAGGAACCCGCCGGAATACTTCTCGCCATTCGCGAATGTGAGGGTTCCTGAACCCCGGGCTTCGTTGTCGCGGAATTCGCCGACATATGTGCGTCCGTCCGCGAATGTGTAGGTTCCCTGACCGTGACGCTTGTTGTCGCGGAACTCGCCGACATATTCCTCGCCATTCGCGAATGTGAAAACGCCCTGACCATGGCGCTTGCCGTCGTGCCACTCGCCGGCATAAACGTTCCCGTTCGCGAATGTGTATGTTCCCTGACCATGGCGCTTGCCGTCGTGCCATTCGCCGGCATAGGTGGCCCCGTTTGCATAAGTGTGGGTTCTTTGATTGTCGGAACGGCCGTCGCGGTCTTCGACGACATACCTTGTGATCATCAGCCCGGCCAACACGAGCATCACAACAGCGACAGTTGCTTTCAACGCCTTGCCTCCTCGGCACATTTCAAGGTGAGCCGTTGCCGGATTCCCAACCCGGAGACCCGGTGTCGTCCCGGGACCGACATTGCGAGAAGCGAAGCGACGACGCAACCCGCAAACGCCTGCCTCTTTTCAAGGGCGGCCCTTCAGGCAACCCGGTGGAAAGAACGCGCGCGGAAGTCCTTGCGCCCCCGCGCGCACATGCGCCACCATCGCCTGATGCCCATGACCTGTCGCGAATTCAACGCCTTCTGCGAGGATCTCCCCGCCACCACCCATGTCGTGCAATGGGGCGGCGCGCATGTCTGGAAGGTCGGCGGCAAGGTCTTCGCGATCGGCGGCTGGCAGCGGGGCGCGCATCCCGGCATCACCTTCAAGGTCTCCGGCATCGCCTGGGAAATCCTGCGCGACGCGCCGGGCTGCCGCCCCGCGCCCTATCTGGCTTCCCGCGGCATGAAATGGATCCAGAACCACGAACCCGGCCTCGGCAAGCGCGAGCTGAAGCAATACCTCAAAACCTCCCACGCCCTCGTCGCCGCCGGCCTCAGCAGGAAGAAGCGCGCCGAACTCGGGCTCTGAGGTCGCACACGCACCCGCGCGCCGCCCGCTCAAAACCACAGCGCCCGCCCAATCCCTCTCTTCCCACCCGCCCCTGGGGGGCGGGTCGAAAAATTCGAAGAATTTTTCGGGGAGGGGGACTCCGCTATCGGCAAATGACGCGCGATCGATGATGCGCCGAACTTCTACGCTCACCCGCCTCGAAGGCACAGCGCCTGCCAAAAAAACAATGTCATCCCGGGGCTCGTCCCCGGGACCCACTCGCAGCGCCGCTTGCCGCAGCGCGTGAATGATATGCGGCCATAACCGCAAGTGATTCCTCACGCCCGCGTCGTGCCCCGTCCACCGATCGGCCACAACCCCTTACGCAATGCGTCTCCAGCCGGTAGTCTGCCGGACAAGCATGAAGTCAGGGGCGGGCATGAGCGCTATCGGCGACTATCTCTCGAAAATTCAGGCCATCGCGAAAAGCGGCAAGGCCACCGAACATTCCTACCGTTCGGCCATTGAGTCGCTCTTTCATTCGCTCGACAAGTCCGTCATGGCGCTCAACGAGCCGAAGCGGGTCGATTGCGGCGCCCCCGATTTCATCATCGAGCGCCGGGGCATCGTCATCGGCCATGTCGAGGCCAAGGACCTCGATGTGGATTTGCGCGCCCTCAAGGGCGCCAACAAGGAACAGCAGGAACGCTACCTCAAGGGCCTGCCGAACCTGATCTACACCAACGGCCTCGATTTCGAATTCTTCCGCGACGGCGAGCGCATGTCCCGTGTCTCGGTCGCGACGCTCGGCAAGGGCGTCGAGCCGAAGCCCGAAAAGTTCGAAGAGCTTGAAAATCTGCTCAACGATTTTCTGGCGCAGACGCCGCAGACGATCACCTCGCCCGCCGTGCTTGCCGGAATGATGGCCGGCAAGGCCGCGCTGATCAAGGACGTCTTCGGCAACGTGCTGCGCGCCGACAAGGAATTTCAGTCGACGCTCTCGGAACAATACAACGTCTTCAGGGAACAGTTGATCCACGACATTACGCCGGAAGATTTTGCCGATCTCTATGCCGAGACCATCGCCTATGGCATGTTCGCCGCGCGGCTGCACGACACCACGCTCGAAACCTTCTCGCGTCAGGAAGCGCTGGAACTTCTGCCGAAGTCCAATCCCTTCCTGCGCAATCTCTTCAGCTACATCGCCGGCCCCGATCTTGACGACCGCATCAAATGGATCATTGACGATCTGGCCGATGTCTTTCAGGCCTGCGACCTCGGCAAGCTGATGAGCGGCTTCGGAAAACTGACGGGCCGCAACGACCCCTTCCTGCATTTCTACGAAACCTTCCTCGCCGCCTACAACCCGACGAAGCGCAAGGCGCGCGGCGTCTGGTACACGCCGGAGCCGGTGGTGAATTTCATCGTTCGCGCGGTTGACGAAGTGTTGCAGAAGGAATTCGGCTTGCCGGACGGTCTGGCCGACACGTCTAAGGTGACGGTCGATTGGGACACCGGCCAGACCGACAAGAAGGCGAAAGCGGTTACGATCAAGAAGGAGGTTCACCGCGTCCAGATTCTCGATCCGGCCGTCGGCACCGGCACCTTCCTCGCCGAAGTCGTCAAGCAGATCGCGCCCAGGGTGAAGGATGTTGCCGAAGGGATGTGGTCCTCCTACATCGAGAAGGATTTGATCCCGCGCCTGCACGGCTTCGAGCTTCTGATGGCGTCATACGCCATGTGCCACATGAAGCTCGACATGGTGCTGACCGAACTCGGCTACAAGCCGACAGGCGCGCCGCCGCGCCTCAGCGTTTATCTGACCAACAGTCTTGAAGAAGGCGAACCGGCGAACCAGACGCTGCCCTTCGCGCAATGGCTGTCTAACGAGGTGAAACAGGCCAACAGCATCAAGCGCGACATGCCGATCATGGTGGTGATCGGCAACCCGCCTTACTCGGGCATTTCGCAAAACATGGGTGATTGGATCGTCAATCTGATCGAAGATTACAAGTACGTCGATGGAAAGCATTTTGGCGAACGCAAGCACTGGCTGCATGACGACTATGTGAAGTTCATCCGCCTCTCGGAACACCTGATCGAAAAAAACGGTGAAGGTGTTCTCGGCTTCATCACCAATCACGGCTATCTCGATAACCCGACGTTCAGAGGAATGCGCTGGCATCTCCTCAAAACATTCGATTCCATATACGTTTTGAACCTACATGGAAGCACCAAAAGAAGTACGCGCTCACCCAATGGTGATGCAGATAAGAATGTCTTCGATATTCAGCAGGGCGTTTCTATTATCGTCGCGGTAAAAAGAAGAAACTTGGCAGAGAAAGAATTTGGGACTGTATTCCGTCGGGATTTCATAGGAAGCAGACAGAGCAAATATGACCGATTGGAGGCTTGCCGATTAGACGACCCTGACTGGGCAAAGATTCGTCTCAATTCTCCTCAATATGCTTTTGTCGAACAAAATTTCGAAAACTACGAATTCTACCGCGACGGCTTTGCAGTCACCGATCTGATGACACGCAATGCGCCTGGAATTATAACCGCCAGAGATAATCTAGTAGTCGATTTTGATCAAAGCGCTCTCGAGTCGAAGTTGATGGAGTTCATCGACCCGGACCACTCGACCGATCAAGTTCGATCACAGTTTTTCGGGAGCAGGAAGGATGGAAAGTATGCTGCGGGGGATACTCGAGGTTGGAAATTAGAGCAAGCAAGAGAACAGTTACGCCAAGGGAAGTTCGATAAGGACATCTCCATCGCCAACTACCGTTTGTTTGACGACAGAGCAATGCTGTACCGCCCGGATATGGTGGATTGGGGCCGCGAGAGCCTTATGTCGAGTATGAAGGACGCCTCGAACCTTGCTTTGGTTGTGTGTCGCCAGTCAATTTCTGAGCATTGGACCCACGCATTCATTTCTAGCAAGCTTGGTGACGACAACTTCCTCTCAAATAAGTCGAAAGAGCGTGGCTACTTCTGCCCCCTCTACCTCTACCCGTCCGAATCCGACCTCGATCAAACACGACGTGTGAATTTCCATCCGAAGCTGTGGAAGAAGCTTAAAGGTCTGGCGAAGGACAAAAAGCATGGCGAGCCCGATGAGATTGCAACCTTCGACTACATCTACGGCGTGCTGCACTGTCCCGCCTATCGTGAGACTTACGCCGAATTTCTGAAATCGGACTTCCCACGCATCCCCTGGCCCACAAGCCCAGGGGAATTCTGGGACGTGGCGGAGAAAGGCGGCGCGTTGCGCCGCCTGCATCTGATGGAAGCCGACGCCGTGGGCGAGACGCCCTATCCCTTCAAAGGCGCGGGCGACAACATCGTGGACAAGCCACGCTTCGAGAAGGGCAAGGTCTACATCAATGCCGTGCAGTATTTCGACAGCGTACCGGAAGTCGCATGGAACTTCATCATTGGCGGCTACCAGCCGGCGCAGAAATGGCTGAAGGACCGCAAGGCCCGCGCGCTGTCCTTCGATGACGTGAAGCACTACCAGAAGATCGTCAAGATCCTCGCCGAAACGGACAGGATCATGAAAACCATCGAGATGGATTTGTCGGGCGGCGCTTCTGTTTGAACACTGCGGAAATTAATCTTCCCAGTCTTCATCAAGATTCATTCCGCCAAGATCGCCTTCTCCGAAGAACGCTTGGCGATGTAGGTGAATGTTCACGCGCGCTGCGACATTCTTTTGAGGCGTATCGATACCAATTGCGGGAGCAATTACGGTATTCCTGATAAGTTCCTCGCCCCAGATTCCAAGGTGACCATCCCAATCTGGACTATTTACAATGGCGCTGGCAGCGCGATGGAAATCCCAATTACCTGCTTTGTTGCGCGCGATGTACCAGCTGTTGCTAGTTGGGTAATCCACACGGTCCAGAGGACGGTTGGCAAAACTGCCCGGCTCGCGGGGTCGCGTACTTCCCCAATCGCCGTAGATAATTCTTGCGCGGTTCGTTTGTCGCGCGATCTGTTCGATCAACAGCCGATTGGTAAATGGAACGCGCGTCACGCCGCCATCGAAGTCCGTGAACATCCGTGGGATTGATGTGCACGACAAAATAATTGGGATAGTGGCATCGATGACCTGTAGGGGGCCGCTGATGACGCCCTCAAACGATGCTGCCAAGCTCAGGGGGTCGCGTGTCCAGCCACCTTCGAGGATGATTGCATAGTCGGCAGCGCCTGATGCAGCAAAGGCGGCGACCACTTCGCTTATATTGCTTGGAATTCGATCCATGAACACGCGCATGCAATACGCACGACCGGCTTTCTGGAAGCGCATAATCTGACTTTTTATGTCATTTTCACTTTGCCCGCGTGTCTGAACACAGGGCCAAACCCAATCATGTTCATCTACAAACCGACACCAGTTTTCAAAAGCGTTTGCGGGATTCAGGAGCGCCAGAAGTTCTTGCTGCGGCGCGCTTTCCAGATTTGTGAATTCGTAATCCCGATCGACATCGAGAAAATAATGTTGATTTCGAAACGCCTTTTCAACTCTGTCTACTGCTTTTTGTAGTGTTGAAGAATTGGCCCAGGGAGCAAGAAGGATACATGGCGTCATGCGTTCCTTCGTCTTGCCCGGCAAGAACTCCAGCGCATTCATTTCACTAGCGCGTATCGCCAGCGTTGGCACATAGCTCTTGTTTTCAAGGACCATCCGGACTCTCTATGCTTCTGCAAATGCGGAGAGCCTGATTTCCATTGCGGCTTTGGATACCCCAAAGCAAGCGGCTAGGCTCTCGATGGTCCCCTCGGTCACGACTCCGCCAAAGCGACGCGATAGCTCCTGCTCAACTAGCTCCATTGGCATGACTATATCTGCTGCCAACCGATTGGCTTCGTATTCGATGCTTGCAGGAGCGCCGGATCGATAGAGGACTGTGTCCTTGATGCCGTCCGGTGAGTTGTCAACTATATGCCGGTGAAGCAGATAATGTGCCAGCTCGTGTCCAATTGTGAAGCGCTGTCTCTCGCGCGCTTCGTTTCTATTTACTCTGACCACGTACTGATTTCCCTCGCGGGAGATTTGGCCTGATATACCTGTGCCGAGGCTTGAAACCTTGACGGCGACGCCAAGTTCTTTGGCCAGCTGACCCAGCTTTACCGGGCATTCCGACAGATACCTATCAAGGATTTCTCGTTGCTGAGGTGTCACACGTGCAAGCTCTTTCGAGGCCATACTTCCTCCTATCGATTACCATTATCTTCTGAGTCAAAACCCTCTTCTAGCTCGGCAACAGTCGGCATTTGCTTGCGACCGAACGCGATCTCATCAATCCGGCTATTGATTGCATCTTCCGAGAGTGCTTCTTCAATCTTCTCCACGACAGCTTTCTGCGCGTCTGCGCGCATCTCGCGGAAAGTGTAAGCGGCGACTACGCCAATGCCGATCGCCAGTGCGCCGAGCACTGTCGTCACAGCAGTTAGCATTACACTTAGAAAGCTAAGATAGGTCGGCAAGCCGAAATCGGGGCTTTCTTGACCGCCAAGGATGCCATCCACCCGGTCGATCACTCCAAAGGAGAACAGCAGATAGCAAACCACAACTCCGCCGACGAAGACGGCAATGTAGCTAACGGCCTTCATTCCCAAGCTCTCAGCGACATTGTGCCGATCATTGTTCTTGTTGTGTTCTTGATGTATAGACCAAGTTCTAACGTTCGCCTAGTCAAAAGACGTTCGGCGAGCTGAGTCGATCAATTCGCCCAGAAGCCGCGCGTCCACCTCGGCGTGGCCTTCATATTCGACAAGGTTCTCGAGTTCCGGCCTAGCCATCAAGCTGCGCCTCCGTGCCATGGAGGAATATCTTCGGCAGTGTACGGATCTTGTCCACGAACGAGTCCTTCGCGCCAAGCTTGCGCGTCCAGTCGCCGGGCGAAAGGAAGGTCGGGTTGACCTTGCGGCCGAGAACGGCCTCGGCCTGCTGGAAGGCGGCATAGAGATCGGCGTAGCTCAGATCGTCGCCGATCACCATCACGTCGATGTCGCTCTGCGCCGTGTCGGTCCGGCTGGCGACCGAGCCATAGACGAAAGCGGCGTCGATCTTTTTCGCATGGGGCGCCAGCGCCGCGCGCAGCGGTTCGGCCAGGCCGAATGTCTTCAGCACCAGACCGCACAGCTCGGCGAAGACCGGCGAATCCGGATTGGCGCGATAATGTTTCTGGTTGCCGATCTTCGAAACCGACAAGAGCCCGCTGCGCTGAAAGCGCGACAATTCGCGTTCCACCGCTCCCGTTCCCGATCGCACGCGTCGGACGATCTCGGTTGTGTAGAAGCTGCGGTCCGGATTGCCGAAGAGCAGGCCGAGAACGCGCTGCCGCGTGCTGGAAAACAGCGCGTCCGATATCGTCATCTTTTTCAGTGCATTACCCATATTGGGCATGATAGACCCCATTTTGGGGATATTCAAGGAATGCAGGTATGATGATGTTATATCAATAACATACCTGTAATGGGGTTGATCCACCCCGGATTGGGTATTATCGATCGTTTCCCCCCTCATCTCATATCCGCCCATTCCTGATCGTTGACGACGATCGCCGCCCGCTGTTGCGTGCAGCGCCGGCAGCGCAGCCGCGCGCCCACCGTCGCCAGGTCGAGCGCGCCATAACGGAAAGCCAGGCTGCGCGGGTCCAGCCGCGCGGCATGGCCGCAATGGCGGCAGAGGCCCCAAAGCAGCCGCCGGGCGCACACCGCGTCCCTGAGCGTCCTGATCTCGCCTTTCCAGTGTCTGACCATGCGAACAAAATAGGAACAACAGCGCGCCGGAGTCGAGTCCCGGAAATCGCCGCTTCAGCCTGTGGTCTGCCGGCCGGCCGCGCGCCGCGCTGTGGATCGCGGGATTTCACGAGGCCCCCCTGTCCTTTGCCGGCGCCCGCTGCCGCCGCGCCGCCCCCCGGGGACAAACCCGGGGATAACCCGGCCAATGCTCCGCATACGGAGCGATTTCCGGGGCTTTTGTGACAGTTTTGTGACAGTTGCGTGACAGAGGGGGGGTCTGCGCTGTCACAATGCTGTCGGATCGGCACTTGTCCCCGGGGGCCGGGCCCGGGGATAAACCCGGGGCAACCCCCGGCGATAAACCCGGCGATAAACCCGGGGATAAACCGCTCCCCCGGGCGGGGACAGAGCGGGGGCAGGTCGGGGGCCAGGTCGCGGGGCAGGGGGGTGGCGCACCCGAGAGGATTCGAACCTCTGACCTCTGCCTTCGGAGGGCAGCGCTCTATCCAGCTGAGCTACGGGTGCCATGACCGCCAGGGCGGTCGCCGGTGCGGGGCCGGGTCGGGCGCGCGCAAGGTAGAACAAAGCATCCCGCCTGACAATCGGGCGATTTCAGGCCTCCGCCCGCGTCAGCGCCACGCCCTCGGAAGCCAGCAGCGCCTCGAGCCGCGCCAGTCCCGCCGCGCTGAAGCCGCGCTCCGGCAGCGCCGCGCCGGGGCCGAGCGGCGCCGGCCCGAGCCCGGCCACGCGTTCCAGCGCATAAAGCGCGCCCACCGCGGTCAGATGCGACTGGCCCTGCGGATCGGCCAGCGCCGCGCGCCGCTGCACGCGCCGTCCGTCCTTCAGCCCCGCAACCTCGATGACGATCTCGTGTGCCGCGCCCGGTCCGGGCTTGGTCGCGGCGATGGCGCTCATGCCGGGCAGTTTCATCAGTATGCCCCATATCCCGAGCCGGATCAGCCGCCGCATCGTGCCGAGCGCGTTGCCCTTGTCGAGGCCGAGCCGCACGCCCACCTCCGCCGCGCCGCTCGCCAGCGCCGGCGTCACCACATCGCCCATGTTCATCCGGTAGACGGGGCGAGCCGCGCCGGAGGGAAAGCGCACCGTCTTCTCGCCGCTCAGCGGCGCCACGCGGCGCCATTCCCCGCCTACGCGCGCAACGAACGCTTGCGTCATGCCGTCGCCGGCGCTGGCCGAATCCGGGCCCATTTTATCGCCGGTATAATAAAGGATCGAGATGTCGATGCGCTCCACGCTGTCGAGCCCCTGCGTCAGCCCCCGCGCAATCAGCGCCGGCCCGCCGGCCATCCAGTGCGAGCTGAACAGCACCGGCGCGCGCAAGTCGAACAGCGCCGCCGTCGCCAGGCCGCGCGTCATCGCCTCCCAGCCGCGCGTCATGTCCATATAGCCGATGCCGCGCGCAATCGCGGCGCGCAGCAGGCGATCGTCCGTCTCGTGAACAAAAACGCCGACCGCATCGATGCCCTCGATCCCGTCCAGCGGCGCCGCGGCCGTCGCGTCGAGCGTCACGCCGCGTGCATTGCCGAGTTCGCGCGCCAGCCTTTCGGCTTCCGCCGCGCGCCGTCCGCCGATCAATATCTCGACATCGGGGTGGTGCCGGCGCATCAGGCGCGCCGTCTGCGCCCCCACCACGCCATAGCCGCCGGCCAGCAGAATGCGTTTCGTCATCGCGTCTCTCCCTTGCGCCTCGATGTCGCTCGCCGGGATATTGGTCATGTGACCAATTTTGTCAAGGCCGGGCGCCCGCGCTAGTCTCCCGGCCATGACGCAAAGCGCCCCCGCCACCGAAAAAGGCGCGACCCGCCGCGAGGCCATCCTCGAAGCGGCCACCGCCCTGCTGCTCGACGAAGGCTATGCGCGCTTTTCCGCGCGCGGCGTCGCCGCCCGTGCCGGTCTGCGCCTCAGCCATGTCCAGTATTACTTCCCGAATCCCGCAGAAATCCTTGCCGAATTGCTCGATCGCTTCGTCCAGCGCTACAGCGCCGAGATCCGCGCCCGCTTCGAGGCGCCCGGCAGCGGCGAGCAGCGCCTCCACCGCGCCCTCGATTTCCTTTTGAATGACGAGGCTTACCGCCGCGATTGCGGCATCTTCATGCTCGAAGTCGCCTCCTTCGCCGCCCGCAACCAGGCCATCGCCGAGGCGCTTTCGCGCTACTACGCGGTCTATCTCCAGGGCTTTGAAAACATTGTCAAAACGCTCAATCCGGCGCTGACGCCGCGCGAACGCGCGCGCCGCGCCCGTCAGGCCGTCGCCTTCATCGAAGGCATGGCGATGACACGGCCGCATATGGGCGCCACAGGCGAGGCCGATTTCAGCGCCCGCGAGGCAACCCGCGCCATTCTGCGCCTTGTCGCCGCGCCCTGAGCGGCCGTCTGCCGCCTTGGCGGGTCTCTCGAATCCGCCTATAGGAAGGGGCCGGCGAGTTCGGCCGGCGCGGGTTTTCTGCGCCGGGCCCCTGAGAAGAGTTCCGCGTTCCCATGTCGACCCAAGCGCCCGAAGCCCTGCGGCTCGCGCCTTTCGATGTCTTCATCGACCCGCTCCTGTCCCTTCAGGACGCCCGTCTCCGCGACATGCTGGCCTATTGGAACGGCAAGCGCGCCGGCCGGCCCTGTCCGGCCCGCGCCGATGTCAGCCCGGCCGACATTGTCAGCCATCTGCCCTCGGTTTTTCTGGTCGATGCGGCGCCCCCGGCGCTGGCGCTGGCGCATTTCCGCGTCCGCCTGATGGGCACGGCGCTCAACGAGCTTTTTTCGCGCGATTTCACCGGCCGCACGCTTGAAAGCGATATTTCGGAAAAACCGGCCGCCGCCATCGCCAAGGTGCTGGGCGTGGTCTGCCAGCTGCGCCGCCCGCTGCGCGTCTACGGCGCCGCGGTCTTTGCCAAGGCGGGCCCGGCGACCGAAATCGAGGCCGTGCTGCTGCCGCTCTCGGCCGGTTCGGGCGTCGACATGGTGATGGGCGAACTGGTCAAGCGCGCCTCCGCCTGAGCCCTCAATGCGGCGCGGTCAATTGCAGGAAAACGTCTTCAAGATCGGATTCCTCGGTCGAAATGTCGCCGATCTCGATGCCCGCAGCGCCGATCTGCCCGAGGATCGCCATCACGCCGGTTTCGGCCGGATTATACTGGATCGCCAGCGCGCCATCCGGCCGGATCTCGGCCTTCAGCCCGGCCAGCGCCGCCGGCAGCGCCGCCACCGGCGCGGCCGGCCGCACGATCAGCTTCTTGTCGCTGATCCGCGCCAGCAATTGCTCCTTCGGTTCGCAGCAGACCACCTCGCCCCGGTCGATGATGGCGATGGTGTCGCACAGCGCCTCGGCCTCTTCGAGGTAATGCGTGGTCAGCACGATGGTCGTGCCGCGCGCATGCAGCCCCTTCACATAGTCCCAGAGCTGGCGCCGGAGCTCGATATCGACGCCGGCCGTCGGCTCGTCGAGGATCAGCACCGGCGGGTTGTGCACCATCGCCTTGGCAACCAGCAGCCGCCGGCGCATGCCACCCGACAGCGTGCGCGCATAGGCATCCGCCTTGTCCTCGAGCCCCATGGCCGCGAGGATTTCCATGGTGCGGCGTTCGCGCTTCGGTACGCCGTAGAGCCCGGCCTGCATCTCCAGCACTTCGGCCGGCGTGAAAAAGGGATCGATATTGAGTTCCTGCGGCACCACGCCGATCGAGGCGCGGGCCTGGCGCGGATTGACATCGATATCGAAACCCCAGACGGAGGCCGCGCCCGATGTCTTGATGACAAGTCCGGCCAGGATGTTGATGAAGGTCGATTTGCCGGCACCGTTCGGCCCCAGCAGCGCGAAGATCGAACCGCGCGGGATCGCCAGATCGATCCCCTTCAGCGCTTCCTTGGCCGGCTGGTTGCCGCTGGCCTTGTAGACCTTTCGCAAGGTCCGGGCCTCGATGGCAAAGCGTCCTGCCTTCTGGGGCGCCGGTTCGGCGGGCATGCGGGTCTCGACGGGCGGATTGTTGTCGGCAAGCGAATGGGCCATGAAGAGGGCTCTTTTTCGGGCTCTGATGCGGGTTCTGTTGCGGGGCGGCGAACGCGTTATAGTGGCGTCCCGCCGGACGGCGGAGGGCAAGCATAGGCCTCATAGATAGGGAAGGCGAGGCGCGTGGCAAGCGGCAAGGCACAAAAGAAAACCGATGGGCCGGGCAGGCCGCTGAAAAAGGGCGACCATCTCTTTCTGGTCGACGGTTCGGGCTATATCTTCCGCGCCTATCACGCATTGCCGCCGCTGACGCGCAAATCCGACGGCCTGCCGGTCGGTGCCGTCGCCGGCTTCTGCAACATGCTCTACAAGCTGATCGAGGACACAAAGGACGAATTCGAGCCGACGCATCTCGCCGTCATTTTCGATGCTTCCTCGAAGACCTTCCGCAACGACATCTATCCCGAATACAAGGCCAACCGCGCCGAACCGCCCGAGGATCTGCGGCCGCAATTCGCGCTGGTTCGCGACGCGACCCGCGCCTTCGGCGTGCCCTCGATCGAGATGCTGGGTTACGAGGCCGACGATCTGATCGCCACTTATGCGCGGCTGGCGCGCGAGGCCGGCGCCCGTGTCACCATCGTCTCCTCCGACAAGGATCTGATGCAGCTGGTCAACGATCATGTCGACATGCTCGACACGATGAAGCTGAAAACGATCGCGCGCGACCAGGTCATCGAGAAATTCGGCGTCCCGCCCGAAAAGGTCGTCGATGTCCAGGCGCTGGCCGGCGATTCGACCGACAATGTGCCCGGCGTCCCCGGCATCGGCGTCAAGACGGCGGCGCAACTGATCGAGGAGTATGGCGATCTCGAAACGCTGCTGTCCCGTGCCGCGGAAATCAAGCAGCCGAAACGGCGCGAAAATCTGATCGCATTCGCCGAACAGGCGCGCATTTCGCGAAGACTGGTCGAGCTTGACGACAATGTGCCGGTCGATATCGATCTCGACACGATGGAAGTTCGCGATCCCGATCCCGAAACCCTGATCGGCTTCTGCAAGGACATGGAGTTCAACACATTGACGCGCCGCGTCGGCGAGCGTTTCAATCTCGATGTCGATGCGATTCCGGCGGCCGGTGCGCACCCGCCCCAGGCCGAAGTGGATGCGGACGAGACCGGAAAGGAAAAACAGGTCGCAACGCGCGGCGCCCGCGGCGGCGTTCCCGGCGCAACGCCGAAGGGTATCGATGCCGACTTCGCCGAGGCGAAATACACGGCGGTGACGGCGCTCGCCGATCTCGAAAGCTGGGTCGCCCGCGCGCGCCAACAGGGCTATGTCGCCGTCGACACCGAAACGGACTCGCTGGATGCAATGCAGGCCCGCCTTGTCGGCGTGTCGATGGCGCTGACCCCCGGTGAGGCCTGCTACATGCCGCTGCAGCACGGCGCCGGCGATGGTCTCGACTTTACCGATGCCGGCGGACAGCAGCAGATCCCGCTGAAGGAAGCGGTGAAGGCGCTGAAGCCGCTGCTTGAAGATCCGGCGGTGCTGAAGATCGGCCAGAATCTCAAATTCGACATGACTGTCTTCCGCCAGCACGGCATCGCGCTGGCACCGGTCGACGACACGATGCTGATGTCCTATGCCCTCGACGCCGGCGTCCATGGTCACGGCATGGACGAGCTTTCCGAGCTCCATCTCGGTCACAAGCCGATCCCATTTTCCGAAGTTGCCGGCAAGGGCAAGGCGCAGATCACGTTCGACCGCGTACCGGTCGACAAGGCCGTCGCCTATGCGGCCGAAGACGCCGATGTCACCTTGCGTCTCTGGCACATCCTGAAGCCGCGTCTCGTCGCCGAGCATCGCATGACGGTCTACGAAACGCTGGAGCGGCCGCTGGTCCCGGTCATCGTCGAAATGGAGCGCGCCGGCGTCAAGGTCGACAAGGCGGTACTGGCGCGTCTGTCGGCGGACTTCGCGCAGAAGATGGCCCGTTTCGAGGACGAGATCTACACGCTGGCCGGCGAGCGCTTCAACATCGGCTCGCCCAAGCAGCTTGGTGAGATCCTGTTCGACAAACAGGGTCTCGACGGGGGGCGCAAGACCAAGACGGGCGCCTGGTCGACCGATGCCGAGATGCTGGAGGCGCTGGCGGCACAGGGTCACGAACTGCCCCGTGCGGTGCTCGACTGGCGCGGCCTCGCCAAGCTCAAGAGCACCTACACCGATGCCTTGCCCGCGTTCATCGACAGGGATACCGGCCGCATCCACACCTCCTATTCGCTGGCCGCAACATCGACCGGCCGCCTCGCCTCGACCGAACCGAACTTGCAGAACATCCCGGTCCGCACCGAGGACGGCCGCAAGATCCGCACCGCCTTTGTTGCCGAAGAAGGAAACCTGCTGATCTCGGCCGACTACAGTCAGATCGAATTGCGGCTGCTGGCACATATCGCCGACATTGAGGCATTGAAAAAGGCCTTTGCCGACGGACTCGACATTCATGCGATGACGGCATCCGAAATGTTCTCGGTGCCGCTGAAGGACATGGACCCCGGCATCCGCCGCCGCGCCAAGGCGATCAATTTTGGCATCATCTACGGCATCTCGGCCTTTGGTCTCGCCAACCAGCTCGGCATTTCGCGCCAGGAGGCGGGCGACTACATCGCGCGTTACTTCGAACGCTTTCCCGGCATCCGCGCCTATATGGACGACACCAAGGACTTCGCCCACCGGAACGGCTATGTCGAAACCATTTTCGGTCGCCGCATTCACTTACCGCAGATCAATTCGAAGAATCCGGCCGAAAAGAGCTTCATGGAACGCGCTGCCATCAACGCGCCGATTCAAGGGTCCGCCGCCGACATCATCCGCCGCGCGATGATCCGCATGCCGGACGCGCTCGCAAAGGCAAATCTCTCGGGCCGCATGCTGCTGCAGGTGCATGACGAACTGATCTTCGAAGCACCGGAAAAGGAAGCCGAAAAGACCTGCAAGGAAGTTGCGAAAGTGATGTCGGCTGCCGCTGCGCCGGCCGTTGCGCTTTCCGTGCCGCTCGACGTCGATGCACGCGCCGCCAGAAACTGGGACGAGGCGCATTAGACAGATGACCGTTCTGGTCCATTTTTGCCGCATTTTAGGTCTACACGGTTCAACACGGCCGGAAACGGCGATCCACGCAACAAACGGAGGGCCGCGCGATGCCGAACAGAAAGAATGAATCCGGAAAGGTGACCGAAGCCTTGAAGGAAAGTTTTCCCGCTTCCGACGCGCCGGCGTTGAACAGCGACAAGGCGACTCCCGAGTCCGATGCGAAGCGCGCCGAACGCAAGGCGGAAAACGCGGCGGACGAGGAGAAGATCGACGAAGCGCTTGACGAGAGTTTCCCGGCGTCGGATCCACCTGCATGGACCGGCACGCATGCCGGTGACGGACACAATCCGCGCAAGTAGCGGCGTCGCCGCACTATCGAAGTGAAAAAGCCCGGAGGTTTCCCTCCGGGCTTTGCCGTTTCATATGAAGTGCGTACTTACTCGGCAGCGCGGACGGCGGCCGGCGCGGCGGCGCGGACATCCGGATCGACATGCGCTTCGAACTTGGCGAAATTGTCGATGAACATCCTGACGAGTTTCTGTGCCTGCGCGTCATAGGCGGTCTTGTCGTCCCAGGTCTCGCGCGGGTTGAGAATCCTGTCGTCGACACCCGGCACGCTGACCGGCACTTCGAAACCGAAATTCGGATCGGTGCGGAAGGAAACGCCGTTGAGCGATCCGTCAAGCGCCGCTGCAAGCAGGGCGCGCGTCGCCTTGATCGGCATGCGCGATCCGGTCCCGTAGACGCCGCCGGTCCAGCCGGTATTGACCAGCCAGCACGAAACCTTGTGCTCGGCGATGAGGTCGCGCAGCAGATTGCCGTATGCGGTCGGATGACGCGACATGAAGGGCGCGCCGAAGCAGGTTGAGAAGGTCGCTTCCGGCTCCGTCACGCCCTTTTCGGTGCCGGCGACCTTCGCCGTATAACCCGACAGGAAGTGATACATGGCCTGGCTGGGCGTCAGACGCGCCACCGGCGGCAGCACGCTGAAGGCATCCGCCGTCAGCATGATGATGTTCTTCGGGTGCGGCGCACGGCCCGTGGCGCTGGCATTCGGTATGAAGGAGAGCGGATAGGCGCCACGGCTGTTCTCGGCAAGTGCCGCGCTGTCGAGATCTAGTTCGCGCGTATTCTCGTCCATCACCACGTTTTCGAGCACGGTGCCGAAACGCTGCGTCGTCGCATAGATTTCCGGCTCGGCCTCGGCCGACAGCTTGATCATCTTGGCATAGCAGCCGCCTTCGAAATTGAAGACGCCGTTTTCCGACCAGCCATGCTCGTCATCGCCGATCAGCGTGCGCGTGGCAACCGCCGAGAGCGTCGTCTTGCCGGTGCCCGAAAGACCGAAGAAAATCGCCGTGTCGCCCTCCGCGCCGACATTGGCCGAGCAATGCATCGGCATCACGCGCTTGGGCGGCAATTCGTAGTTGAGCATCGAGAAGACCGACTTCTTGATTTCGCCGGCATAGGAAGTGCCGCCGATCAGCACGATGCGCTTGTCGAAATTGCAGGCAATCACAGTGCCTGTCCGCACGCCGTATTTGGCGGGATCGGCCTCAAAGCTCGGCAGGTCGATGATGGTGAATTGCGGAATGAAATCGTCAAGCTCTTCGGGCTTCGGTTCGATCAGCAGGTTCTGGATGAAGAGCGAGTGCCAGGCGTATTCGGTAAAGACGCGGGTGGCGAGGCGGTGGGTGGTGTCGGCACCGCCGAAAAGGTCCTGAACGAAGAGTTCCTTGCCTTCGGCATGTTTCAGCATATCAGCATGGAGGAGGTCGAAGGCTTCCGGCGTCATCGACTTGTTGTTGTCCCACCAGACGGTCTTTTCGGTGGAAGCGTCGCGGACGATGAACTTGTCCTTGGCGGAGCGGCCGGTATGAACGCCGGTCTTGACGACGAAGGGCCCGTTGGCGGCCACATGGCCCTCGCCCCGTTTTATCGACTCTTCATAAAGAGAAGCGGGGCGGTAGTTCCAGTGCAGGGCGGCAAGATTCCTGAAGCCGTTCTTGTCGGCGCCATGACTGCTGATGTAAGGCCCGGTCTGTTTCACAATTCTCTCCTCGTGATCCCGAGAGGCCCCAGCGGGCCGTCTGGCTTGGTCGCGTCCCTGTCGCCCGTTGTCGGAAATCCCGCCGGGCCGATTGTCTTGCGCGGGCCTGGTCGGCGCGCGTCTGATCCGCCGGAAATTAGGGAAAGGCCGGGGCCAGCGGCCCCCGACTTTCTTCAGACGGTCGGAAATTCGGCGCCAACATACTGGCGGCCCCGGTCCGGCGCAACCGCTTTGCGGTCATCCGCAATGGCTGCGGCGAAGCGTCCCCGATGCCCGCCCGGGGGACGGGTTCTGCCGCAAAAAGCGGCAGTTTAACCCTGAAAACGGCGTTATTCGGCGGCGGACTCCATCGCCTCGATCAGCCGGACATAAAAGGCCACGGCCTCGCCCATGTTCGCGACCGATACCCGTTCATTGGTGCCGTGAAAGCGCGCCATGTCGTCGGGGCCCATGCGGATCGGAATGAACCGGAAGACATTGTCGGTAATCGGCAGGTAGTGACGGCTGTCGGTGCCGCCGACCACGAGATAGGGGGCGGTAATCGTGCCGGGAAAGCTTTCCCCGATAATCCGCGTCAGCAACCGGTACCCGTCGCCCTCGATGTTGGAGACTTGCGACGCCTCGCGAACGCCGGGCAGGGCTTCGATCGTCACCTCCGGATCGTCGACCGCCGCCTGCACATGGGCGATGACCTTCTCGGCATTGTCGCGCGGATGTATGCGAAAATTGACGACTGCACGCGCTTCCGGCGGCAACACGTTCTCCTTGTTGCCGCCTTCGATGATCGTTGGCGCGATCGTTGTCTGAAGCTGGGCGGCGCTTGTCGGACTCTTTTCCATCACGCCGCGCACCACGGGTTCGAACAGCCAGAGATTGGCATAGACCATGCGCTGCAGAAACGGCACGGCGGGGGCAAGCCCCTCGACCATGCCGCGCGTTGCGCCGTCGACGCGCGACTTGAACGGCGTGTTGCCGATCCGGTCGAGCGCGCGGGCGAGTCGTCCGATCGCGGTCTGCGCCGCGGGCGATGGCATCGAGGAATGGCCGCCGCGCGAATAGGCGACGATGTCGAGCGAGATCGAACCCTTTTCGGCGACACCGATCATGGCGACCGGCGCATTGACGCCCGGCAGCAGACCATGACCGATCACGCCGCCCTCATCCTTGACCCAGGCCAGCCGCACGCCGCGCTGCTGCAGCAGTTCGGCCAGCGCCTTGTTGCCGCGTGGGCCGCCAATTTCCTCGTCATGACCGAAGGCGAACATGATGGTGCGTGTCGGGCGGAACCCGCGCGCGGCCAGAAGTTCCGCTGCCTCCACCATGGCGATCAGCGAGCCCTTGTTGTCGATCGTGCCGCGCCCCCAGACATAACCATCGGCGATGACGCCCCCGAAGGGGGGGTGCTCCCATTGGTCTTCGGTTCCCGGCGCAATCGGCACGACGTCGATATGCGACATCATCAGCACGGGATCGAGCGACGTGTCCTGGCCTTGCCATGTATAGAAGAGTGTCTGGCCGCCGACGATTTCGCGGCTGCTGGCAGCCGTGAAGGCTGGATAGGTTGCGTCCATCCAGTTGCGAAAGCCGGTAAAGGCCGCCTCCGAGCGCGCGACGGCCGCGGGGTCGGCACCGCGCTGGTGGGAAATCGTCTCGAAACGGACGGCTTCGGCAAGATGCTGCGCCGCGCGTTCGGCATCGATGCTTGACGCCTCGCCGGCCGACCTCATATCGAGCGTCGGTATCATCAGCGTCCGCCCGACAACGATGACGATCAGCAGAACGACAAGGCCCGCAAGGCCGATGAGAATGCGTTTTGTCATGGTCCCCCCAGATAGTCCGCTTGCCGGAAGCCCGCGTTCCGCCACGTCCCTTCAATGACCGCGCCGCCCCGGCCTTGTCAAATCGGCCGATCCTGCCGGCAGCGCCGCACCCTGCCTTCCGGCCTATCACTTGAGCATTCAACCCCTTATACTGCCGCCACATTTTGGGCCAAAAGCGTCCCTATGCCTCGTCGCCGCTGGGCGGGCGGATCTGAGAGCGGGGTACGCGATGGAAGAGGTCCGGAACGAATTGAGCGGAAACGGTCCCGAAGCGAAAAAGGGCCGCGACCGTCAAAAGGGACAGGGGCAAATGCCGACCATTGCGCTGGTCGACGACGACCGCAACATTCTGACCTCGGTGAGCATCGCGCTTGAAGCCGAGGGATATCATGTCCAGACCTATACCGACGGGGCGGCGGCGCTGGCGGGCCTTGCCGCCAACCCGCCCGATGTCGCCGTCTTCGACATCAAGATGCCGCGCATGGATGGTATGGAACTTCTGCGCCGCCTGCGCCAGAAATCCGATCTGCCGGTGATCTTCCTGACATCGAAGGATGACGAGATCGACGAATTGTTCGGCCTGAAGATGGGCGCCGACGATTACATCACCAAGCCCTTCTCGCAACGGCTGCTGGTGGAGCGCGTCAAGGCAGTGCTGCGGCGCGTCAGCCCGAAGGCCGAGGGCGCGCCGCTCGAGGGCGCGGTCAATCAGGTGATGGAGCGTGGTTCGCTGCTGCTCGATCCCGAGCGCCACACCTGCACCTGGGGCGGCAAGCAGGTCGTGCTGACCGTCACCGAATTCCTGATCCTGCAGGCGCTGGCCCAGCGTCCTGGCTACGTCAAGAGCCGCGATGCCTTGATGGATGCGGCCTATGACGACCAGGTCTATGTCGACGACCGGACCATCGACAGCCATATCAAGCGCCTGCGCAAGAAGTTCAAGGAAGTCGACGACGATTTCGACGCCATCGAAACCCTGTATGGCGTCGGGTACCGCTATCGTGAGGCCTGAGGCCCGGCTGCGGCGCCAGCCTGCATAACCGTGCCGCGGCACGACAAGGCCAAAGAGATGTCATGGCGAGCCTGAGCGAGGACGAAGACGAGACCGGCGGGCGGATCGCGCCTGCCGCCTCGCCGCGCGCGGCGTCCGACGCCATGCTGGCCGACCGGCTGTCGGCATGGGTGGCGCGCCTGTTTGCGGCCTTTCGCGGCTTTCTGGCGCGCGGTCGCTTTTCGAGCCTGACGCGCCGCATCGTTGCCTTCAATGTTGCGGCGCTCTTCGTTCTGCTGACCGGCATCCTCTATCTCAACCAGTTTCGCGAAGGGTTGATCGATGCCCGCCGACAGAGCCTGCTGACACAGGCCGAAATCATTGCCGGTGCCATTGCCCAGGGCGCGACCTCGACGCAGGATGCCCAGGTGATCGACCCGCTTGCCGCCAATCGCATCGGCGCGGCGCGCCCGCCCGCCGACATCGAGACGGAAATGGCCGAACGGACATTACCGATCGTTCCGGAGAACGCCGCCCCGATTCTCCGCCGTCTGGTGCTGCCGACACAGACCCGCGCGCGCCTCTACGACAAGGAGGGCTGGCTGATCCTCGATTCGCGGCAGCTCTCGGCGTCCGGCCAGGTCGTCGCCTTCGAATTGCCGCCGCCGGAAGGTGCTGACGATCCAGGCTTTCTCGAAGGTATCGCCGACTGGATGCGGAGTCTGCTTCCGGGGCGCAATCTCGAGCGCTTCCGGGAGGCGGGAAGCCAGAACGGCACCATGTATGCCGAGGTCATCGGCGCATTGTCCGGAACGCCCTCGAGCATGGAGCGCGTCAATGATCGCGGCGAGCTGATCGTTTCGGTCGCCGTGCCGATCCAGCGCTATCGTGCGGTGCTCGGTGCCTTGATGCTTTCGACGCGAGGCGGCGATATCGATGCGATCGTACGTGCCGAACGGTTCGCCATCATGCAGGTCTTTCTGGTGGCGCTCGGCGTCACGATCCTGCTGTCGGTCGTGCTGGCCGGCACCATCGCCGAACCGGTGCGTCGCCTGGCACAGGCGGCCGAAATCGTTCGCCGGGGCAAGAACGCGCGTGCCCAGATTCCCGACTTCACCGGCCGCCGGGATGAAATCGGCGAATTGTCGGGGTCGCTGCGCGACATGACCAATGCGCTCTACAATCGCATCGATGCGATCGAGAGTTTCGCAGCCGACGTTGCTCATGAGTTGAAGAATCCGTTGACGTCGCTCCGCAGCGCCGTCGAAACCTTCCGGCTGGCGAAGGACGATGCAGCCAAGGAACGACTGATGCAGATCATCCAGGACGATGTACGGCGCATCGATCGTCTGATCAGCGACATTTCCAACGCCTCGCGGCTCGATGCCGAATTGTCGCGCGAGGAAATGGAGGATGTGAATGTCGTGACGCTGCTTGAGACGGTTTGCGATCTCTTCACCGAAACCGGCGTCGCCAGCCATGCACAGGTGGTGCTCAAGATCGATCCGGGCCCGCCGGGCCGCGAGCGCATGGTCGTGAAAGGCTTCGACATGCGTCTCGGTCAGGTTGTCCGCAACCTGGTCGACAATGCATTGTCCTTCAGTCCCGAAGGTAGCACGGTCCGGGTTTCCGCCGCGCGCGAGCGCAACCGGATTGTCATCCGGGTCGAGGATGAGGGGCCCGGCATTCCGCCCGACAGTTTCGAGCGCATCTTCGATCGCTTTCACACCGACCGGCCCGACAGTTTCGGCAAGCATTCCGGCCTCGGCCTGGCCATCTCGCGCCAGATCGTCGAGGTGCATGGCGGCCTCATCCATGCCGCCAATCTGATGGACGGCGAAACAATCCGCGGGGCGCAGTTCATCGTCGATCTGCCGGCCGCGGACTGATCGCCGATGTCCCCGCCCACCCTTCCGTCGAACGAAGACGCCATATACATGCATGGTACATGTGTGGCCTGCGGCACCCGCGCCCTGCTGCTGCGCGGGCCTTCGGGTGCCGGCAAGTCCGACCTGGCCTTCCGCCTGATCCGCACCGATCCGGCCGGCGAAACATGCCTTGTGGCCGATGATCAGGTCCGCCTTGTCCGCGACGGCGGCAGGCTCGTCGCCTCGGCGCCCGAAGCCCTCGCCGGCCTCATTGAACTGCGCGGTCTCGGTCTGGTGGCGGTGCCGGCTGTGGCACAGGGCCCTGTCGCGCTGATCGTCGATCTCGTGCCGCGCGACACCGTGCCGCGCCTGCCTGTGCCGCGCCACGAGGTGGTCGCCGGACTGTCGCTGCCGGTTCTGGCGTTCCATGCCTTTGACGCGACGACGCCGGAAAAGCTTCGTCTCGCGCTGGCGGCCATACCGGACAATGGTTTTCCCGGCGCCGATGGCCGGCTGTGACCGCACGTCTCCTCACCTGGAAAAAGCGTTGCCTCGATGCCGATTGTTGCATCGCAGCGCTTGTCATTGACGCCGGAATGAGGTCACGATACGCCCCTCGCAGGGGTGCGGTATCGCCGCCCCGCCCGCAGGGGCGGACGGGTTGCGGCAATGAGGGCGGTCGATGATCGGATTGGTACTTGTAACGCATGGTCAACTGGCCAGCCAGTTTGTCGCCGCTATGGAACATGTCGTGGGCGCCCAGGCGCAGGTGGCGGCCATCAGCATCGGTCCCGACGATGACATGGAGCAGCGCCGCAAGGACATTCTCAAGGCCGTTGCGGCGGCCGATTCCGGCGATGGCGTGATCCTGCTGACCGACATGTTCGGCGGCACGCCGTCCAATCTGGCGATTTCCGTCATGGACAAGGCGAAGGTCGAAGTGATCGCCGGCGTCAATCTGCCGATGCTGATCAAGCTGGCAAGTGTGCGCGAAACGGCGAGCCTCGGCGAGGCGGCCGATCAGGCGCAGGAATCGGGCCGCAAATACATTTCGATTGCGAGCCGCGTCCTGGCGGGCGAAGGCAAGTGACTGTCGAAAGCGGCGGGGCGGCGCGCCCCGCATCCCGGCTTGTCAATATCGTCAACACCCGCGGCCTTCATGCCCGCGCCTCGGCGAAATTCGTTCAGGTGGCCGAACGCTACGATGCCGACATTCGCGTCTCACGCGAAGGCTACACCGTCCCCGGCACCTCGATCATGGGTCTGATGATGCTGGCCGCCGCGCCCGGCTGCTGCATTCTGATCGAGGCCGAGGGCGCCGATGCCGAAGCGGCCCTCGATGCCCTCGAGGCCCTGGTTGCCGATGGTTTCGGCGAGCGCGACTGACGGGTCGGCGCCTGTTCCTGCAGCAGACGGACTGCACGCTGGTTGCCGGCCGGCCCGCTCGTCGGGTGATCGCCTCGGAAGATACATATAAAGATTTCTTTATATCGCTCTTGCCCCTGATGGCCGCCCTTGTTATAACCCCTCCGAACCGGCCGCCTCGCGGGCCGAGGCGCTGCATTGCGCCGCCCGCGCCGGCCGCCTGAAATCAAGCCCTTCCAAGGAGCCTCCGCCCCATGAGCCAAGCTGCCAAAGCCGATCCGCGCGATTTCGCGATCAAGGACATCAATCTCGCCGATTGGGGTCGCAAGGAAATCGACATCGCCGAAACGGAAATGCCGGGCCTGATGGCGACGCGCGAGGAATTCGGCGCGAAGAAGCCCTTGAAGGGCGCCCGCATCGCCGGCTCGCTCCACATGACGATCCAGACCGCCGTGCTGATCGAAACCCTGGCCGAACTCGGCGCCGACATCCGCTGGGCATCCTGCAACATCTATTCGACCCAGGATCATGCCGCGGCCGCAATCGCCGCGCGCGGCATCCCGGTCTTCGCCATCAAGGGCGAAAGTCTTGAAGACTACTGGGAATATACCCACCGCATCTTCGAATGGTCGGACGGCGGCACACCCAACATGATCCTCGATGATGGCGGCGATGCGACGCTGCTGATCCATCTGGGCAAGCGCGCCGAGGACGGCGACACGGCGTTCCTCGAAACGCCGGGCAATGAGGAAGAGGAAGTGCTTTTCGCCGCTATCAAGCGCCGCCTCAAGCACAAGCCGGGCTGGTACAATCAGGTCGCGAAAAGCGTGCGCGGCGTGACGGAGGAAACCACCACCGGCGTCCACCGCCTCTATGAAATGCAGAAGAAGGGCACGCTGCTCTGGCCGGCGATCAACGTCAATGACAGCGTGACCAAATCGAAGTTCGACAATCTCTATGGCTGCCGTGAGTCGCTGGTCGACGGCATCCGCCGCGCCACCGACGTCATGATGTCGGGCAAGGTCGGCGTCGTCGCCGGGTTCGGCGATGTCGGCAAGGGCTCGGCCGCATCGCTGCGCCAGGCCGGTTGCCGTGTGATTGTCACCGAAATCGATCCGATCTGCGCGCTGCAGGCCGCGATGGAAGGCTATGAAGTCACGACGATGGATGAGGCCGTGACGCGCGGCGACATCTTCGTCACGACGACCGGCAATATCGACGTCATCACCGTCGACCATATGCGGAACATGAAGCACCGCGCGATCGTCTGCAACATCGGCCATTTCGACAGCGAGATTCAGATCGGCGGCCTGCGCAACCTGAAATGGCACAACGTCAAGCCGCAGGTCGACGAAATCGAGTTCCAGGATGGCAAGCGCATCATCCTGCTGGCCGAAGGCCGTCTCGTGAATCTCGGTTGCGGCACCGGCCATCCGAGCTTCGTCATGTCGGCCTCCTTCACCAACCAGACGCTGGCTCAGATGGAACTCTGGACGAAGCCGGACAGCTACGAGAAGAAGGTCTATGTCCTGCCCAAGGCGCTGGACGAAAAGGTCGCCATGCTCCATCTCGAAAAGATCGGCGTGAAGCTCGAAAAGCTGAACGACAAGCAGGCCGCCTATATCGGCGTTGCGCAGTCCGGTCCGTTCAAGCCCGAGACCTACCGCTACTGACCGGCGGCGCATCGGCTGGCGAAATCGGGGCCCGGCGGAAACGCCGGGCCCTTTTTGTCGTTTTTCGCGACATGTCCGCCGATCGTGTAGTATGGGCGGCGCCCGCTGATTTGCGGGCGAAAGGGCTTGAGCTCTCCGGGGGGAGCCGGCAGGCGGAAAGTGTGGCATGAGGGCGCAGGATCGCCGGTCAGGAATGGGGAAGTTGGCCGCGGGCATCGGCGCCGCGCTGATCCCGTCTGCCGCGCCGGCGCAGGAAATCGTGCCGCGCGGCCTGCTCGACAGGCTGACCGCGATCGGTCTGCCGCCGGAGGCGGCCGTCGATCCGGGCATCGCCGCGGCCTATGCGGTGGCCGGTGGCATCGCCTTTGTTGGCGCACTCGCCGCCCTTGTCGGCCTGCGTGCAGCTCGGGCCGCACGTCGCGTTGCGCTGACGCGCGAGGCTGATGCCGGCGCCCTGGCCGCACGGCTCGACGCGGCCGAAGCGATCCTGGCTGCCGAGCCCGATGCCGTCTTCATCTGGACGCCCGAAAGCCTGCGCGCGGCACCCGGCACCTTCCAGGCACGCCCCCGTATTGTCGGTTCGACGGCGACGCTGGTTGATCCTTCCTCCGGCGATCTCGATTTCAACTATCTGCTGACAAGGCTCGAACCTGAAAATGCCGGCCGCCTCAATACGGCGGTCGAGCGGCTGCGCACGCGCGGCGCGCGCTTCTCGCTGCATGTGCAGTCGCTGGACGGCCGGACCTTCGAGGCCGAGGGCCGCCCGGCCGGCGCGCTGGCGGTGCTCTGGCTGCGCGATGTCTCGGGCGAACGCGCCGAAGTCTCGCGCCTGAAGGATCGCCTGCGCCATGCCGATACGGCACGCGCCCGTTTCGAGGAACAGTTGATGACGGCGCCGTTGCCCGCCTGGCGCCGCGACGGCGATGGCCGCCTGGCATGGGTCAATGCGGCCTATGCCGAGGCGGTCGATGCGGCCTCGCCGGAAGAGGCAGTGCTGAAGGGGCTCGAACTGCTGAACGACGAGACGCTTGCCGCGCTGCGCCGCGGGCTCTTCGACCGGCCCCGCGCCCGTGAGCGCAGCCGCGCCATCATGGCTGGCGAGCGCCGCACGCTCGACATCATCGAACAGCGAATGAGCGATGGCGTTGCCGGCATCGCCATCGACGTCTCGGCGCTGGACGCGGCCGAGGGTGAACTCCGCCGTCATATTGAAAGCCATGCCGCCACGCTCGACCGCGTCACCACGGCGGTCGCGATCTGCGGACCGGACAAGCGCCTTGCCTTCCGCAACCGCGCCTTCGAGGCGCTCTGGGGGCTCGAGGCGCAATGGCTCGATCAGGGTCCGTCGGATGGCGAGATTCTCGACGAGCTGCGCGCCCGCCGCCGCCTGCCCGAACAGGCCAATTTCCAGGCCTGGAAACAGGCCCGTATGGAACTCTACACATCGCCCGATCCGATTGAGGAATTCTGGCATCTGCCCGATGGCCGCACGATCAAGCTGATCGGCCAGGCCCACCCCTTCGGCGGCGTCGTCTATCTCTATGAGAACATCACCGAGCGGCTCAATCTCGAAAGCTCCTACAACACGCTGGCCAGCGTGCAGCGCGAGACGATCGATCATCTCTATGAAGGCGTCGCGGTGTTCGGCTCCGACGGCCGCTTGAAACTCTCGAACCCGGCCTGGGCGCGGATCTGGAATCTCGATCCGGCCGACCTCGAGGGCGAGCCACATGTCAACGACATCGCCGATCTCTGCCGCGGGCTTTATGCCAGCGAGGCCGACTGGGCCGCGATGAAGGCCGGCATTACCGAGATGTCGGGCACCCGGTCCCAGGCGACTGGCCGTCTTGAGCGCACCGATGGCGCGGTGATCGATTTCGCGCGCGTGCCGTTGCCCGATGGCGCGACGCTGCTGACCTATGTCGATGTCACCGATTCGACGCGCATGGAAAACGCGCTGCGCGAGCGCAACGACGCGCTCGAAACCGCCGACCGGCTGAAATCGGAATTCATCAGCCATGTCTCCTACCAGCTGCGCACGCCGCTGACCAACATTCTGGGCTTCGGTGAGATCCTCGAGACCGAAATGTTCGGTCAGCTCAATCCGCGCCAGCACGAATACATGCAGGGCATTCTCGAGAGTTCCGAGACACTGATCGATGTCGTCAACGACATTCTCGATCTCGCCGTCATCGAGGCGGGTGCCATGACGCTCGACCTCTCCGATGTCGAATTGTCGGAAGTGATCTATGCGACCGAGGAATTCGCCCAGCGCCCGGCGCAGAAGAACAGGGTCGTGCTGAAAATCGACTGCCCGCGGGACATCGGCATCGTCCGTGCCGACGAGAAGCGCATCAAGCAGATCATGATCAACCTGCTCTCCAATGCGCTGGCCTTTACCAGCCCCGGCGACACCATCACGCTGGGCGCGGCGCGCTTCGAGAATTCGGTCGAGCTCTGGGTCGCCGACACCGGCGACGGCATCAAGCCGGAATTCCAGTCCAATGTCTTCGACCGTTTCGAGACCCATGGGTCGGGCGACCGCCGCCGCGGCGCGGGCCTCGGCCTCAGCCTCGTGCGCTCCTTCATCGAACTGCATGGCGGCTGGGTGACGCTGGAATCGACGCCCGGCATTGGCACCCGCGTCGCCTGCCACCTGCCGGTGCGCGCCGCGCCGCCGGCCAGCCTCGCCCCGGCCGCTGGCGCGCCGACAAGGCTCGAAGTCGGCTGATCCTCTGAAAGATGGATCATTTCAGTCGAACATCTTGCAGGGCGCCGCTTCGCCGTCCGGGTCCTTGACCCGGAATTCGGCGCTGCGTTCAGCCTTCTATTCTGCGCGCTCGATCACCGCGCAGGCGACCCGCGCGCCCGCGCCGCCGATCGGCTGGCTTGTATGGTCGTCGGCAGCCTCGTGAATCACGATGGCCGCGCCGTCGGCGTCGAAAAGCGCGGCGCGCCCGCCCGCGCCGTCGAAGCTGACCAGCGCCGAAAACATCTCGGCCTTGCCGGTCCCGTCTGCATGCACATAGAGATTCGGCAGGTCGCCGAAATCGGGGCCGTCCGGATTGAGCAGCCCGTGCGGCGCCTTTTCGGCCTCCTCCGCATGGTTGAGATGTCCGCCGGAAGCCATGAACTTTTCGTCCGAACAATCGCCCACGGCATGGAAGTGGACGCCGTGCCAGCCGGGCGCGAGTCCCTCCGTCTCGATCCGCAGCAGCACGCCGCTCGGCCCTTCGCTGATCGCCGCCATGCCGGCGGCCCCGCCGTCATGGGTCTTGAAACTGGCGCTTGCCTGCGGTGCGGCCCAGGCGGGCAGGGCGGCGACGGCGGCAGCAAGGGCAAACAGGGCAAGGCGCATGGAATATCCTCCTGAAGGCAACGGATCTCCGGCAAACATAGGCTCTCCGCGCCGCCGCGCCCACCGCCGGCTTCACGAATCCGTGACCGGGGCCGCCAGGCGGCGATTGTCGCTGGCAACAGACTGACCGAAATGGTAAAAACGGTCAGTCGCGTCCCGAACACCCGCAATCCATCGAACTGCCGGAGAACCGCCCATGCCGATCACCCTCCGCGTCAATGGCGAGCCCCGCACGCTCGACATCGAACCCGAGATGCCGCTCCTCTGGGCCCTGCGCGACGAGCTGGGCCTGACCGGCACCAAATTCGGCTGCGGCATCGCCGCCTGCGGCGCCTGCACGGTCCAGGTCGACGGTGTCGCCACGCGCAGCTGCGTCACCCCGGTCGAGGCGGTCGACGGCGCGGAGATCACCACCATCGAGGGCCTTGCCGCCGTCTCCGGCGCCGCCGAGGGCATGCTGAGCGATCTTCAGCGGGCCTGGATCGAGGCCCAGGTGCCGCAATGCGGTTACTGCCAGTCCGGCATGCTGATGGCGGTCTCGGCGCTCATCGCCGAAAATCCTCAGCCCACGGATGAGGATATCGACGCGGCGATCACCAATATCTGCCGCTGCGGCACCTATCCGCGCATCCGCGCCGCCATCCGTTCCGTCACCGCCGCCTGAGGGAGAGCATCATGGCCATCGAACTGAAAAAGCCGACCCGCCGCCAGCTCCTCGTCGCCGGCGGCGTTGCCGGCGGCGGCCTGCTGCTGGGCTTCGCCTTTGCCGGTCCTTCGCGTCTGACCTCGGCCGCGCGCGCCGTCGCCACCGGCGACGAACGCCTGCTGACGACCTGGATCAAGCTTTCCCCCGACAACACGGTCACCATCTATGTGCCCCATTCCGACATGGGCCAGGGCATCCACACCGCGCTGCCGATGATGGCGGCCGAGGAAATGGAAGCCGACTGGCAGCTGGTGCGCATGGAACAGGCGCCGGCGGCGCGCGCCTTCGCCAATGACGGGCTGGCCCGCGGCTATCTCGCCGGCGACATCGCCATTCCCTCGGCGCTTCTCGGCGTCACCGATTTCTCGATGCTGAAGATCGCCGAATTCATGAACCTGCAGCTGACCGGCGGCTCGACCGCGGTGCGCTTCACCGGCCATTACGGCATGCGCGTCGCCGGCGCGGCGGCAAAGGAGATGCTGACGCGCGCCGCCGCGCGCCGCTGGGGTGTGCCGCAGGCCGAAGTCGTCGCCGAACTCAGCCATGTCCATCACCGCGCGAGCGGCCGCAGCGCCAGCTTCGGCGAACTGGCGGCCGAGGCGGCCGAATTGTCGCCGCCCCGCGCACCGAAGCTGAAGGCAAGAGCCGATTACCGCATCGTCGGCACCGCGCCGGCCCGCTTCGACATTCCGGCCAAGGTCGACGGCTCGGCGCAATATGGCATCGATGCCCGCGTGCCGGGCATGCTCTATGCGGCGATTCTTCATGCGCCGGTCTTCGGCGGCCGTCTCGAAAGCGTCGATGCCGCCCCGGCACTGGCCCGCCGCGGCGTCAGGCAGGTCGTCGAACTGCCCCATGCGGTTGCCGTCGTCGCCGACAGCTACTGGCGCGCCAAGCAGGCGCTGGCCGCGCTCGAACCGCGTTTCTCCGATGCCGGTCTCGGCGCGGTGACGTCGGAAACGATCTTCGTCGAACAGGAGAAGATCCTCGCTGCCGAGAAGGGCGACAAGGATGTTGAAACGGGCGATGCGCCGCGCGCGCTCGCCGCCGCCACGCGCGTCCTCGAAGCGACCTACCGCGTGCCCTATCTCGCCCATGCCTGCATGGAACCGATGAACTGCACCGCCAGGGTCGAGAATGGCAAGGCCGAGATCTGGACCGGCACCCAGGACGGGCTCGGCACCGCGGCCCGGGTTGCGAAACTGGCCGGCCTCGGCCTCGACGACGTCACCGTGCATCCGCTCTATATGGGCGGCGGTTTCGGCCGCCGCGGCACCGGCTCGCTCGACTATGTCGACGAGGCGGTGCTGATCGCGATGCAGGTCGGCGCGCCGGTCAAGCTGGTCTGGTCGCGCGAGGACGACATCCGCCAGGACAAGTACCGCCCGGCCATTGTCTCGACCTTCCGCGCCGCGCTCGACGACAAGGGCCTGCCGGTCGCCTGGGACAACCGCTACATCGGCAGGAACGAACCGGCCGAGGCCGCGCATATTCCCTATGCCGTGCCGCATCAGTCGATCCGCGTCGTCGACCGCACGTTCCATGTGCCCTTCGGTCCCTGGCGTTCGGTCGCGCATACGCAGCACACTTTCTTCACCGAAAGCTTCACCGACGAACTGGCGCATGAAGCGGGGCAGGACCCCTTCGCCTATCGCCGCGCGCTGCTGCAGCACCAGCCGCGTCATCTGGCAGTGCTGGAACGGGCCGCCGAAATGGCCGGCTGGGGCCGGCCGCTGCCGGCCGGCCGCGCCCGCGGCATCGCCATCCAGCAGAGCTTCGGTTCGATCGCGGCCGAGGTCGCCGAGATCTCGATCGACGCCGAAGGCCGCGTGCGCGTGCACCGCGTCACCGCCGCCGTCGATTGCGGCGAGGTGATCCATCCCGACACCGCCCGCCAGCAGGTCGAGAGCGCCATCATCTACGGCCTCACCGCCGCACTTTACGGCGAGATCGCGATCGAGGGCGGCGCCGTGGCGCAGTCGAACTTCACCGACTACGAAATGCTGACACTGGCCGAGACGCCGGCGATCGAGGTGCATTTCATCGAAAGCGGCGCGGCCCTGGGCGGTCTCGGCGAACCCGGCACGCCGCCGATCGCCGCCGCCGTCGCCAACGCGGTCTTCGCACTCACCGACACCCGCATCCGCCAGCTCCCGCTGAAGAACCACAAGCTCTCGCCCGCCGCCGGCCAGTTCGCTCAGGCGGCGGATTAGCCGGCGCGCAACGATCCTTTCCCTCTCCCCATTGGGGAGAGGGAGGGAGCGAGCGTCAGCTCGCGGAAGGGTGAGGGGGTGAGGCGCAGTTTGCGCCAGCAAACGAAAAGGTCCGGTGGACCTTTTCGAGCGCCGAACGCCCGGAGCACAAGCGAAGGGCGGGGGCGCCGACTCGAAGGAAGAAAAAATGTCCACCATCCTCGTCACCGGCGGCTCGGGCTTCATCGCCGCCCATTCCATCCTCCAGCTTCTGGGCCAGGGCCACGCGGTCCGCACCACGGTCCGCAATCTGGCCCGCGAGCCGGAAGTCCGCGCCATGCTGAAGGCGGGCGGCGCCGCCGATCCGGGCCCGCGCCTTTCCTTCTTCGCCGCCGACCTGACAGCCGACAAGGGCTGGGCCGAGGCCGCTGAGGGCTGCGATTATGCGCTCCATGTCGCCTCGCCCTTTCCGGCCGGCCTGCCGAAGGACGAGAACGAACTGATCGTGCCCGCCCGCGACGGCGCGCTGCGGGTGCTGCGCGCCGCGCGCGACGCCGGCGTCAAGCGCGTCGTGATGACCTCCTCCTTCGCCGCCATCGGCTATGGCCACCCCGTCCGCAAGCAGCCCTTCGACGAAACCGACTGGACAAATCTCGACGGCGACGATCTCTCGCCCTACACGAAATCGAAAACCATCGCCGAACGCGCCGCCTGGGATTTCATCGCCCGCGAAGGCGGCGCCCTCGAACTGTCGGTGGTCAATCCGGTCGGCGTGCTCGGGCCCGTCCTCGGCCCCGACTTCTCGACCTCGATCCAGATCGTCAAGGGCCTGATCGACGGTTCGGTGCCCGCCATGCCGAAACTCTCCTTCGGCCTGGTCGATGTGCGCGATGTCGCCGATCTCCACATCCGCGCGATGACGGATCCGGCCGCAAAGGGCGAACGTTTCCTCGCCATCGCCGGCGACTATGTCTGGATGCGCGATATCGCGAAACTTCTGAAAGCGCGCTTGGGCAAGGCGGCGGCCAGGGTGCCGACGCGCCAATTGCCCAACTGGCTGGTCTTCATCGCCGCCATGCGGATGCCCGAGCTGAAACTGGTGCTGCCCGAACTCGGCAAGGAAAAACACGCCACCGGCGAAAAGGCGATCCGCCTGCTCGGCTGGCAGCCGCGGAGCTGGGAACAATCCGCCGTCGACACCGCCGAAAGCCTCGCCCGTCTCGACGCCTGACCCGGTCTAACCGCGCTGGCGATGCAGCGCCCGGTCGATCGTCGCCGCGCCGGCATCGATATCGGCGCTGACCCCGGCCTTGCCGAAGGGCAGCCGGCCGGCGAGATCCGCCAGCGTCGCGGCCGGGTCGCGCATCAACGCCGCGTGGCGGATGCGCAGCGCGCCCTCTGTCGCCACCAGCCGGTCGAGTTCGTCCATGTAGAAGCGGTGGAGTGCCGCGAGCCGCCCCGGCGTCTCGGGCCCGTGCAGATAGCCCGAGGCCCGGATCGATTGCGCCACTTCACCCGCCGCCCGTTCGATCGTCACGAATGTCGTTTCGCAGCCCGCCGCCGTGAGCGCCTGCCGGTAGAGCGGCCACAGCGCCACCAGCCGCGGATCCTTGATGCCGGCAAGCGCCGCGTCGAAATCGCGTGCGAGGATCGCCTCGATCCGCGCCCGCAGCGGCGCCATCGCCGCCGCGTCGAGCCAGCCCGCCGGCAGCGGCCGCCCCGACGACCAGTCCAGGCCGAAATGCGCCAGCGCCTGCTGGTTGAGCCGCGACAATTCGAAATGCTCGAAATTGCCTCTGGGGTTCTGCCGGTCGGGCGGCTTCAGCCCGCGCCCGAAATCGATCCCCATCGCCGCCAGCGCGCCGCTCAGCGCCGAGGTGCCCGAACGCGCGATCCCGAGCACCAGCACCGCCTGCCGCGGCGTCGAGGCCGAACTCATCGCCCGGCCCCGTCGCGCTTGAGACGGTCGGCCAGATGCAGCGCCAGCTGCGCGATCAGGCTGGTCGTCATCGCCGTGCCGCTGCGCGGGATCGCCGAGCCGCCGCAGACATGCAGATTGCCGACGCCATGCACGCGCAGATTTTCGTCGACCACGCTGCGCGCCGGGTCGGTGCCGATCACGGTCCCGCCCATCGGATGCGCGTTGCGCCCGAAATCGGCCCCCGCCGCATCGGCGATTTCCTGGTGATCGACCGCGCGGCCGAACCCGTCACCCGGCGCCAGCGCCGCCAGGCTTGCACAGGCCGCGATCATCTGGCGTTTTTCGGCTTCGCCGATCTGCCAGCGGAATTGCGCCGCGCCGAGGCCGAACGGCCCGGCCGGCGCCCCCAGCGATACCTCCGCCTCCCAGCGCGGCGGCTGTTCCATGTAATGGCGCAGCCCGTAGATCGCCGGCGCACAGGACCAGCCGACGCGTTTGGCGGCGGCCATGAAGCGCGGATTGTGATGGCGCGGAATGCGCCGCCAGCGCCCGGCCCGCGCCACGGTCTCGCGCGTCAGCAGCGGCGCGTCATGGATCGCCGGTTCGAGAAACAGGCAATGGCCGAGCCCTTCGTCGGGCGCCGCGATGGTGGCCGGCGGCACCAGCCCGGAGAAATGCGGCCGCGGGCTTTCGCCGATCCCGTCCCGCGTCACCGGCAGCAGATAGCGATGCAGCCGCTTGCGCGGGCCCCCGGGCAGCAGGAAACCGTGCAGTGACAGCAGATGCGCATGCAGGAAGCGCCCCAGCGCCGGCAGCCGCCGCCGCGCCGCCGCGCTGTCGGGCCCGAACGAGCGCAGCAGCAGCGGCGCATTCTCGGTCCCGGCGGCGACCACGAATGTCCGGGCACGGACGGTCGAGCGCGCCCCGGCAAGATTGGCGAAATGGAGTGCCGTCGCCTCGCCGTCGGCAATCGCGATCTCGAGCGCGGTTGCATGCAGCACCAGCCGCACCGGGCTGTCGGCGCGGGCAAGCCGCCCGGCCAGCCGCGCCGCCGCGTCGGCCGCACCGCGCAGATAGAGCTTCTCGCGCCACGCCCCGCCCGCCGCATCGCCATCGCCGCGCCCCGGCATCGGCCGCAGCGCCGCGGTCTCGTCGAGGCTGAAATCGCCGAAGCCCCGGAAGCCCGAAAGATAATCGGCCGCGCGCGCCGCCAGCCCGTTGAGTTGCGCCAGCGCGGAAGGCCAGCAGGGCCCGCCGGCTTCGGCCGGCGCGGCAAGATCGGCCGCGTCGATCAGCGCGCAATTGGCGCCCCAGTCGCTGAACGACCCGCCGAGCTGGCGCCGCGCCCCGGCCAGCTGGAAGGGCGGCCGCGTCACCGCGCGCCCGGTCATCAGCGCGGCGGTGGCCGGCGCCGGGCCCGGCCCGCCCGATTCCAGCACCAGGATGTCGCGCCCGGTCTGCGCCAGTTCATGCGCGACGATCAGCCCGGCTGCGCCGGCGCCGATGATGCAGATATCGGCCGCAAGCTCCGTCCCGGCCGGAAAGCCATTGGCGTCGATCAGCATGCGCCGCGGCGCCGCGCCATGGCGGCCGGTGTCGAAAGGCTCACGCGAATTGTCCCGTTGTCGCTATGCTCCGGCCGCGCGGATGCTTCGGCCGGCACCGAGCGTCGGGCAAATCCGCCGCCTTGGCAAGAACGGGCCTGCACGCCCGCTGCCTTTCCCTTTGGCCCGCCGCGCTCTATGAGAGAGCCGCCCCTCGCCCCGCCGGATGCCCCGCATGACCGGACTGTCTGCCTATGCCGCCCTCTTCGCGGCCGCCTTCATCGCCGCGACGCTGCTGCCCGCGCAGTCGGAAGCGGTGCTGGTCGGCCTGCTGGTCGCCGGCGATCATCCGGTCCTGGCGCTGGTCCTCGTCGCCGGCATCGGCAATGTGCTGGGCGCGACGGTCAACTATGTGCTCGGCCGCGCGGCGCTCGGCTTTCAGGACCGGCGCTGGTTCCCGGCCGGCCCCGCCGCGCTCGCTCGCGCTTCCCGCTGGTATGCGCGTTACGGCCGCTGGTCGCTGCTGCTGAGCTGGGCCCCCGTCATCGGCGACCCGCTCACCGTCGCCGCCGGCCTCCTGCGCGAACCGCTCTGGAGCTTCCTCCTCCTCGTCGCGCTGGCCAAGTTCGGCCGCTACACGCTCCTCGCGGCCGTCACGCTGCAGCTGATCTAGGCGCGACCGCGTCCCGATGCTTCGTCGCCCACGCCTCCCTTCCCACCCTCCCCTCTGTATGGACCGGGGACATGGTTGACACCTGTTCGGGGACATAGGTTACACCTCCG